>CAJGCJ010000040.1 GCA_904501775.1 uncultured Bacteroidaceae bacterium | reverse complement strand
TTAGTTTTTCTCGAAGGGAGCTACAGATACATAGCTCTTATTGTTCTTACCACGCTTGAATTTAACTACAACGTCAAACAAAGCATATAGAGTGTGGTCGCTACCCATACCGATGTTGTTACCGGGATTGTGTACAGTACCACGCTGACGAACAATGATATTACCGGCTTTGCATACCTGGCCACCCCAAATCTTCACACCGAGTCTCTGGCTTGCTGACTCACGGCCGTTCTTAGAACTACCAACACCTTTCTTATGTGCCATAATACTTAAACTTTAAAAAATTAACCGATAATTTCCTTAACTACTAACTCTGTAAACTGCTGACGGTGACCGTTCAGCTTGCGGTAACCTTTACGACGACGCTTGTGGAATACCAACACCTTGTCACCCTTAACCAAAGTGGGGTCGATAGTGCGTGTAGTAACGATGTTCTGACCGTCCTTAGACTTGCGAACAATCTTCTGCTCACGAACCTCGCCGATGTGGCAAACTACCTTTGCGCCCTCTACAGTAGGAGCACCTACAGTTACTGCACCGTCCTTGTCCAACAACAAAACGCGGTCGAACTCTACGGTTGTGTCATTCTGAGCACCTTTGATGTGGTGCACGAACAGCTTCTTTCCTGCCTCAGCCTTGAACTGCTGTCCGTTAATCACAACAATTGCGTACATTTAATTTAATCGCTTTATTGTGAATTCCGCGAGGTGCACACCCTTCGTGAGCATGTCTTCTCTGACCCCAACGGACTAAATCGGCTGCAAAGATAGCATTAATTTTCTTTATATAAAAGTTTTATCCGCTTTTTCGAATAAAAAAAATACGCAGAAGCCGACACCGGCATGAATTATCCACAAAAAAAAAATCAGCGCCCGGAAACAGGCGCTGAATCACTATCATATAGAAACTTTTACTTGCTTGAGAGATATCTTTCGGCCTCAAGCGCAGCACGACAACCGCTGGCAGCCGCATTGATTGCCTGACGGTAATGCGGATCGGCAACGTCACCGGCAACAAATACACCGGGAACGAGAGTCTTCACGCCACTTGCATCGGCAGGAACAAAGTAGCCTGTCTCGTCGGTCTTAAGATACTTCTTGAATATGTCACTATTAGGCTTATGACCAATAGCAAGGAAGAAACCGTCAATTGCAAGGTCGTAGTGTTTCTCGTCAGCCTCACCCTTACGCGAAACAAGATGTACACCCTCTACACCATCCTCGCCGAAGAGGCCCTCGGTGTTATGCTCAAAAAGGACTTCTATCTTAGGGTTGTTGAGCGTACGGTCCTGCATAGCCTTTGATGCACGCAGATAGGGTTTGCGCACAATGAGATACACCTTTGCTGCAAGCGAAGCAAGATAATTGGCCTCTTCACAAGCTGTATCACCACCACCTACAACTGCCACAATCTTTTTGCGGTAGAAGAATCCGTCACATGTAGCACATGCGCTCACTCCCATACCCTGATATTTTATCTCGTCTGAAAGACCGAGGTATTTTGCAGCTGCACCTGTTGCAACAATAACAGTATCGGCCTCAAGCATCTTGCCGTCGTCGAGAGTGACCTTATAAGGCTGCTGTTCGAAATCCACCTCTACCACACTGCCCGAGCGGACATCGGCACCTACATTCAGAGCCTGCTTACGCATATTCTCCATAAGCTCCGGGCCTGTAATTCCATTGGGGAAACCGGGAAAATTCTCGATAACGGTTGTTGTTGTCAACTGACCTCCGGGCTGCAATCCCTCAACAAGTATCGGGGAAAGATTAGCACGTGACGCATAAATAGCCGCAGTATATCCGGCAGGACCGGAACCTATAACCAAACATTTTGTTCTATCCATATTCATATTCTATTTGTTTTTTATTATACCTATTTAATTATGGCAACATATCTACAATTTCGGCATCGGGAAACTCTTTTACGGGGCACACGAACTGCGACTTCTCAAATTTGCATTTCGACTTATAATCGGTTATCGCAATTTTCGTAGAACCACCCTGACCCATACTCAGCTCTATCTTATCGAGAAGTGAGTTATGCCCATTGATATATATGTCAATCTTTTTATATTCATTATCCTCGTTATTCGACATAAGGGTAACAACATTGTACACACCCTCTTTTCTTAATGAGCAGTCGTAATTCTGCTTATACAACTGCATAAGATAGACCGGTGAAAAAGTCTGAGCCTCTTCACTGTCAGCCTCTGTTATATAAATCTCGTTTGTCTGAGCCATATAGTTCCACTGGGTAGTTCCATTGCACCATATCTTCATATTCTCGAGCAACAGCACATAGCGTTCCTTTTTTGTCGCAACCGAATTATCGACAAGCAGGGAACCCTCATCGGTATACATTACACCACCGTCAACATCATAAATAGTCATCTCGATGTTCATTCTTATTCCCACATCCGACTTTATCTTCTTTATAGCCGCATCGAGCACATCGGTAGCCTCTTGCGCTGCGACAAACAGCATACAACACTGCATCATGAACAATAGCAAAAGCTTTCTCATACTCTTATCTACGATTGATTGTTCGACAATATGTTCTTGAGACGGAATTCAAGGTCAGCCTCGTCACTACAGAACACCTGACGCGGCTTACTGCCATCCTGCTCACCCACAATACCGGTCTGGCACAGCTGGTCCATAATGCGGCCGGCACGGTTGAAGCCTACATTGAACTTACGCTGCAGCAACGATGTAGAGCCCTGCTGATGCAACACCACCAGACGCGCAGCCTCTACAAAGAGTTCATCGAGCCTTCCACCCGAGAAGCCTTCGCCACGTGAAGCCGACTGAGCAGCGGGTTCCGAGGTTGTCTCGTCGGGCTCGGGCAATATATATGCCGACGAATAGCCCTGCTGCTTGGCAATATGGGCACACACCCTCTCAACCTCTTTTGTCTCAACAAGAGCACACTGCACACGCACAGGGTCATTACCGGCAAGGAAAAGCATATCACCTCTACCCTGCAGCTGATTTGCGCCTGTACGCTCAAGAATTGTACGCGAGTCGATGGGCGATATTACCCTAAAGGCCATACGGGCAGGGAAGTTGGCCTTTATAGTACCTGTTATGATATTCGTCGTAGGACGTTGTGTAGCAATAATCATGTGAATACCAACGGCACGCGCCTTTTGCGCAATGCGAGCAATGGGCAACTCTACCTCTTTTCCGGCTGTCATCATAAGGTCGCCATACTCATCTATGATAACCACGATATAGGGCATGAAACGATGTCCTTTTGTAGGCAACAGTTCCTTATTCAAGAACTTCTCGTTATACTCTTTTACAGAACGTACCATGGCAGCCTGCAGCAGGCGATAACGGTTATCCATCTCGGTGCACAACGACTTGAGGGTGCGCACTACGCGTGTAACATCAGTAATAATTGGCTCATCCTCGCCGTCGAGCTTGGCAAGAAAGTGTTTCTCTATCACATTATAGAGACTCAACTCGACCATCTTGGGGTCGACCATCACAAACTTGAGGTATGCCGGGTGCATCTTGTAAAGGAGCGATGTGATTATCGCATTCAGACCGACAGACTTACCCATACCTGTTGCACCGGCAACAAGAAGGTGTGGCATCTTGGCCATATCTACCATAAACACCTCGTTCGATATTGTCTTTCCGAGAGCCAAAGGCAACGCCATATCGGTCTCCTTGAATTTACGGCTGTTGAGCAGCGATGCCATGGGCACAATCTGCTTATTGGCATTAGGCACCTCGATACCGATAGTTCCCTTACCCGGTATAGGAGCAATAATACGTATACACAATGCCGAAAGCGACATTGCAATATCATCCTCGAGATTACGAATCTTCGATATTCTGACACCGGGTGCAGGTGTAATCTCGTAGAGTGTGATTGTAGGACCCACGGTTGCTTTGATAGAGCTTATCTCAATATCGAAATCGCGCAGTACACGTACAATCTCCTCTTTCTTCACATTCTGCTCGTTCATATCTATCGCCTGCGCGGTATTCTCGTATTTGTCGAGCAGATCCACTGTAGGAGGCTTGTAATAGCTCAATTCATCCTTAGGATTAATGGGCCTGTGCATACTGCCGCCCATATCGTCGTCGCCTGTAGCCTGTTCGACATCCATTACGATATCTGCAGGTTCACCGGCCGCTGCGGCAGCCACTTTGTCGAATTGTCTTGCTACTTCATCGTCATCAAGGCTATCTTCGTCGGTAACATCCGTAACCTCCAACTCATCCTCTTGAGATTCACTATCATCCTGAGCATCCTCTATATCCTCGGCAACATCCTCGCCCTCATTCAAGGGCAGGTCTACAACCAACGCAGGAGACTCCTCTTGCTGTACACCGCCAACGGCAGCGGCATCATCAACCTCAGACTCTTCTGCACCGGCCTCTCCATTCTCTTTTTTACGGATAAAACTGAGAGAGAAGAGTTTTCGCAGCCACACGATAGTTTCCCTTGTCAGATAAATCATAAAAAGCAGTAACGATGTCAGGAGCAGCAGCACCACACCCCAGCCGCCAATCTGCTTTGCCAGAACAGCTACCAGAAAATCGCCATGCGCACCACCGGGATTCATAAAGCCTGTCACCACATTGCCGAGCGCAAAGGAGAAGAAAAGCGAGCCCCATACCATACCGAATGCAATGCTCACAAACCACTTGAGCAGCTGAGGACGGCGCAAATCCATGAGTCTTATCGCCACAACCACAAGCAGTGGAATAATAAGCAGCGACGACCATCCGAAACAGTCGTTCACAAGATAGTCGGCAACAATAGCACCGCCACGTCCTGCACTATTGACAACCTCGCCCGTAGCGGCTGCTGCCGCACCTATTTCACTCTGGTCGGCACCTCCCGACAAGAAGAACGACAAAAACGAGATTATAATATAAAGCGTGAAGGCCATGAGCACAAGGCCGAGCGTAAATGTTGTGTTCGGACGTTTTGCAAACTCCAAACTCTTCTTGAGTGCATTAGGTTCTTTATTTACTGTTTTTTTTGCCATTTTAGAACAGGGGTATTTATGCACAGTTACGCCACGAACAGCCTGCAGCCATAATATGCAGAGTTTCAACCAAAGAGAGTGAATGCGCAACAATGCGGTAAAGCAAATGCGAAGATACTAAAAAAATAAATATTAATACACTGCTGCTACACTATTTTTTTGTAACTTCGCGGCAAAATGACAAGGCAACTATAATTGCACACACTACAAACAAGAACAAAACAAAAATGAGCGACAAGGAAGATATAGTTTTTTCGCGCAACACTGTTGAATTCGTAACAGTGGCGGCCGAGTATTGTGCTTTTTTGGAACGCGCCAATGAATACACACGCAAAGAGCTCGTCGACACACTGCTAAAGTTGTTGCCGCTGCTCTATCTAAAGGCGCAGATGCTGAGCAGCGAAGAACGCATAAACGACGACGATTTCGAGGATTTTGTAACCGAGGACAGCTACGAAGTGCTTCGTATAACACTGGCCGAGATTCTATCCGACAAAGACGCCTATCTCGACGTCTTTGTAGCCGAAATGAAATATAGCGACACCCCTGTGACAAAAAACATATCCGAGGACCTTGCCGACATATATCAGGATATCAAGAATTTCGTTTGCCTGTTCCAAGTAGGCATAAACGAAACAATGCACGATGCAATAGTGGAGTGCTACAGCCATTTCGGACAATATTGGGGACAAACGCTCGTAAACACCCTCAGAGCCCTGCACGATATCCGATACAACAGCCCCGAAGAGAACGACGACTATTACAGAGACGATGAATTTTAGGCAGCACATAGAGAAGAGCGAAATATCGCAGATGCCCGCCGTTCTTTTTCCTGGACGCATAATAACGATTGACACGCTGCCGGATGCCGAAAAAGCGATACAGGCATTGTCAAAAGAGACAATTGTAGGCATAGACACCGAGACGCGTCCATCGTTCCGCAAAGGAGTACAGTACAACGTGTCGTTGCTTCAGATAAGCACCGGCGACACCAGTTTCCTTTTCCGTCTCAACCGCATAGGCCTTCCCTTGTGCATCATAGATTTTCTTGAGAACGAAGATATAATGAAGATAGGACTTTCGTTGCACGACGACTATCAAGCCCTTGCAAAGAGAGAGCCGTTCTACGCAGGCAGCTTTCTCGACCTACAAAAATATGTGACAGCTTTCGGAATCGAGGAGATGAGCCTGCAAAAGATATTCGCCATAATATTCGGGCAACGTATTTCAAAGAGCCAGCAACTCACCAATTGGGAGTCGGACGTACTCACCGACAAGCAGAAATTATATGCAGCCACCGACGCGTGGGCATGCCTTACAATATATAACCATTTGAAAACAGTTTATAAATGAGCGAAAAAGCCGTAATACTAAAGCGAGGAAAAGAGGAGTCGCTACAGCGTTTCCATCCATGGATATTCTCGGGTGCAATCCACCGCATCGAAGGCAAACCCGAAGAGGGCGATATTGTAACAGTGTACACCAGCGAGCGCAAGTTCATTGCACGCGGACACATACAGGTGGGCAGCATATCGGTGCGCGTACTCACTTTTGACGACGAGCCCATAACCGATGAATTCTGGTACAAGCGCATAGCAACAGCCTATCATCTTCGTACAAGCATAGGAGTGGCACAGAACCCTACAAACGACACCTACCGTCTTGTTCACGGCGAGGGCGACAACCTTCCCGGCCTTGTCATAGATATATACGGCGACACAGCTGTCATGCAGGCACACAGCGTAGGCATGCATGTAAATCGCCACATAATAGCCAAAGCCGTCAAAGCAGCCATAGGCGACAGCCTCAACAACATTTACTACAAGTCGGAGACAACCCTCCCCTTCAAGGCCGACATTGACAAGGGCAACGGCTACCTACTTGGCGACAATGCCGGCAACATCTCAACCGAATATGGATTAAAGTTCCACATCGACTGGCTACGCGGACAAAAAACCGGTTTCTTTGTCGACCAGCGCGAGAACCGTTCGCTGCTCGAGAAATATGCAAAGGGCCGCAAAGTGCTTAACATGTTCTGCTACACCGGAGGTTTCTCAATATACGCGCTTCGCGGCAATGCAGAACTTGTCCACTCGGTAGACAGCTCGGCCAAGGCAATAGAGCTTACCAACGCCAACGTAGCAATCAACTTCCCCGAAGACAAGCGTCATGCCGCATATGCCGAGGACGCATTCGACTACCTCGACCGTATGGGCAGCAACTACGACCTTATAATACTCGATCCCCCGGCATTCGCCAAGCACCGCGACAGCCTGCGCAATGCACTTATAGGATACAGACGACTCAATGCCAAAGCATTCGAAAAGATACAGCCCGGTGGAATACTCTTCACATTCTCGTGCTCACAGGTAGTAAGCAAGGAAAATTTCCGCACAGCAGTGTTTACAGCAGCAGCCATTGCAAAGCGCAAGGTACGCATTCTGCACCAACTGACACAACCTGCCGACCACCCGGTAAACATCTACCACCCCGAGGGCGAATACCTGAAAGGATTGGTATTGTATGTAGAATAACAAGGTTCAAAAACACACGAGGTGCCACAATGTTTTTTGTGGCACTCATTATTTTGAGACGTCTGCCCGACTCTATCGGATGGGCGGAGAAGTTTTTAAAACTTTATGGCACAATAATTTTGCCACATAGAAAAGATTTATTACCTTTGCACCTCGAAAGCTTATATACACCTCTTTAGAGCGTGTCGACGGCATATAAAAATTTAAAACTATAAAGAAAAATGAAAAAAGACATTCATCCCGCAGCGTATCGTCCCGTTGTATTCAAAGACATGTCAAATGGAGATTGCTTCCTTTCACAGTCTTGCTGCAACACAAAGGACACTATCGAGTTCGAGGGCGAGACTTATCCCCTTATCAAGCTCGAGATATCTAACACTTCTCACCCCTTCTACACTGGTAAGGCCAAGCTTGTGGATACCGCAGGTCGCGTAGACAAGTTCATGAGCCGTTATGGTAAGACAATGAAGAAGTAATAAAGTGCTGAAAAGTAATACAAGCATGCAGGTGTATTAAGGGTTCTTAATACACCTTTTTTATTCCCCCCAGAATCATTCCGCCAAACGACAATCATAAGAAAATGAGACTATTTGCACGAATCGCCATAGCCATAGCATCGATAACAGCAGTTGCATGCAGCAGCGATGACCTGCCATCGCACATCGATTCAAACAACAGGAACGCCAACACAAGAGGCGACAAGCATAGCACACGCATTGAAATCCCGGCACTTAGCAACGAGGATCTCTTCATTACACACAGCACCACTGTAAACGGCAAAGAAAACATCACATACAGCCTTGCACACGCACCTGAGCGCAAGCATTGCAGATGGACTGCATTCACTTTTGATGCAAGCAACCGCGCAATCAACTGGAAACGCGACAATTGGGATAATACCGAATGGAGAGGTGACCCATTCCAGCCCGACCCCGAGCTACCCCAAAACGCCGTATTCACAAAAGAAGAGATTAACTGGAACGGATATGTGCGCGGACACCTTGTTGCATCGTACGACAGGGTATATTCAAAAGATGCCAACGAACAGACCTTCTATTACAGCAACATCTCGCCCATGATAAGCCGATTTAACACCGGTCTATGGAGCGATCTCGAAGGACTTGTACAAGGCTGGGGACGCAACAGCGGTTTTTGCGATACTCTTTACGTTGTAAAGGGAGGCACCATAAGAGAGGGAGAATATACACAAGATGGCACCTGCATCACAGTACCTAAACACTATTTCATGGCAATACTGTGCCGCTACAGCAACAAATACAAGGCGGTCGGCGTGATGTTCGAACATAAGAGCTATTTGCCCGGCACAGTATCGGATTATGCAATGACTATTGACGAGCTTGAAGAGAAGACAGGAATAGACTTCTTCTGCAACCTGCCCGACAAACTCGAGAATGCAGTCGAGGGATTATACGAGAAATCGCATTGGCGAGGACTCAACTAACAGAAAACGCATATAACACGATAAAGAGCTGATGTTTTTGCATCAGCTCTTTATCGTTACCCAGACGCACAATGGGGCTTATGCTAACAAGCCCACATATCAATAGTTCAGCTTCATAGGCTCAAAAAATGCCTGCGCATGCAGACATGCAGGACAGACCTTGGGCGCATTCTCGGCCTCTACTGTATATCCGCAGTTACGGCATTGCCACCATATCTTTCCGTCACGATGAAAGAAATCGCCATCGGTAATACGCTCCAGCAGTTTGAGATAACGGCGTTCGTGCTCGGCCTCAACACTTGCAATAGCCTTGAATGTTGCATATACATCGTTAAACCCCTCGCGCTTGGCAGCCTCGGCAAAATCTTTGTAAAGTATATCCCACTCCTCTTTTTCGCCCATCGCTGCAGCCAGAAGATTTTCAGAAGTAGTTCCAATCTTACCGGCCGGATAAGTTGCGGTAATCTCTAACGGGCCACCCTCGAGGAACTTGAAGAAACGCTTGGCATGCTCTTTCTCCTGATCGGCTGTCTCAAGAAAAACAGATGCTATCTGTTCATAACCCTCGCGCTTGGCCACTGACGCAAAGAATGTATAGCGCGTACGCGCCTGACTCTCACCGGCAAATGCCTTCAACAGATTCTGTTCGGTAATTGTTCCTTTGATAGTTGTCATAATCATATTATTAAAAAGGTAAAAAACAATCTCTCATGTTTAACATAAGAGATTGCAGTTTTGTTTACCGGACTTTATTAGAAAGCGACGATTATTCGATATTGAGCCACGACAAGGCATCATCAGTTATTACGCCGTCGACATGTAGCGCAGGTGTCTTTTGAGGCGCATCGACAGTCCACATCTTCACTTTTTTACCGTGGGAATGTATATCCTCGACCAAAGAAGGGAGAAGAAGCCTGTAATAAAAATTGAACGATGATATATAATCGTACTTCTGATAATCGAAGGTTGTCAATTTACCATCGTAAGCCAACGGCAAAAAGGGTATCTTAAAATAGAAGAGCTTTTCGAGCGGAAAAGGGTGCCCAAGACGATGAATCTCGGATAATACCCTGCCATTGAACGACTGCACCGACACCCACGACGATGCACCGAACAGCGACACTTCGTTAATTAATGCCTTTGCCACCGCCTCGGCATTACTGTTGTCGCATTTTACATCTATGAGCAGACGGCATTTACCATCAACAAGTTCAAGGACATCGGCAAGCATAGGGATTGTATGAACAGCTGTATCCTGCTCTCCGCAAAGCAATGTTGCGCAGCGCAACTCTTCAGACGTATACTGCGACAGCTTGCCCGAGAGGCTTGTCTTGCCCGAAAGAACGGCGTCGTGAAAAACCACAAGCTCGCCATCAGCAGCCATTTGCACATCTACCTCTACCGCATCCACACCAAGAGCCATCGCATCAGTGACACTTTGCAATGAATTTTCGGGAGCATGTCCGCTATTTCCGCGATGAGCTATTATTTCAACACCGTCCAACATATCTGCAGTATATTCCTTTGAACCAAAGAGAGAGAATCTGAATATATAAAGAGCAGTCGCCACGACAAACACAAGAAGCACAGCCGAGTTGACAACATAGGCGCAGATTATATTAGGCGAAATTATAACAGACAATGCTGCAAGGCTATATAATATCAAGAGCAGAAAGGACATGGAAGAAGGTTTTTCTCTATCGGGAATGGTTTATATTTGAAACACAGCGTATGCAGGATTGTTTAACATTTGAAGCTATTTTCTTTTACGGAGAGCCTTGAGAGTGGGAGTACCTACCATTCCATCCTCATATAGCCCCGACACTTTTTGAAAGAGCAGCACAGCACGCACAATCTCGCCATCGTACAACACACCGCCGTCAGCAGTGTATATGATATCCTTTTCGTCAAGAAAGAGACGCTTCACAAGAATATTGGCAAGACTCTTCACATCCCTGCCCGAGTCGCCACGCATTATCACACGTTGCCCCAGACGATACTGAGGAGCATTATACTTAACAGAATCGACGACGGTTTTTTTTGCACTCTTGCTCTTTACGGCAGCGCCCTTTTTCTTCTCCGATTTTTTCTTTGCAGCCTTCTTTTTCTCCTTTTTATGGGGTACACCGGCCGATCTCTTCTTATTTTTCTTTTCTTCGGCCGTTTTTTCATTCAGGCGTGACGGAACGGCAGACTCACCCTTCAACAGATGAACAACCGAGTCGTTCCGTTGCAGAAACTGCGCGCACGACAACCGTGGTAATGCGCACAGCAACATAGCGAGTATTATAATGCGGACAGTATCAGTCATTAAGGCACTTTTCAAAACTCAATGGAAGAGGAGTCTCAAAACGGAGATATTTACCAGTTACAGGATGACGAAAACAGAGCATATAAGCATGAAGCGCCAAACGACGGATAGAATCGTCATCATTGCCATATTTACGGTCGCCAACAACAGGATGACCTATCTCGGCCATGTGAACACGAATCTGGTTCTTTCGGCCTGTCTCGAGTTCAAGCTCCACAAGTGAATATCCGTTTGCCCTTTGCAACACTCTGTAATGTGTATGCGCAAATTTTCCGCCATTGTCAACAGGGCTTGAATGGGTAATGAAACGCTTATCCTCGGTGAGCCACGAACGTATGTCACCCTCGTTCTTCTCTACCTCGCCCGAAACAAGAGCGACATAACGGCGGTCGGTCACAAGCTCGCGCCATCCCTGTATGAACGACTGCTGCGTCTGCACATCCTTGGCATATAGCATCAGGCCCGAAGTATCGCGGTCGAGACGGTGGACAAGATGCGCTGTATTGCGACCACCACCCTTCTCGAGATAACGGTTAAGAACCGATTGCGCCGTCTCTTGACGAGTGTTGTTGCTCATTGACAAAAGACCGGGACGCTTGTCGATAACCAACAAATAAGGGTCTTCGTATACAATATCGAGGTCGTTGCTATGGAAAGTCATCTTGTGCTTTGAACGGTCAATCTGCACCACCTGTCCCGGAACAAGCACAGTCAAGGGATATGTTGTTATCTTATTGTCGACAAGCACCACACGATTGGTTATCAAAGCCTTGGCGCGGTTACGGCTGATGCCGTGCATCTTCTCCATTATAAACGGCAACAACTGCGCCTCGCCGGTTACCTTAAAGACAAGGGGAGTATTTGTTTTTTTACGCATAATCATTCTGTAATTCTTTATTATTCTTCACGTCGCTGCAAGAGCACCACATTCTCGACATGATGCGTGTGTGGGAACATATCTACGGGCTGAACAGCCATCACTTTATAATCCTTGTCGAGCAACGACAAGTCGCGTGCCTGTGTCGCCGGGTTACAGCTGACATACACTATACGGAGGGGAGCCGCAAAAAGTATTGTATCTATAACATCGTTGTGCATTCCGGCGCGTGGAGGGTCAGTTATGATGACATCGGGACGGCCATGCTCCTCGATAAACTCGCGGGTAAGTATATCCTTCATATCACCGGCAAAGAATGTGAGGTTATCGAGACCGTTAAGCTCGGAATTTGTACGGGCATCAATTACCGCATCCTCGACATACTCTATTCCAACCACCTTACGCGCTTTGCGCGCTACAAAATTGGCAATGGTACCGGTTCCTGTGTAGAGGTCGTAGACAACCTCATTACCGGTGAGACCGGCGAAATCGCGTGCGACCTTATATAAGTTATAAGCTTGTTCGCTATTGGTCTGATAGAACGATTTCGGGCCGACCTTGAATCGCAGGCCTTCCATCTCTTCATATATAACATCAGTTCCCTTGAAGGTGAAGACATCGAGATCTCCGAAAGTGTCATTGCATTTATTGTTAATGACATACAGTAGCGATGTAATCTGCGGAAACTCATCGGCAACGAACTGAAGCACACGCTTCAGCATCTCCATCTGAGCATCATCCTCGATCTTAGCCTGCAGCAGCAGCATCACTTCTCCTGTTGCCGATGTGCGCAACATCATATTGCGCAACACGCCTGTCTGCGAACGCAAGTCGAAGAAAGGTATCTCTTCACGGACTGCGAAATCGCGGATAGCATTACGTATTTCGTTATTCAACGATGGCATAAGGGCACACTCCTCAATGTCGAGAACCTTATCAAATGCCCCGGGTATATGAAAACCGAGCGCATTCATGTGCTCATATTTTGTCTGCTGCTCGACCTCTTCCCATGTAAGCCATCGTTTGTTACTGAAAGTAAACTCGAGTTTGTTACGATAGGCTTTTGTACGCTGCGAGCCGAGGATGGGCATTACAGGAGGCAGTTCAACCTTACCTATGCGAGTGAGAGCATCCACAACCTGCTGCTGTTTATATTTCAACTGGTGTTCGTAAGCCAGACATTGCCATTTGCATCCGCCGCACACCCCGTAATGTTTACAGAATGGAGTATCGCGCTCGGTTGAATATTCATGGAATTTTACAGCCTCTGCCTCGGCATAACTGTGTTTCTTGCGACGCACCTGAAGGTCGACCACATCTCCGGGAACCACGAAAGGTACAAACACTACAAGGTCGTCGACACGTGCCAGAGCCTTGCCCTCGGCGGCTACGCCTGTTATCTTTATCTGCTCGAGCAGGGGTAATTGTTTCTTTTTTCTTGCCATCTGTTATAAGTATGTTACAGCTTGCCGATAATGCCATTTTGCCACGACAAGACACAGTTTTCTTTAAAATTGTACAGCCACGAAAAAGAGGCGCTTCTGCATTGGTACGAACAAAAAAAGAGGCGCTCACACCAATTGTGACTACAAAAATACACTCTTTTTCGCTATTATCGGCACTTTTAAGTCAATATCTTTTTTTTTTAAGATTAGCCCTAATATTTTTCTGAGTAAACTTCGTTGCAAAACCATTTTTTTATATATTTGCAAATTAGAAAGGGACTGCCCTTTCGTCTGCAAAGACAAATTGTGATTCAAATATATTTATTAACTAACAGTAACATAATAAACTCAAAAAATTATGGCAGACAAAAGAGTCTATACCTTTGGTAATGGTCTTGCTGAAGGTAACGCGTCAATGAGAAACTTGTTAGGAGGTAAAGGTGCTAACTTGGCGGAGATGAACCTCATCGGCATCCCCGTTCCTCCCGGATTCACCATCACAACTGAGGTTTGTGGCGAGTACTACAGCCTTGGTAAGGCTAAGGTTATCGAGCTTCTCAAGGCAGAGGTTGAGGCCGCAGTGAACAACATCGAGAACTTGATGAATTCAACATTCGGCGACCCCACCAACCCCTTGTTGGTATCGGTACGTTCAGGTGCACGCGCATCTATGCCCGGTATGATGGATACAATCCTTAACCTCGGTCTCAACGACGTTGTTGTAGAGGGTCTTGCAAAGAAGACCGGCAACAAGAAGTTTGCATGGGACTCATACCGTCGTTTCGTACAGATGTACGGTGACGTTGTTTTGGGTATGAAGCCTACAAGCAAAGAGGAGATTGACCCATTCGAGGCTATCATCGAGAAGGTTAAGGAGGAGCAGGG
>CAJGCJ010000039.1 GCA_904501775.1 uncultured Bacteroidaceae bacterium | reverse complement strand
TACTCAAGAGCCGCTTATAGGTGCGACTGTGCTTATAACAGACGGCACCGGCAAGGATAAAGTGGCCAAAGGATGTCTGACTGATATTGATGGTAAATTCAGTATCCGTTTAAATAAGAAAGAGTCAATACGTATCTCTTATATCGGATATGAGACTCTGTCGAAACAGATAGTTAAGAACGAGAATAATCTTCTCATTGAGCTGAAACCCAGTATCGAAATTGACGAGGTTGTTGTTACCGGTATAAGCCGCCGAAGCAAGAACAGCTTCACCGGTCACTATGTCGAGGTAAAGGGTGATGAGCTTAGGAAGATGAACCCTACGAATATTCTTAAGGGTTTGCAGTTCTTTGACCCGAGTTTCAAGATTATCGAGAATAACAATACCGGCTCCGACCCCAATGCCGAACCTAATTTCCAGATTCGTGGTGACCAGTCTTTGGGCTCAAAATCGATGAACAGCATGGATCTTATGCTCGACAACGTTTCAAGCCGTCCCAATACCCCGTTGTTCGTGCTCGACGGATTTACTGTTCCCATGAGCCGAATACTCGATCTCGACCCCGAACGTGTCGAAAGCATCACTGTGCTTAAGGACGCTGCTGCAACCTCGGTCTATGGCTCACGTGCGGCAAACGGTGTCGTTGTTGTAGAGACAAAGGTGGCCCCCGATGGAGCATTGTCTGTCTCTTACAGCGGAACAATGACAGTTCAGACCCCCGACCTCACCGACTACAACATGATGGACGCAGCCACAAAACTCGACACCGAGTGGAGAGCAGGTCTCTACAACCCCAATAATGCGAGCCACATGAACCTGTACAACAAGTACAGACGTAATGTCCTTGGTGGTGTCGACACATATTGGTTGTCAAAGCCATTGCGTACAGCCATTCAACATCGTCACTCGGCAAGTATTGCCGGTGGTACAGACGTCTTCCGCTATAGTCTTGACATTAATGCCGCAATGCAGCCCGGTGTCATGAAAGAGTCCGAGAACCAGACAAAGGGCGTGAACTTCAATATGACATATATGAAAGAGAAGTTTACAATGCGTGCCAATGTCAGCCTATCCGAGTCGGACAGCAAGAACTCGCCTTATGGCTCATTCTCGCAATATACAAGACTTAACCCCTATTATGTGCCCGAGGATGCCAACGGCAAACAGCTTAAGATTCTTGACAACAATACTGTAAGCGGACAGAGTACTGTTATAACCAACCCCCTTTACGATGCTACAGTAGGTATTGAGGATCTGACAAACAGCCTCAGTATGACAACAAGTCTCAGTCTTGAGTATATGTTGCTTAAGAATCTTCGTATAACCGAGCAACTCAACTATTCGAGGGGTATGGCAGGAACAGACAAATTCCTTCCGGCCGACCACACTAGCTTTGAGCTCGAGGACGACCTTACACGAAAGGGAAGTTATTACAAGAGTACAGGTAATATGTCTTCATGGTCGAGCAACTTGGGTGTCAACTATAACCTTGTAATCAAGAAACATCTGTTCAGTGTGTTTGCCAACTGGACTATTAGCGAGGACAAGAACGATTATGTAAACCTCTCTGCAACAGGTTATCCCGACCCGCACATGAACGATTTCATCTTCGGTAACAAGATGGAGACAAACATGAGCAACATCGGTACCGAGAATATCTCGCGCTCGATAGGTTTGATCGGACAGTTCTCATACAGCTACGACAACCGTTACTCAGTTGACTTCAATATGAGTGGCGAGGCTTCGTCGCGATATGCGAACCACGACCTTGTTCCTTTCTGGTCGGTAGGTGCGCGTTGGAATGCATATAACGAGAAGTGGATTAAGGGTTATGTTTCGAACCTTGTCTTCCGTGCAAGCTACGGTGTCACAGGAGAACAGAATTTCAGCCCCTCGGATGCCATCGAGTATTATACATTCTCGAATACAATGCGTCCTTACTCTTCGTTCCCCGTTCTTGGTGCACTTTTGAGCGGACTCAATAATGCCAGTCTCGGTTGGGCTCAGACACATAATACCAGCTTGTCTGTCGACTTCGGTTTCTGGAAGAACCGTGTCAACATGACATTCAATTATTACAACAACATCACAAAAGAGCTGTTGACCAACTACGATTTGGCGCCATCAACCGGTTTCTCTGCTATGGTGATGAATGCCGGTGAGTTGCAGAATAAGGGATTTGATGCCACTTTGAACGTTATTGCTGTTCAGAATCTGCGTAAACAGTTCTTCTGGACAGTCAGTGCCAACGCCAACCATAACCAGAACAAGATCCGTAAGCTCTCGGACTATCTCAAAAAGGTTAACGAGGAGCAGATGAAGTCGGCCGAAGCACCGTTGCCACAGTATCGCGAAGGTGAATCTACAACAACGCTTTATGTGGTGCGCTCACTGGGTGTTGACCCGGTAACCGGTAAAGAGGTCTACCTGAAGCGTGACGGAACAAAGACCTTTGTATGGAATGCCAATGACAAGGTGCCTGTAGGCGATACAAACCCCAAGGTGAGCGGAACTATCTTTACAAGCGTAAACTGGAAAGACCTCTCATGCTCTCTCGGTTTTACTTACAAATATGGCGGTGTCCTGTACAACCAGACACTTGTAGACAAAATAGAGAATCAGAATGTCGCGTATAACCTCGACAGACGTGCCGGACAGGGACGTTGGGAGAAACCCGGTGATGTGACCTCGTATGTAGGCTTCAGCCCCACCGGTGCCAACACACCTGCAAGTACACGTTTCATCATGGATGATAACGAAATAAGGTTTGCGACAATGAATATTGGTTACAGATTCACAGGCGAGAACTTCAAGTTCCTGCGTGATGCAAGCGTGGATGTGCTTGCACTGAACTTTACCACAAATGACCTTGCCCGCATTTCGCCCATCAGAATGGAACGCGGACTCGATTATCCATTTGCACGTTCATATACTCTGTCTGTGTCAATAATGTTCAGATAATCAAAGCTTTAATAATGATAGTATAAAGATGAAAAAGATTATTTTTATATATATAGTCGGTCTGACAAGTCTGTTCTCTCTTGTCTCATGCTCCGATTGGTTGGATGTCGCTCCCAATACCGACGTTCCGGCGAAAGAACTGTTTACAACAGAGAACGGTTACAAGAGTGTTCTTGCCGGCCTGTATATCGTAATGACCGAAGAGAATACCTATGGCAAGAATTTGAGCTTCGGTCTCACCGACCAGCTTGTGCAGTTGTATGACAAGATTCCCGATGGAGCTTCGGGCCGTAGCGATGTCTATATCTATGACAGAGAGACAAGCGGCTCGTACAATACAAAAGGTGCGCTTGCCAATATATGGCTGGCACAGTATAATGTTATTGCCAATGCAAACAATCTGCTCAAATGGTGGGAACTTAATGGCGATGTAGTACTTGCCGACCCGATAGTGCGTAATATGATACGAGGCGAGGCTCTTGCCCTGCGTGCGTTCCTGCACTTTGACCTGTTGCGTGGTTGGGGCCCTGCAAACTATGCCCTGAATGACGATGCCAAAGAGGTTAAGTGCATGCCCTACCGTACTGTAGCCGACCATTCTAAACAGCCGCTGCTGCCTGCAAAGGATATTGTAGACAACATCATCAACGACCTTAAGGAGGCTAAAGAGTGCATGAGCTACGAGAGTGGGCTTGACTTGGGCAATGATGCCGACAAACGTAGCCTGCGTTGCAACTATCATGCAATAAATGCAATGTTGGCGCGTGTCTATAACTATGCCGGCATGAAGGACAGTGCTGCAATACATGCCAGAATGGTTATTGAGAATTGCGGACTGGTGCTCGAAAGCGATAACAATAACGACCCCATTCTTTCTAAAGAGCTTATCTTCGGATTGAACATGCACGAACTTGAGGATAACCTCTCCGACTATTTCGCTTCAGGTGAAAAGATAAACACAAAATATTATCTGAACATATCAACCCTTAACTCAATATATGAGTCGGTTGGTGCCGAAAGCGAGGATATGCGTGCCAAAGGAACGGCCTTCAGCCGAAACAACGAGCTGCAGTATGCAATATCATTGAAGTATATTGAGAACACCAACGGAATAATTCCTCTTATACGTCTCCCCGAGATGTATTACATTGTTTGCGAAGCGTCGGAGGATAGCGACGAAGCTGCAGACTGCATCAATATGGTGCGTAACAAGAGAGGTATCTCCAAATCAAAAGATGTCGTATGTGATACCGATGAACAGCGTATTGCGGCTCTGAACAGAGAGTATCGCAAGGAGTTCTATGCCGAGGGACAATATTTCTGGTTCCTGAAGACCCGCGGTATCACAGGTGCATTGTCGCATTGTCCCGAGGTTTCGCTTGTAGAGGAGAACTTCATCTTCCCGTTGCCCGACTCTGAGATAGAGTATGGATGGACTGAGGAAGAGTCTGAGAATTAGTAATCCACAGCGATATTAAGTGCTACTGGTTTATATTATGAAGTATAAGTATTCAAATATGATAAACGATTATATGAAAAATATTGTTTGGCTGTTGTTCTTTGCAATAACAGTTGCCTCTTGTGAAAAGGTGGAACCTGATTACTTTGACGAAAGTGCAAACGGTGCCTACTTCGATTATGAGTATGCAGCCGATTTCAACAAGACTCTTAACTTCGGCGATTATATCGTCGGCAACCCCGATACAGTTACAACGACCCTGAAGGTCAAGCTGTTGGGATATCTCTTTGATGAAGAGCGCACTTTGGCGGTAAAGACAAAAGAGGTAGAGGGTTATCTGCCTGCGGGTGTCGCCATAGACGAGGTTGTCTTCTCTAATAAAGAGTATGAGAAGGAGATTGAGATAAAGGTAAAGCGTCCCGAAATTGAAGGCGAAACCTATGCGGTATGTATATATCTTGACGGCAGCGGCGATATCGGTGCAGGGGTAACAGGCAAGACCGAGGTGTTCCTTTATGTAACCGAATCGTACGAAAAACCGTCGGTGTGGTATAGTAACGTTGAGACCTATCTGGGCGCTTGGAGCCGCGAGAAACATAGATTCCTTGCACAGCATACAGGCAACAACCAATTCTACACTACACTTTATGACAGCAATACAGGACTACATGTGTTCGACTCTATCATCAGCCTCAATGTTAGCTCAGTAAATGCATTGTTGGCCAATGAACCGCAAGAACCAATAGAGCTGGATATACCCATACTTAAAGAGACCGACTACCCCGATTACACTGTTCCTTATTTCTGGAGCGAGTGCGAAGAATATCTGGGCATCTTCCTTGCAAGTAAATTCTGCCGTTTCACCACAATGTTGGGTGGCTCTAACACAAGAGACATCGCAGCCCTTTTTGCAAGTGATGCTGCAATGCAGAAGATGGAAGAAGAGAAGGACAATTTCCACAGAATGGATGTTCTTGAGATGTTGAACGAGTACTACAGATATGCAATGATGGATTACCCTATCTCGGAGTACAAGAACCTCTTCTGGGTAGAACTGAAAAACAATGTGAACTACAATGTAAGAATACCGTTCTGGTGGGAAGATCCTAACGGATTAGGAACAGCAGAAATAGTAAAGAAATATTTCGGTGAATACAGCGACGACAAATATCAGTTTATGCTTAAGACTGTGATGAAGGAGGATGGAACCGAGAACTTCATAGCAGCCTCTATCCTTCCATTCAGGTACGACAAGGAGCTTGACGCATTCGGATGGGACGAATCTCTCTTGGGCGTAAAACAGCTGTCGGGCGAGGAGCGTCTGAAAGAGTGCTACCGTATGATAAAGGCAGCCAACGACAAGCGTCCCGATTCAAGAAAGTTTGATATTCCCGATGTAGACGTCGATTGAGACAAAATAAAAGTATGAACCATCAGCGAAAAACAGTAATATGAAAAAAATATCGTCACTTTTATTATCTCTTCTCCTCTTAGCCGGTTGTTACGAGGACAAAGGCAACTATGACTATAGGCTGGATTCTATGAATGAAATTACATCGGTCACATTCACTCCTTCCATTGTTGTCTCGGCCGAAGGTAATATGATTGAGGTGCAGCAGGCCCTTGAAGAGGATAGCAGAACACGTCGTGTTGACGTTGTTGTAGAGCAGACACTTTCTAAAACTCTTGACGACCTCGATTTCTATTGGTACAGGACCTATACCAATGAAAATGGTGTGGGAGTAAGGGATACAATCTGCACAAAGGGTTTTCTTGAGTTTGACCTTCCTGTAGGAAAACCTATGTCTTACGATATCTTCCTGCAGATATATGACCGTACAACCGACCTGTCACACTACGAATCGTTCAAGATATCCACACGCCCTATCTTCAAGAACAGTCTCTTTGTCATGCATGGTGCCGAGGGTGACCGTAAGATAGGTAACATTGAGGTAATCGGCAACGAAACAAAGGTATACAGCGACATCAAATCGGTTACCAAGGATAATAACCATTACGAGAATGCCACAGGCTTCGGATACACCACTTTTATCGATATCCCCGATGACCTGACAAAAATCGGTGTGACCAGCACCCTGACAGTCTTTGCGCAGAATGGCGAGACAAGAAGTTATAACCCTCATGGTATGGCGGTAAAATATACTGCACAGCAGATATTCAAACCCGAGAACCTCTACTTCTCATATAAGAATACAGTGCAGGCAGGCGATCCGTCAAACTACACAATGTACAAAGTCGTTCTTACCGACAATGGCGAAGTGTATATTGGCAACCATCTGCACACTCTCTATAAACCCGGATTGGGTTGTGAGAACAACCCCGATTTGTTGCATCAGACCGATTATTATATAACAGCTGCTGCAATCACACATAACCGCTTCCTGTTGTGGGATGCAAAGAACGGCCGTTTCCTCTATTCGTCAAGTCGCGATTCAGGCTTCGCATTGGACGAAGGAAATTCGATCAAGCCCGACTATATTTCTAAAAGCCCGTTGTTGGATGCTAATGTCAAGTTCCAAGGGTTGCAGAAGTCACCGGCAGATATGACTGCTGTTATGGGTTATATAAACTATCGCGATAACTACAGCCAGCAGAATGTCTATTTCATATTCAAGGACGAGGAGACAGGAGACTACTATCGATATGAACTGTTGAAACTCGATAATGGCGATGGCAGTAAAGTTATGAAACGTGCCGGCGCTCAAGAGAACGAGCCTCTCCCTGCATATATGATAAGCAGCGAGCAACTGCTTACCAATTTTACACCGTCTGACGAGTCGACAATAATATATAACTCGTGGTTCACTACAACAAACCTCTTCTTTGCCGAAGGAAACACTGTTTACCGTTACAATGTCTCCAATGGCGACAAGTTTGTGGTCTATGAAGCACCTGAAGGTTATAATGTAACAAAAATAAAGTTCCGTACCGAAGAGAACTCGCCTTTCAGCGCTGACCTCGGTCTATATATGAATGTGGTAATGTTCAACGGTACAAACGGTGCTGTCGGCGAGATTAAATTCACAACATCAGCCGATGTTGACACCGAGTTCGAGCCGCTGTTCTACGACAAGGATAACAAAGGAAATCTGTGGGAAGAGATTAAGGATATCCAGTTCGTGAACGACTATATGTATAAGATGGTTTATTAAGAATTAAGGATTATGAAGAAGTTTATGCTCTTTTTGTCGCTTATAGTGTGTTGCGCAATGGCTGCTGTGGCACAAGAGGCCGACATTGTCATAAAAGGAAAGATAGATGGCATAAAGAAAGGCCGTCTGTACATGCTTGCGCGTTCTTCGGAAGAGAGTACCGATACTTTGGGCAGTTGCGATTTCAAGAAAGGTAAATTCGAACTGAAAGCGGTTGCCGATGAGCCTCTCCTTGTACAGCTTGTGGTGGAAGGTTTCTCGGGTGGTTTTACACTGTTTGCCGAACCCGGTACATCATACAAGGCCTATTTGTGCGATGGCCCGGATTTCTACATTAACGGTGGTAAGCTGAACAGCGCTTACACTGTACACATGAGAAAATCCGATTCGCTGCGTGCCGTGATTGAGGAATTGCAGACCACATACGATGCTTACCGTTCAAGTAGAAAGTTCCGCAGCGCAAGCCTTGTAAATGATACTCTCAAACGCGAGAAGGATTATCTGAGAGAATTTACAACAGGCTTTCTTGCCGACAACGATAATGTGATATCGGCATACACAATATATTCGAACATAGTGATGCGCGATGCGGCTCTCAAGGAGACAAAGAGTATGTATGCGTCGTTGGGCGAGGGTGCAAAGAACTCGCAGTACGGACGCATGATAAAGGAGCGAATTGATCGCCTTGCCAAGACACAAGGCGGTGCCAAAGCCCCCGATTTCACTTTGCCCGATGCGAAAGGCAACGAGGTGACAATGAGCACAGTGAAAGGAAAAATCAAAATAATTGATTTCTGGGCAAGCTGGTGTGGTCCTTGTCGTCTTAACAACCCTGCTCTGAAGGCTCTGTACGAAGAGTATCATCCTAAAGGTCTCGAGATTATCGGTGTATCGCTTGATACAAATAAGGCAAATTGGGAAAAGGCTATAGAGAAGGATGGACTTACATGGATTAACGTATCATCATTAAAAGGGTGGAACTGCGATGTGGTACGCCTTTACAACATAACAGGAGTGCCATCAGTGCTCGTGCTCGACGAGAATAATAATATCATAGCAACAGGTCTGCGCGGTGAACAGTTGAAGATGTTCCTGCACGAAAATCTAAAATAAGAAAACAATGAGAAAGTTATTTGTATTGACACTGCTTGCTGTAGCAACATTTGTTACAGCTCAGGAGAATAAGTTCGTCATAAGGGGTGAAATGAGCAGCAGCACCTTATGCTACAGCGAGGACTCGGTTAAAGAGGTCAGGCTCGAACAGAATGTCGACGGCAATATTGTAGTGTTGGCTACATCGCCTGTCGAGGACAATAAGTTTACACTTGAAGGTGTTATTTCCGAAGATATCGCATTATGCAACATTACAGGTTTTGACAACGGTAGCGTAACTATATTCCTTGAAAAGGGCGAGATAAAAGTGGGTCCATTTAATGCTGCATACCCTGTGGCTGCCAGAATAGGTGGTACACCGCACAACGACCTTTATCAGGCCTATCTCGACTTGTACCAGCAGTGTATCAATGAGAGCAAGGTGCGTATGAAGAAGGCTACCGAGAGCCTTCCTGCCGAGATAAAGGGCAATCTGGAGGCCGAGCAAAAATACACTTCGCCCACATTCTATGTGAACAATATGCACTTCAAGGTTGCCGTAATGGATTTTATATACGAGCACATTGAATCTCCTGTTATCTTGTATGTGATAAAGTATGCAATGGTGCCGACATTTACCCCCGATGTGATTCAGAAATTTGTGGATGCTCTGCCCGCTGAGTTGCATAGTCAGAAGGTTTATAAAGAGCTTGTGAACGATATACGCGCAGCCAATCTGAAGGTTGGTTCAGTGGCACCCGATATCAGCGGCCGCACACCCGAAGGAAATGTTGTCTCTTTGTCCGATCTCAAAGGCAAGTATGTATTCATTGATTTTTGGGCAAGTTGGTGTGCACCCTGTCGTCGCGAGATTCCCTATCTGAAAGAGGCGCTCGCATACTCCGAGAACAGCGATAATCTTGTGGTTCTCAGCTACTCATTGGATAATAAGATGAATGACTGGGTCAACTGTATCAACCAAAGAGAACTCGTACATAAGAACTGGATACATATCTCGCCACTTAAAGGCTGGAACAGCGAAGGTGTGAAACTCTTCAGTGTTAAGGGCGTGCCTTATACTGCACTTATCGACCCCGACGGAAATGTCGTTGAGTTTGAACTGAGAGGCGAGGAGATGGTGAAGAGACTTAAGAATATCGTAGACAGCGCTAATAAATAAAGATATACTATTATGCTACACAGGTTATTATCAACAATAATATTTGCGGTTGCCTGCATAGCCGGTAACGCACAGGGAATCTGCACTATAAACGGTAACATCGCCGATGTGCAGTTGAAGGATGGTAAAAAGATAAAGAAAGTATATTTAACACGCACCAACGGGCAGGGCGATAAGATTGAGGTTGCTGCCGCTGCTGTCAAGAAAGGAAAATATTGCTTCAAGTATGAGCTTGCTCAGGACGAGCCTGCACTGTTATACACCATAACAGGTTTCGGGGAAGATACCGGTATAGAGCTTTTCGTGGAAGCCGGCGATGTGACAGTCACCACAGCATCGGCTGCCGACCCTAAGGAGAGCGAGGTTTCGGGTACACCCACCAATGACACATACTCGGCCTATAAGTCTATTCTTAAGAACGGCCGGAAAGAGGTTGCCGACAAGGTCGCTGCACTTGAAAAGGTCAACGGTAAGGAGTGGCTCGAGAGTGCAGAGGGCAAAGATGCCATCAAGCGCATCGAGGCACACGAGGGCATAAAGACCGAGTCGCAGGTCATCCGATTCTTCATAGAGCACAATGCCTCTGCAATGACTCCGCTTGAGATTGAGCGCTCTTTGTTGCCCAAACTCACAGCTGCTTATGCCGAGCAGATGACAAAGTCAATCTCTGTAACCCTTCAAGACCACCCCTATTATCATCAGTTGCGCAATAAGATGCTTGCCAATGATATGAAAGAGGGTAACGAGGTTCCCGACATTACACTTCCCTTGTTTAATGGCGAGACTAAAAAACTCACCGACTATCGTGGTAAATATGTTGTGCTGAACTTCTGGGCCAATGACTGTAATAAGTCAACAGAGCTACTTGACGAGCTTAATAATTTGTGTGATGTGATTAAGAATGATACCAACCAGTATGTTATCATCAGTTACGCTTTAGAGAGCGATGGCGCGGTGTGGAAAGAGAGAATAAACAGCAACGGTTTTAACCGCGAAGGCTGGTTGCATGCTTCAGACGGTGCAGGAAAAGAGTCAGCTACAGCAAAACTCTTTGGTGTTGAGAAAACTCCTAAGGTAATTCTTGTTGAGCCCGAGGGACGTGCTGTATCGCTTAATATGGATATCGACGAGATTATTATACGAATTGAACAGATTATGTCGGGCGACCTCTATTATCTCGACAAGGAATAAGAATACATCTCTTATATAACACAAACAAAGGGCTGCATATTCGCAGCCCTTTGTTTGTATGGTAATGTTATCTCAATTACTTTACGATAACCTTTTTGCCATTTACAATGTAAATACCTGCATTGGTTACATTCTCTACACGACGGCCTGTGAGGTCGTAGATTACTTTGATGCCATTCTCGGCTTCAATGTTCTCAATTGAAGTGCCCTCGCCTATAGTCCATGCGCATGAGCCCTCCAATCTATGTGCCTTTCCATGCCATTTCTTGTTGGGGTAGCCCCACTCGTCGATATAATCCTCGGCTGCGTAGTCCACTACAATCTGTGACAAATCCAAAGTGTATGTGCCTTTCTCTGTGATGGGAGTGTATACATACTCGTTGTTTGCCCACTCTGCATTTGCAAGATACTCAAGCTCGCTGCCTAGATTAGATGTTGAGTTATAGGTGAGGATATATACATTCTCGCCACATGTCAATTTGATCTCGCGTGAAATCTGTTGCCAGTTCTCATCCATTGTAAGAGTTACATTCTGGTTGAATTTGATAACCACTTTTTCAATCTGGTCAACAGCACCAACCTCGGGTGTAATGCTCTCAATCTCCAAAGGAGTTACAGTGAATGTGTAGAGTGTTACGTTTACTTCAGCATATTCATTCTCTACACCGTCCATTGTGAACAAGCCTTCAGGGATAACAAATGTATATTCGCCATCCTCTGTGAACTTCTGGTCAAATGATACTGTAATCTTGTCGCCTCCCAAAGTAGCGCTACCGATAGCCTCGCCACCTCCGGGGAGATATGCAACAACATCATCCGCGCCTTTAACAAGTGCAACCTCTTTCACATTCTTGAATGTGATTTCAAGGTTATTCAACTCTTTAACCTTGTCACCATCCTTGGGGTTAGTTGAGAATGATGCCGAGTTGTCAACAACGCTGAACGCCAAACTTCTATAGTCGTTCTTAGTGCCGTCTGTGCTGATGAAGATACCGTTGTATACGTCAAGATTGTACTGTCCGGGAGTAGTGATGGGTGACTCCAACTCCAATGTAGCAGTCATCTTGTCATCGCTTATTGCAACATCGCTCTTGATGTTTACAATGGGTACCCAATAGTTGTCAACGAGATACATTCCTGCTGCGGGGAACTCAACCTTGTCAATCTGCTTGTTGAACTTGAGCTGTATCTTCTCAAGCTTCTCAACACCCTGGCTGGGAGTAACCTCTACGATAGAGAAAGGTGTGCCCACCGAGAATGTGAAGGTCTGCTCGGGAAACTCTTCGCCTTCAGAACTTTTGATGCAACCGGCAGGGATGGTGTAGCTGTATGTTCCGGGAGTGCTGATGTACTGCTCAACCAACTCCTCCTTGCCTTCTTTGTCTACTACACTCTTCTGTTCGAACATGAATATAACAAGATTCAGGTCGGTCCATTCGTTACGGCGTGTCAAATTTATAACGTCGCCGGTCTCCTTGTTCTTGATTCCGATGCCACCTTCGGGGAAAGTAACCACTACGTCTTTGTTGAACTGCATCTGTACATAATTGACAACAGTGACAACTTCACCGTTTGCAGGCTTCATGTTGAGAAGTGTCAAAGCCTCAGAATCATCCTGCGCCATAGATGTTCCTAACATCAGGAACATTGACATTAATAAAAGAGTAAATTTTCTCATAAGCTTCAATTTAGTTATTAATTAAGTTATTGTTTTCTCGTGCAAGCGTTCTTGCCTTAAAATAAGACAATAGTATAGCTTTGCGAATTTAATTGAAAAAAATGTTCGATTCTTAATTTTTATAGAAAAAATGTCGACTTTTTGCCTTTTTTATGAAAAATGGGTATAAAATATTGACAAATACTTCCAAAAAGTAAGAAACTCTGCTTTATTTTACATGGGAAGAAACTGGTGGTGTATTGTGAATAAACTTTTTTATAATCTCCTTAGGGTCTGAAGATATAGGTGCAGCATTCGATAACTTGCTTTTTTAGTATCTGTGTTTCACAACATAATGATTCAAGCAGATACAACAAATGGGCGGAACTTGAAGATTCCGCCCATTTGCCTGTGCTATTTATACACTGTATTATAGTATCTTTTTGTAAAGCTCTATAATATCCTCCTTGGTCACCTCGCGAGGGTTACCGGGTGTACATACGTCTGTTATAGCCTGTTCTGCTAAAGCAGGGATATCCTCCTCTTTGATGCCGATTTCGGTAAGGTGCTGAGGTATGCCCACCTCGATAGCAAGGTCGCGTACAGCCTTACAAGCAGCATCGGCAGCCTCTTCCTTGGTCATGCCCTCTTTGTAAGCATTCATAGCTTTGGCAATCTCTACATATTTGTCGAGGCATACGGGAGCATTGAACTCCATGATTGTAGGTAACAGCATTGCATTTGCTACACCATGAGGAATATCGAAGAGTGAACCCATGGGGTGAGCCATACCATGAACTACGCCAAGGCCTACATTCGAGAATGCCATACCAGCAATGTACTGTGCCACTGCCATACCATTACGGCCAACAGGGTTGGTGGGCTCAAATACGGCTGTGCGCAGATACTTGTTAATCATGCGTATTGCCTCAATCTCGAACATGTCCGACATCTCCCAAGCGCCTTTGGTGATATAACCCTCAATAGCATGGGTAAGCGCATCGAGACCTGTTGCAGCAGTTGTTCCTTTGGGGAGTGAGTACATCAGCTCAGCATCTACGATAGAGCAACAGGGGATATCGTTAGGGTCAACACACACCATTTTCTTCTGCTTCTCCTCATCTATGATAACATAGTTGATTGTAGTCTCGGCAGCAGTACCGGCTGTTGTAGGCAGTGCAATGATAGGCACGCTCTTGTGTTTGGTAGGAGCTACACCCTCGAGTGATACTACATCGGCAAATTCAGGGTTGGTGATAATGATACCGATACCTTTGGCTGTGTCCATGGCTGAACCTCCGCCAATTGCTACCAAACAGTCTGCACCCGATTTCTTGAATGCTTCAACACCCATCTGTACGTTGGTAACAGTGGGGTTAGGCTTTACTTCGCTGTATATTTCATAAGGAATGCCTGCCTCGTCGAGCACATCGCTTACCATTTTGGCTACACCAAACTGAATAAGACCCTTGTCTGTTACAATCATGGCTTTATTGAAACCAAGACGTGTAATTACACCGGGAAGTTCCTTGCGTGCTCCGGGGCCGAAATATGAAAGTTCATTAAGGATAAAACGGTTTACCATAGTTGTCTTTAGTTAGAGTTTTTATTATTAAGGTTTATTTTAGCAAATGTAGATTATAATAACGTAAAATCAAAGCATATGATAAAAAAATATAGTGTAAGCCTATCTACCTATTTCCTCTATTGCTTTAATAGTAATTACCAGCTTAAACAAACTGTGTAAAAAGGCATATAAACCCGCGTAGAACTGCCTGTTCTTCAAGTTTGACAGACGGTCTTTACTACAGGACTGGTATCTTGTGAACCAATTGGTTCACAAGATACCAGTCCTGTACTTTAAGCGGGGCTTGAACCCGCGTAGTGTTTATATGCCAAAGGATTTTAGTC
>CAJGCJ010000038.1 GCA_904501775.1 uncultured Bacteroidaceae bacterium | reverse complement strand
TTTTGCAAAAAAAAGAGAAAGTCCTGCTTGTTTTTGTATCCCTTTATGTATATTTGCGCTACGCGTGAATGTATGTTACGCTTGTTGTATGATATTGTAACAGGTGCCTCAGGCTTAACCTGTGTGCAACCAAAGAGATGTTTATCTCCAAACCAAGTATAATATTTTATCCCGATTATGAATAGAAAAAGTTTTCTTCTACAGTTGTTGCTGTTGATGATGCCATTGCTTCTGTTTGCTCAGGAGCAGGTAAAATTTGCATGTATTGGCAATAGTGTGACATATGGTTACGGACACAAGGAACGTGAAGTTACCGCCTATCCTGTGCGTCTCTCCCAAATGTTGGGTGATGGCTTCGAAGTTCGTAATTTCGGGCATTCGGGTGCAACGCTGCTCAATAAGGGTCATCGCCCTTATACCCGGCAAGAGGTATACAGACAGCTTATGGAATTTGCTCCCGATTATGCGGTCATTCATTTGGGATTGAATGATACTGACCCTCGTAACTGGCCAAACTATCGCGATGAATTCATTCCCGATTATCTCTCTCTTATCGATACTCTTCGTTCATTGAATAAGGATGTTAAAATATGGGTGTGTCGCATGACGCCTATTTTCAATTGGCATCATCGTTTCAAATCGGGCACAAGAGACTGGTACTGGCAGATACAAGAGGCTATAGAAAAGGTTGCCAAGAGAGCAGATGTGGGACTTATAGATTTGAACGCTCCTCTGTATTCGCGTCCCGATCTCTTTGCCGATGCTCTTCACCCCGACCCCGAAGGTGCCATGATAATTGCCAAGACTGTCTATTCGGCAGTTACGGGCAACTATGGCGGTCTTTCAATGCCCGAAATATATGGCAGTGGCATGGTGATACAGCGCGGTGTTCCTTTCGTTCTCAAGGGAACTGCCAATGCCGGTGCAAAGGTAAAGGCAACATTGGGCAAGATGACAAGGAAAACAGTTGCTGCAGCGGATGGTTCGTGGAGTGTAACATTCGATGCTATGCAACCCGGAAAACCGCTTGAACTGACTGTAAAAAGCGAGGATGAAAAGATTGTCTTTGATGATATTCTTGTGGGCGAGGTGTGGCTCTGCTCGGGCCAGTCTAATATGGCATGGCTGTTGGGTAACTCAAACGGTGCCGAGGAGTTCCTCGCTAAAGCAGAGAGCAAGAATATTCGTCTTTACGATATGAAACCACGTGTGGTGACCGATGATGTCATGTGGGATTCAACCGAACTCGTACGTCTCAACAGTCACGACTACTATATTCCTACAAAGTGGCAAAAAATGAATAAAGAGAATGCCGCAGCATTCTCGGCAATTGCTTCGCATTTCGGTGCCATGCTTGCCGACTCGTTGGATGTTCCTGTAGGTCTTATCTGTAACGCGGTTGGAGGTGCCCCCATTGAGGCGTATATCGACCGCAAGACAATGGAACACCATAATGTGCTGGTAGATATTCTCATGAACTGGAAACGTAACGACTTTGTTCAGGATTGGGTGCGCGGGCGTGCCGAAAAGAATATCAAGAACAGTAGCAACCCATTGCAGCGTCACCCTTACGAACCATGTTATCTCTTCGAGGCAGGTATATCCCCAATAGCCTCTTATCCTATCAAGGGTGTGATATGGTATCAGGGAGAATCCAATGCCCACAACGTGGAGCTATATGCAGTGCAGTTCCCTGTACTTGTGGATAGCTGGCGTAGGGCTTGGGGCAATGATGACATGCCATTCCATTTTGTGCAGCTGTCGAGCATAAACCGTCCTTCGTGGCCCCATTTCCGCGATGTTCAGCGTTGTTTCGTAAGCACTATAGACAATTGTCACATGGCGGTGTCAAGTGATAAAGGCGACCCTGTTGATGTTCATCCGCGCGATAAGAAGCCTATAGGAGAGCGTCTTGCACGCATTGCATTATACTATGACTATGACTTCAAACATATTGTTCCCGAAGGACCTGCAGTGCAATATGCAAAAGAGAGTTCGGGTCTTGTGAACATCTGCTTCGAGAATGGTGATGGAATGCACACATCTGACGGCAAGGAGTTGCGTGGCTTTGAGCTGGCCGACGAGTCGGATATCTTCTATGCTGCCGATAATGTGTCAATCGAAGGCAATGTCATAAAGCTATCATCGGAAAAGGTGAAGACCCCTGTCAAGGTGCGTTACGCTTGGCAGCCTTATACAACTGCCAATCTTGTAAATGGTGAAGAACTCCCTGCAAGTACATTCGTGATAGAGATAAGCAAGTGATATCATCTGTATAAATGTAATTCTGCCATATGAAAAAGAATCTATTATTGAGTGCATGTCTGGTTACGCTATTCTTCTTGTCGGCGACAGCACAGGTAAAGTGTGAATGGGGTAATATCGATACACGTTACGCCGTTGAAAAGGGCGTTGTGATTAAGACAAAGGGTGTAAGCAGTGCTACAGCATGGCGTGGCGAAAGAGTGAATTTTCAGTTGCTCGTCCGAAACAGTGGTGCCGATTCACAGGTTACATATAGCTTTACTGCTCCCAGATGCGGCAAGAGTGTTATCCCGGTAGAGAATGTTGTCGGAGGCTTTGTTCAGCCGGTCATTACCGACAAGTTTACAGGTTGCGGTTACCACGATGTCGAAGCCAACGGTTGTAACCTGTCGGCCGACCGTATATGTGGCGATGCCACCACTCTTCTCGAGTCGAACACTGCACGCGGTCTGTGGCTCACTGTTCAGGTGCCTCAGGATGTAAAGGCCGGTACATATAAAGGAGGTGTAACGGTTACGGCCGACGGCAAGTCAAAGACATACAATTATACTATAAATGTACTGAATAGAGTGTTGCCTCAGCCTGCCGAGTGGCGTTTCCATCTCGACTTGTGGCAGAATCCTTATGCTGTGGCGCGTGTTCATAATGTAGACCTCTGGTCGCCCGAACATTTCGAGGTGTTGCGTCCTTATATGCTCAAGCTTGCTGCTGCAGGACAGAAGGTAATTACAGCAACCCTTACACACAAGCCATGGAACGGACAGACCTACGATCCTTTTGGCAGTATGGTGACATGGGTGAAGAAAGCAGATGGCAGCTGGTGGTATGATTTTACAATATTCGACAAGTGGGTCGAGTTTATGATGGATTGTGGAATTGATAAGGAGATTACCTGTTTCTCTATGATTCCATGGCAGCTTTCGTTCCGTTACTACGATCAGGCAAGCGACTCGCATAAAGAGATAAAATGCGCTCCCGGCGAGGATGCTTATGCCGAATTCTGGGGTGGCATGCTAAAGGCTTTCTCTCAGCATCTGAAAGAGAAGGGTTGGTTCGAAAAGACATTTATATCAATGGACGAGCGCAGTCTCGAGCAGATGACTGCTGCGATAAAGGTTATTAAGACATACGCGCCGGGTATGAAAATATCGATGGCCGGTCTGTATCACCCCGAGATAGAAGCCGATATTACCGATTACTGTCTTGATATAGAGAACTATAAGTCATACACTCCCGAACTGCTGGCACGCCGTCGCAGCGAGGGCAAGATATCTACCTATTATACCTGCTGCTCGGCCGAGTATCCCAACCTCTTTACATTCACCGACCCTGCAGATGCCGAGTTCATCGCGTTGGAGGCACTTGTACGCGACCTTGACGGGTATCTGCGTTGGGCATATAACAGTTGGACAGCCGAGCCCGAGAAGGATTCACGCTTTACAGCATGGCCTGCAGGTGATACCTATGTGATTTATCCTTTCAGTATAAGTTCAGTGCGCTGGGAACGTCTTGTGCAAGGAATTCAGCAGTTCGAGAAATATAAGATTCTGCTCGATGAAGCGCAGAGTAAAGGCGATAAGGCAAAAGTTGCCCGTCTGAAAAAGATTTTGGATAAGGTGGATATATCGCGCATTGCAGCCGAAAGTGAAAAAATGGTAAAGGAGTTCCGTGACGGACTCAACAGAATGTAACATGTTAAATACGGTAATAAGGATTGCGCGACGCGCAATCCTTATTATTTTGCAGTAGTCATTCCCAACTATTAATATTATCTAAATAGAGTTATTTTTCTTGTTTAATATGTGATGCTCGCTCTACTTTTATTAAGTTTGCAAAAGTTTTGCGAACATATGCGTCCTTGCATAAATAAAACATTGATGAAAAAATACATTCTATATATAATACTTTCATTCCTGACTCTTTTTGCGTATGCCGAAGGCAAGGTCTATTCGGTAGAGGATGTGCCTATGGTACATCTGCACGACAGGACACGCTATGTAAGTAACCCCGACAAAATATTGTCATCAGCATCGGTTGCTACCATTGACAGCATGCTCTATCTGCTCGAAGAGAATACCGGCATACAGACTGTCGTGGCAGTGTTGGGTGATATTGAGGGTGGCGATTGTTTCGATTTTGCCCATAGTCTTGGTCAGAAGAACGGTGTAGGACAAAAGGGTAGGGATAACGGTCTTGTCGTACTGCTGTCAACCGGGGAACGTTGTGTGCAGTTTGCAGTAGGGTATGGTCTTGAGGGTGTGTTACCCGATGCTCTGTGCAAACGTATACAGCAAAAATACATGGTGGAACATTTTGGCAGTGACAATTGGGATAAAGGTATGGTAGAGGGTGTGCGTGCAATATGTGGTTTTCTCGATGGCTCAATGGAACGGTCAGAGGTGGAGGAGGACGATACTGCTATCATTATCTTCCTGATAATAGTAATCTTTGCAGGAATGGTTGTGATGGCTATAGCTGTGTGGATGTCGAGCCGTTGTCCCAAATGCAGGAAACATAAACTGAAACGTGTCAGCGAATATGTTGTGTCGCGTGCAAATGGATATATTACAACAGAGCAGACTATAAGATGTGAAAACTGTGGGCACATTTTTAAAAGATCGGTGAAATCGGCCGACCCCAACTACAGAGGCCCCCGTGGCGGTGGAATGATTATAGGTGGTGGAGGAATCGGTCGAGGAGGCGGATTCAGCGGCGGCAGCTTTGGTGGAGGTAGTTTCGGCGGTGGCGGTGCCGGCAGCCGTTTTTAGTATAAAAATAAGGTAATAATTTAAAAAGAGAATAATATGAAAAGAACAACTATTGTAGCAATTGTGATAATTGCTGTTATTGCTATCTGGGCTGTTTCGGCATATAATGGTTTGGTAAAGGCCGATGAGGCGGTGTCAACAGCATGGAGCAATGTCGAGAACCAGTATCAGCGCCGTGCCGACCTTATCCCCAATCTTGTGAATACTGTCAAGGGATATGCGGCACACGAGAACGAGACCCTTATGGCTGTAACGAATGCCCGTTCACAGGCTACAGCGGTGAGTGTCAATGCCGAAGATCTCACAGCCGAGTCGTTGCAGAAGTATCAGAAGGCGCAAGGCGAGGTAGGTGCTGCACTCGGCCGACTATTGGCAATCAGTGAGTCTTATCCCGACCTTAAAGCCAATGAGAACTTCCGCGAACTTCAGGCGCAGCTCGAGGGTACCGAGAACCGTATAAGTGTCGAGCGCAGGAATTTCAACGATGCTGTGCGCTCATTCAATACCTCGATACGAACATTCCCGCGCAGTTTGATAGCTTCAATGTCCGGGTTCGAAAAACGTCCATATTTCGAGGCTGCAGAGGGAACGTCAACAGCTCCCGAGGTTCAGTTCTGATACTTTGTGATTCCGTAATGGAGTTTGGGCAAGGTATATAATCCTTACTCACAATTGTAATACATTTTATTATTATGGAAATAACATCAACTATAAAATATATTGGAGTGCACGATGATGATATCGACCTCTTCGAGGGACAATACCGGGTGCCGAATGGAATATCCTATAATTCGTATGTTGTAACAGATGAGAAAATTGCAATAATAGATACTGCAGATGCACGAAAAAAGGATGAGTGGTGGCAATCGCTGTTGTTGGCATTGGATGGACGCACGCCCGATTATTTGGTTATTTTGCACATGGAGCCCGACCATTCGTCGCTTGTTGCCGAAGTAATGGAGCGTTTCCCTTCGTTGAAGGTAGTAACATCAGCAATAGCTCTCAGAATGTTGCCCCAGTTTTTCGACGGGATTGATTTCAGTGGGTGTACAATAGCTGTAAAAGAGGGTGACACATTGTCGCTTGGCGGTAGAGAACTTGCATTTGTGGCAGCGCCAATGGTACATTGGCCCGAGGTTATGGTATGCTACGACAGTAAAGAGCACGTGTTGTTCTCGGCAGATGCCTTTGGTACATTCGGAGGTATCAATGATTATGAGAGCTGGAACGATGAGGCTCGCCGTTACTATCTGAATATCTGTGGTAAGTATGGACAGCAGGTTCAGGCATTGCTTAAAAAAGCTGCTGCTCTGCAGATAGATATGATATGCCCCCTTCATGGCCCTGTGCTGAAGCACGATTTGGCCCGTTATATCTCTCTTTATGATACATGGAGCAGTTACACACCCGAGTGTGAGGGCGTATTTGTGGCCTATGCCTCAATTTATGGAGGAACGGCTGCTGCTGCCCTATATGTTGCCGAGGAGTTGCGTGCAGCAGGGGCTGATGTCATTATAAGTGACTTGTGCCGTTGTGATATGTCACAGGCGCTTGCCGACGCCTTCCGTATGGGCCGCATGGTTGTAGCGGCATCTTCTTACGATGCAGGATTGTTCCCTCCTATGCACGATTTCTTGTATCATTTGAAAATTAAGAACTTCCAGAACCGACGTGTGGCAATTCTTGAAAACGGCTCGTGGGCACCTACTGCAGGTAAGGTGATGCGTGCAATGCTTGACGAGATGAAGAGTATTGATGTGGTTGACCCTGTTGTCACTATAAAGTCGCGCATGAAAGAGTCTGATAAGGCTGCAATAAAAGAGATGGTGTCTGAATTGCTTAGATAGTTATCATAAAAAAATGGAGCTTACAGGCTCCATTTTTTTATATATCTGTCATGTTCTGTTTTTTATCAGTTCGTAGGCTATGCGGCAGTTGCAGCAGTTGCTTTTGTCACAATAGCCCTTTTGCAGTTGGATAAGTGCCTGTGAGTCGGCTGCGCAAGTAGGCGTAATTCCTCTCTGTCGCCATTTGCGTATTATGCCGTTCTCTTCACTGCCAAGGTTGTGCATAAAATCTTCGGCTTTGCTGCACAATGTGATGTCGTGCCGGTGCTTCCCGTAAGTATACAGTATAGGCGCTATTGTATTTATTATGAGCAGGTTTATCTGCTCGTTACGCATCGGTGCCACTCCTGTGATGCGTGTGCCACCGAAATGAAGGTGGTCCGCCAATATCCTTCGGGCTGTATCTGCAAGAGGTTGCGCAGTTCGTCGAGTGTTTCGCACGATGCAATCCTTGAGACCGATATGCGGTTGTTGCAATAAAGCGATGCCAGCCTTGCTATGCGTATGTGGGGTGTGTTGTTGAATCTGTTCCAAATATTGTGGTCGGTTGATTTCAGATTGAATTTTGCTTTCAGAAACTTATATTCCTGTACAAGCTTGTTGTAGTGTGCCTCTTTTAATGCAAATTGCCGGTAGTGTTCGGGTATGCTTGCTTGCTCAAGCAGTCCGGCCTGTCCGAAAAAGATGGCCTCTATCTGTTCTATGCTATTGTGGTGCTTGCCTAATGCGTTGAAGTCCAGTTGTTCACCCCACTCTTCAAATATGTTGCTTTGTATACCGAAACCGAAATTCCTAATCAACAGTTTGAAGAGGGTCTCGTCCCATTTCTTGTTACACTGCTCGAATGTTCTATGTATGCGCTCTGCTTTATCTTCGATGCGCTCTATCAGAAGACGCGACATGAAGGTGTGTATGTGCAGGGTGTCAATGCTGTTTACTTCGTTATAGCACACTTCCCGGAATCTGCCGTTTGTTATATCCTCGCAGCTCTCTAAAATGCCTGATGCTATGCCGATATTAAAATGCATAGTCTTGGGCTCTTCGGAACTGTTTTCGGCCTGCAATGCAATATGCAGTGTAGCCTCTTTTCCTTTTCGTTCAAGACTCAACATTGCATCGCCTATGTGTATTACTTCACCTTCCTTAATGGCTGCGTTACGGTAGGTGTTCCTCTTTTCATTGCTCTTTTCTCCTATGGATACAATTTGCAAGGTGCTTTTCTCCTTCCGGGGCGACTTACCGGAAAGTTTGTTCTCCCAGATGAATTCTACTGTTGTCAGCATACTTTTTTTGTTGCATAATATAATACGAACAGGCCGAAAGTGTTATTTTCGGCCTGTTTTATACGTTGTATTTAACATTATTTCACAAAAGATGTGTTATTTCTTTTCTGTGGGATAGCTTATTCTTGTGTGGTATATTGCCTTTAGTCGTTCCTTGAAAGTCGACTTTATAATCTCAATATCGCGGAATGTCAATGGGCTTTGGTTGAGCTCGCCGCTATCCAGTTTCATCGATACCATATTCTCGACGAGATTGTCAATATTCTCGGCTGTATACTCTTTTATACTGTGCGACGCAGCCTCTACGCAGTCGGCAAGCATAAGTATTGCCTGTTCGCGTGTCGAAGGCTTTGGGCCGGGATATGTGAATATGCTTTCGTCAAACTCCTCGCCGGGGTGCGCGTTTTTGTATGTAATATAGAAATATCCGGCTTTTGAAACTCCATGATGGGTGGTGATGAAGTTCTTTATAGAGCGTGGCAAGTGGTGCTTTTCGGCAAGTGCCAAGCCGTCCGTTACATGCTTGATTATTATCCTTGCACTCTCTTCGGGTGGAAGCTCATCGTGAGGGTTCTTTCCTCCGCTCTGATTCTCGGTGAAGTAGATGGGGTTTAATGTCTTACCTATATCATGGAACAATGCTCCTGTTCTTACTTCGAGGCTGTTCGCTCCAATGTTGCGTGCTGCGTCGGCTGCAAGGTTGCCTACCTGCATGGAGTGCTGGAATGTGCCGGGTGCCTCCTGTGAGAGTTTGCGCAATAGTTCGCTGTTTATGTTGGAAATCTCTATGAGCGTTACGTTTGATACAAAGCCGAAGAGTTTCTCTACAATGAACATGAGCGGATAGGCAAACAGCAGCAGTATGGCGTTTATTGTAAAATAGATGTATGTTACAAAATTTATCTTGCTGATATCGTTCTCTATGATAATCTCGTAGCAAAAGTAAGACAATGCGTATGTGAGGAATACAAAGAGTACGCATCGGAACATCTGTGAACGGGAAGAGAGCTCGCGCATGCAAAGCATGGCTACAAATCCGGCCGGTATCTGCATAAGTACAAATTCATAAGGCGAATTCAGCATTATCGAGCATACGATTATGCTTATGGTGTGTGTGACGAATGCTGTTCGGCTGCTGGTGAACAGTGATAGCAGCATAGGAATTATGGCAAAGGGTACCATTGCCACATTGCCGGTGTGGTTCTGCATCATGAGGCCTACTATTATGGGGAATGTAGTGCCGAGCAGCATTACAAGCAAAAAGCGGTTGTTGCTGTTTGCCACCTCGTTGGCATATGTGTATATATACGCCAAAAGAAGTGTGAAACAGATTGTAACAAATATTATCTGTCCCAGCAGAATAAGTGTTGTCTTTTTGTTGTTGTTAGTTCTTTTCTCTATTTCGTAGTTATATGACTGCAGAATCTGATAGGTCTTGTAGTCGACAATCTCGCCGCGGCTGATAATCTTTTGTCCTTTCTGCACTATGCCATCACTGGTAGAGAGTTCTTCGAGTTCTTGGTCCAACGAATTCTGCGACAGCTCTGCATCGTATCTTATGTTTGGTTTTATGAGCTCTTCGAGTCTCAGGCTATGCTGTATCTCTTTAGGCAGTGTATCTCCGAATATCAGTTTCTTGTAGGCACTTGTTGTCTTAAGAAGGTTGTCGGCCGATTCTGTTGACGAAACATTGTTTATTATGAGTTTTATGTTTCGGCTCTTGTTGGAAGAGGCTTTCTCCAGATCTTCGCTCGAAATAACTCCTTGTTCGTATATGGCTTTAAGTCTGTTCCTGTACTCGGTGTAGTTCTCTTTTGGAATAGAGTACATGCTGCCATGAAATCTGGTACGCAGCATTGCAAGCACATTGTTTACGACTGTGGTATCTTTTACAAAATATGGTGCAAAGTGGTTGCGTATGCTGTCCTGCTCGGCTTTTATCTGCTCGGCACTTTTGTATATCGGGAAGTCGAAATTTGCCATCAACTGTCCATAGCTCCATGGCGTGTTTATATCGAACTGGTAGTTGAATACCTTGTCGCGTGGCATAAAGTAGACAATTAGAACAATGCACAGTATGCTTGTAAGTATCTGATGAGTAGTACGGAACTTCTTGCCGAAGAAACCTTTTATGCTTTTTCTCATAATTATTATACTGTTGTTGTGATAAACAATTCTCAAATGTAGTAAAAACTTTTAAATAATAATGCTTTTGTAAGTGAAACAAATGTAGTTGCCACACAATTATATATCTTTTGTTGTTTTTTAATTTTTTATATTATCTTTGTAGCTGATAATTGTTAAAAATAGGGTATTGTGCCCTCTTTGTACAGCTGCATGTTCGTAAATGTTGTCAGATGTTTGATAATGTGCTGTATAAGTGTAATTTGAAAATAATATTTTATGGCAGATAGAAAAGTCAGAGTGCGCTTTGCGCCCAGTCCTACAGGTCCTTTGCATATCGGTGGTGTCAGAACCGCATTGTATAATTATCTCTTTGCGCGCCAGCATGGCGGTGATCTTATTTTCCGTATAGAAGATACTGATTCCAATCGCTTTGTCGAGGGTGCCGAGGAGTATATTCTCGAGTCGTTCCGTTGGTTGGGAATACAATTCGACGAGGGTGTTACCTTTGGTGGCGATTGTGGCCCTTACCGTCAGTCGGAGCGTCGTGACATCTATAAGAAGTATGTAAAGGTTCTGCTCGATGCCGGTAAGGCATACATGGCTTTCGATACCCCCGAGGAACTTGATAAAAAACGTGCCGAGATTGATAATTTCCAGTACGATGCGTCTACCCGCATGCAGATGCGCAACTCTTTGTCTCTTTCCGAGGAAGAGGTTCAGTCTCTGCTTGCAAGCGGCCACCAGTATGTAGTACGTTTCAAAGTGGAGCCGGGCGAAAAGGTTATAGTAAATGACCTCATACGTGGTGTTGTTACAATAGACTCTTCTATCCTCGACGATAAAGTACTCTATAAATCGGCTGATGAACTTCCTACATATCACCTTGCCAATATTGTGGACGACCATCTTATGGATGTATCGCATGTTATCCGTGGCGAGGAGTGGCTGCCTTCGGCACCTTTGCATGTATTACTCTATCGTGCTTTCGGTTGGGAGGATACCATGCCTCAGTTTGCTCACCTCTCGTTGTTGCTTAAACCCGAAGGTAACGGTAAACTGAGTAAGCGCGATGGCGACCGTTTGGGATTCCCCGTATTCCCTCTTGAGTGGCACGACCCCAAGAGCGGTGCAGTCTCTTCGGGATTCCGCGAGTCGGATTATTTGCCCGAGGCTGTTATAAACTTCCTTGCTTTGCTGGGATGGAATCCCGGTGACGATGTCGAGCTCATGTCAATGGACGACCTCATTGCAAAATTCGACTTGTCAAAATGTAGCAAGGCCGGTGCGCGCTTCGATTATAAGAAGATGGTATGGTTCAATCACGAGTATATCCTGCGCAAGTCAGATAAGGAGATTGCCGAAATATTTATGCCCGTAGTGAAGGAGCACGGCGTTGATACAGATATGGAGCTGCTCGAGAAGATTGTTTCATTGATGAAGGGACGTGTGAACTTTGTACATGAGCTTTGGGATGCATGCAGCTTCTATTTTGTGGCTCCTGCCGAGTACGATGAAAAAACTGCAAAGAAACGCTGGAAGGCCGATTCTGCTCAGAAAATGACTGAGTTGGCTGCGTTGCTCGAGAGTCTCGACGATTTCTCTATCGAAAATCAGGACAAGGCTGTTCATGCATGGATTGAAGAGAAGGGTTATGGAATGGGCGAGATTATGAATGCTTTCCGCCTTGCGCTTGTCGGTGAGGGCAAGGGTCCCCAGATGTTCGACATCTCGGGTCTGATTGGAAAGGAAGAGACATTGGCACGTCTCCGTAGAGCAGTTTCTGTTTTAGGATAATATAATATGTATACATTAGGAATCTACATATACATAGCATTAGTCAAGCTTGCAGCTTTCTTTGGATATAAGAAAGCAAAGTTGATGCTGAACGGACATAAAGAGACTTTTGCGAAGCTCAAGAGCGGCATGCGCGAAGGAACCGAGTATATTTGGTTTCATGTGTCGTCGCTGGGCGAGTTTGAGCAGGGCCGTCCTCTTATGGAATGGATAAAGGCAAACCATCCGCAATATGGTATTGTGCTTACTTTCTTCTCTCCTTCGGGATACGAGTCGGCCAAGAAGTATCAATTTGCAGATATAATCTGTTATCTGCCGTTTGATACCAAGTTCAATGCAAAGCGTCTTGTGTCGCTGCTCAAGCCCAAGATGGCGTTCTTTGTCAAGTATGAGTTTTGGATGAATTGCCTTAAGGCGTTGAAGAAGAACAATGTTCCGGTGTACAGCGTTTCATCCATTTTCCGTAAGAAACAGGTTTTCTTCCGTCCTTGGGGATTCTCGTATCGCAATGCGTTGCGCTGTTTCAACCATTTCTTTGTGCAGAATGAGGAGTCCAAGGCCCTGTTGGCGTCGATTGGCGTGAATGATGTCACTGTAGTTGGTGACACACGCTTCGACAGGGTTGCAAAGATACAGGAACTGGCACGACAACTCCCGTTGGTCGAGGCTTTTGTCGAGGGCGAACGTCGCGTCTTTGTTGTCGGCAGTTCATGGGGAGCAGACGAAGAGGTGTATCTTCCTTATTTCAACAAACATCAGAACTGGAAGCTTATCATAGCCTCGCATGAGGTTAACGATGAGCGTGTGAAGAGCATCGAGCAAAAGGTGAAGGGTGTTTGCGTAAGGTATACAAAGGCTACCATCGATGAGGTAAGGGCTGCCGATTGTCTTATTGTAGACTGCTTTGGATTGCTGTCGTCGATTTATCGTTACGGTGATGTCGCGTATGTGGGTGGCGGTTTTGGTGTAGGAATACACAATATATTGGAGGCTGCTGTCTATGGTATGCCTGTTTTCTTCGGTCCGAATAATGCGAAGTTCCAAGAGGCGCAGCATCTTAAGGCTTGTGGTGGTGGTGTAGAGATATGCGGTGCTTCCGATTTTGATAAAAAGATGTCGGCGCTCGACACCAATCAGCAATCGCTGAAAATGGCAGGCGAGGCTGCCGGAAATTATGTATCGAAGAATTCAGGCGCTTCGTATAAGATTCTCTCTACATTGAAATTCTGATATAAAAAGCAAAGGATGTGAAAAGTGGGCAGTTATATCCTTTTTTTATAAATTTGCCCTTGTGATATAAGAAACTACAGTTTTAACCTTTTAAATATTAAAGAATATGCAATTTCTAACAGACGAAAAATTGGTTATCGTAGGTGCAGCCGGTATGATTGGTTCAAACATGGCACAGTCGGCACTTATGATGGGTTTGACAACAAACTTGTGTCTTTACGATGTATTCTCTCCCGAAGGTGTTGCTGAGGAGATGCGTCAGAGTGGTTTCGACGAGGTTAACATCACCGCTACTACAGATGTTGCCGAGGCATTCAAAGATGCAAAATATATCATCTCTTCAGGTGGTGCTCCTCGTAAGGAGGGTATGACTCGTGAGGATCTTCTTGCAGGTAACTGTAAGATTGCCGAGGAGCTTGGTAAGAATATCAAGACTTACTGCCCCGATGTTAAGCATGTTGTTATCATCTTCAACCCTGCCGACTTGACAGGTTTGGTAACATTGCTTTACTCTGGTTTGAAGCCCGGTCAGGTTACTACACTCGCCGGTCTCGACTCAACACGTTTGCAGAGCGCTCTTGCCAAGAAGTTCGGTGTAAAGCAGAACGAGGTTACAGGTTGTGCTACATACGGTGGCCATGGCGAGCAGATGGCAGTTTTCGGAAGCGCAGTTAAGATTGCCGGCAAGCCTCTTACCGAATATATCGGTACAGCTGAGTTCCCCGAGGAGGAGTGGGAGCAGATGAAGAAGGATGTAACACAGGGTGGTGCAGCAATCATCAAGTTGCGTGGCCGTTCATCATTCCAGAGCCCCTCTTATCTCTCTGTTGAGATGATTCGCTCGGTTATGGGTGGCGAGAAATTCCGTTATCCTGCAGGTACATACGTGTCAAACGAGAAGTACAACCACATTATGATGGCTATGGATACTGTTCTCGACGCTAACGGTTGCTCATACAAGATGCCTGTCGGTACTGAGGAGGAGATTGCAAAACTCGATGCAAGCTACGCTCACCTTTGCAAGATGCGCGACGAACTCGTTACTTTGAATATTGTTCCTGCAATTGAGGAGTGGAGCAGCATTAATCCTAATCTTTAATCATTATAATAAGGTTACATAAGGAATGGCGGCGTCTGTCGCCATTCTTTTTTTGTGATAATCCAAACTTTTGCCCCTTTGTTGCAAAAAACGGTACGAAAGTTTTGTCATTTAAGAAAAAGTTTCTACTTTTGCGCTGCATTTTGTCTAAAGTGAAAATAATATAAACTAAATAATTAAATAGGAAATGATTGTAGTACCTGTTAAAGAGGGCGAGAACATTGAGA
>CAJGCJ010000037.1 GCA_904501775.1 uncultured Bacteroidaceae bacterium | reverse complement strand
TTCACAGTAGGTTCAATCCACGAGGGTGTTATCACAGAGCTCATCGACAAGGGTGCAGTTGTATCACTTCCCCACGGCGTAGAGGGCTTTGCAACTCCCAAGCACCTTGTTAAGGAGGACGGCTCACAGGCTAACGCCAACGAGACACTCGAATTCAAGGTTATCGAGTTCAACAAGGAGGCTAAGAGAATCATCCTTTCACACAGCCGCATCTTCGAGGATGTAGCCAAGGAGGAGGAGAAGGCTGAGAAGAAGGCTGCTGCTGCAGCTCGCAAGAGCAAGAAAGTAGCAGAGGAGGCAGCACCTGCAATCCAGAATCAGGCTGCATCAACAACTCTCGGTGACATCGATGCACTTGCAGCACTCAAGAGCAAGCTCGAGGGCGCAGAGTAAGAAACATCATAATAATAAAAAATGTGAGAGAGCATGCGCTCTCTCACATTTTTTATACCTGTACAAAACCACTCATGCAGAGATGACAACATGCAACATTTCAAAAAAGTTATACAATTCAACAAAAAAAGAGAGTCATTATAAAAAATAGTTGTAACTTCACGCAGAACGAACATAGCAAGATGGAACCATTTGAAGTACATATATTAGGTTGCGGATCGGCACTACCCACAACACGTCACAACGCAAGCACACAGGTAGTAAGAATAGGCAACAGACAATACATGATAGACTGTGGAGAAGGAGCGCAATTACAGTTGCGCAAATCCCACATACACTTCTCTTTCATCAACCATATATTCATATCGCACCTCCACGGCGACCACTGTTTCGGACTGATAGGACTCATATCTACATTCGGACTACTGGGTCGCACATCTCCGCTACACATCCATGCACCCGAGCCACTGCATGAGATAATGCAGCCACAATTGGATTTCTTTTGCAAGGATTTGGCCTACAGGGTCGAATTCCACACCATAGACACACAAAAGAACAGTGTAATATACGAAGACAACAGCATAACTGTTGAAACAATACCACAGAAGCACCGCATACCCTGCTGCGGATTCCTTTTTAAAGAGAAGCCGAAAAAACGACACATCAGAGGTGACATGATGGAGTATTACAACATTCCATTATACATGAGAGGCGGCATCAAAGAAGGCAACAGCTTCACAACCCCACAAGGCGAAGTAATACCCAACGAAAAACTCACATCCGCCCCCGACCCATCACGCAGCTATGCCTACTGTAGCGACACACTACCCTGCCCACAGAACAAGGATATAATAGAAGGAGTAGACCTGCTCTATCACGAGGCCACATTCGCCGACAGCGAAGAGGCAAGAGCACGCGCCACCTTCCACAGTACAGCAAGGCAGGCTGCTACAATAGCCAAAGAGGCCAATGTCAAAAGATTGGTAATAGGACATTTCTCATCACGATACACCGATGAGACAATCCTGTCGGCACAAGCCAAGGAGATATTCCCCTGTACCGAATTAGCCGACGAAAACATAATATACCATATAAAATAGAAAAGCTGCAGCATCAAGCACCGCGAACCTGAGCAATATGAACAAGATCAGTGAAGAACTTATAATAGCACAGCTGCACGACCCCGCCACAAGGGCCGCTACATTCTCGTATGTAGTAAAGAAGTACAGCAAGCCATTATATCATCACATCAGACGCATTGTCTTATCGCACGAAGACAGCGATGACATTCTGCAGAACACATTCATAACAGCGTGGAACAACATTTCAAGCTTCAGAGGCGACTCACAACTGTCGACATGGCTCTATCGCATAGCAACGAATGAGACAATAACATTCACGAGCCATAAGCGCCCCGAGCTACAGTCACTCAACGATACAACCCCAATAGCCGAGCAGCTCGAAAGCGACCCCTATTTCAGCGGAAGCCACGCGCAGGCCCTTCTTTTAGAAGCTATTAGCACACTACCCGAGAGACAGCGTATGGTGTTCAACATGAAGTATTTTGATGACATGAAATACGAAGATATATCAAAGATACTCAACACCAGCGTAGGCGCCCTTAAAGCATCGTACCACATAGCAGTGAAGAAAATAGAAGAATATATAAAGAACAGAGATTAAACCTTTCAACATCTATATCGTCAAAAAAAACAGGAGATTAAATAGTGATGAAAATTTCAAATACAGAAAAAGAACTGTTTATAGAATCCTTCACAACACCCGAAGGATATTTCGATTCGTTCCACGACAGGATAATGAATAAAGTGCAGACAGAGCCAAACACCATATCCGCATCAAAACTATCTTTCTGCATAAGATATGCGGCTGTACTGATACTTATATATCTGTTATGCGGTTCGGTTTACTACCACGATGTAAAGACACATATCACATACAACGATTCACCATACACAAAAGAACTCGTTGACGAGCTGATTGACAGCTACATCATTGACAACTACACATTCTACGATTGTATAACAGACAGCAACTGATAAAGGAATAGACATATGAAAAAAGTCATTACAATCCTATTCTTATTACTAACATTCGTAACAGTAATAAAAGCTCAAAAACAGGCATTGCAGGAAAACAAGTCCGACATCACCATAGAAGATCTAAAGGAGGTACAGAAAAGTTATATAACAAAGAAGGCCGGTCTCACCGAAGAAGAAGCTGCATTATTCTTTCCGCTCTACTTCGAGCTGCAAAAAAAGATTAAGGACATCAACAAAGATATCTATGACAAATTAGGAATAAAATACGGTGAAGAATGCAGCGAGGAGAAAAGTCTTCTTCTGGTGCACGAATACGCAGATGCAAAAATAAAGATAGTACAATTGGAGACAGAGTATATCTATATGTATCTAAATTTCTTAACTGCTAAAAAAGTCAGAATGATAAAAAATGCCGAAGACAAATTCAAGAGGAATCTGATAAGGAATATGTGTAAAAAAGGCTATAAGAATAAAAGATCCGACACAGAAGAGAAGAGCGATACAACAGACTACGCAAAACAGTAGGGAGCTGGAACAAAGAAATTTACATACACCAAAGCACTCCATACAACAAGCCTTCTCCTTGTCATAGCCGGTACATTACGCATCGGAGCCATTGCAGTTATAAAATTCATAATGAACAGAAAATACACATTGAATGTATAAGAACAATCCAACAATCAAATGACAGGAGGGATGCTACATCCCTCCTGTCATTTGATTTATACAGGCAGCTGTCACACAACATCCATCCCCAAGAAAGAGATAATGACAGCTACTCTGTCAAAGAGTTATACCAATCACTCTTGCTCCGTCTTCTTAGCCTCGTTCCAAAGGGCATCCATCTGTTCAAGCGACATATCCTTTAAATTCACGCCCTTACTCTTGGCCTGTTGCTCAATGTAGCCGAAACGGCTTCTGAATTTATTGTTTGTAAGTTCCAACGCAGTATCGGGGTTAACTCCATACAAACGCGCAGCGTTCACTATACTGAAAAGAAAATCACCGAACTCCTTCTCGGCTTTAGCCTTATCCCCCTTCTCAAATTCTGCACGCAGTTCATCAACCTCTTCGTAAACCTTGTTCCACACATCTTCGCGCACCGGCCAGTCAAAGCCCACATTCGCAGCTTTCTCCTGCATGCGAAAAGCCTTTATAAGCGATGGTAATGATGAAGGTACACCACTCAACAGACTCTTGTTTCCATCCTTTTCGCCCATCTTCAGCTGTTCCCAGTTCTTGCTCACCTCACCGGCAGTCTCAGCCTTTGCCTCACCGAAGACATGCGGATGCCTATATATCAGTTTATCACACAAGCGGTCGCACACATCTTTGAAATCGAACTCACTCTTTTCGCTTGCTATTTTCGAGTAAAAAGCAACATGCAGCAGCACATCCCCCAACTCTTTACATATATTTTTCGTATCGTTTGCAACAATGGCATCCGAGAGTTCGTAAACCTCTTCAATTGTATTTGGGCGCAGGCTCTCATTTGTCTGTTTCCTGTCCCACGGGCACTTTACTCTCAGTTCGTCGAGCACATCAAGAAAACGACCGAATGCCTCGAGAATATCCTCCTTACTATGCATATTCCTAATTATTTATCTGTTTTTTACACTTCATTTCAATTATTTCAACAGACAAAGGTAATTATTTTAATAATTATAACTAACTTCGCAGATTAGAAATATTATACACATAAAGCAAACAACGAAAATAAGATATAGAATCATGAGTTTAGCAACCACTTACATTCCCTCAGAGGTAGAAGAAAAATGGTACAAATATTGGATGGACAACCGTCTGTTCCATTCAGAGCCCGACAATCGTGAGCCCTACACAATAGTAATACCACCCCCTAACGTAACAGGAGTATTGCACATGGGCCACATGCTCAACAACACAATACAGGATATTCTGGTGCGTCATGCACGCATGATAGGCAAGAACGCATGCTGGGTTCCCGGCACCGACCATGCCTCAATCGCAACAGAGGCGAAGGTGGTTAAGAAACTCGCCGAGCAAGGAATAAAGAAGAGCGACCTCACACGCGAGGAGTTCCTGAAGCACGCATGGGAGTGGACCGACGAGCACGGTGGCATCATTCTCAAACAGTTGCGCAAGTTAGGAGCGTCATGCGACTGGGAGCGCACCTCTTTTACCATGGACGAGACACGCAGCCAAAGCGTAATCAGAGTCTTCTGCGACCTTTACAACAAAGGACTTATCTATCGTGGCCTGCGCATGGTCAACTGGGACCCCAAAGCACAGACAGCATTGAGCAACGAGGAGGTAATATACAAAGAAGAGAACAGCAAGCTCTACTATCTCCGCTACTTCGTGGATGAGGCAGCAGGCAGCACCGATGGCGAGGAGAGCAATGCCGTAACACTCGGTGTAGCCGATCCTTTCGACGCAACAGTAAAACATCAGATATTGCACCGCACAGCCGACGGACGTCGCTATGCAGTTGTTGCGACCACACGCCCCGAGACAATCATGGGCGACACCGCAATGTGCATCAACCCCAAAGACCCCAAGAACAGCTGGCTCAAGGGCAAGCAGGTAATCGTACCTCTTGTAGGTCGCAGTATCCCCGTAATTGAGGACCGCTATGTAGAGATAGAGTTCGGTACAGGTTGTTTGAAAGTGACACCCGCACACGACACCAACGACTACATGCTGGGCAAGAAGCACAACCTTGAGACAATAGACATCTTCAACCCCGATGCCACCATCAGCGAGGCAGGCGGCATGTACATAGGCATGGACCGTATGGAGGTTCGCAAGCAGATTGTGAAAGACCTCGAGGCAGCAGGCCTTATGGAGAAGGTTGAGGACTACGTAAACAAAGTAGGATACAGCGAGAGAAATGCCGACACAGCAGTAGAGCCACGCCTTTGCATGCAGTGGTTCCTCAGCATGCAGCACTTTGCCGACATCGCCCTTCCCCCTGTAATGGAAGACCGTTTGAAGTTCTACCCCACAAAATACAAGACAACATACAAGAACTGGCTCGAGAACATTCAGGATTGGTGTATCAGCCGTCAGCTGTGGTGGGGACACCGCATCCCGGCCTACTTCCTGCCCACAGCCGAGGGTTGCGAAGAGCAGTTCGTAGTAGCCGAGAACATTGATCAGGCTGTAGAGAAAGCACGTCAAATCGCAGGCTTTGAGAACATCACAGCCGAGCAGCTCACACAGGACGAGGATGCACTCGACACATGGTTCAGTTCATGGTTGTGGCCTATCTCATTGTTCGACGGCATATTGAATCCCGGCAACAAGGAAATAAGCTACTACTATCCCACAAGCGACCTTGTAACAGGTCCCGATATCATCTTCTTCTGGGTAGCCCGCATGATTATGGCGGGATACGAGTATCAAGGAGAAATGCCCTTCAAGAATGTATATTTCACAGGAATCGTACGCGACAAGCTTGGCCGCAAGATGAGCAAGTCATTGGGCAACAGCCCCGACCCCCTCGACCTTATCGCACGCTACGGCGCCGATGGTGTCCGCATGGGTATAATGCTCTCGGCACCTGCAGGCAACGACATTCTCTTTGACGAGAGCCTGTGCGAGCAGGGACGTAACTTCTGCAACAAGATATGGAATGCATTCCGCCTTGTAAACGGTTGGAACGTAAGCGAAGAGATTGCACAGCCCGAAAGCTCAAAGATAGCAATAGCATGGTTCAAGGAGGTTCTTGCAAAATCAGTTGCACAGCTCGAGGAGCAGTTCAGCAAGTACCGCATAAGCGAGGCGTTGATGAACCTGTACACCCTCTTCTGGGACGAGTTCTCGGCATGGTATCTCGAAATGATAAAGCCCGCATACGGCTCACCGATAGACAGCGAAACATACAAGGCTACACTCGGATTCTTCGACGACTTGATGCGCCTGCTACACCCCTTCATGCCCTTCATCACCGAAGAATTGTGGCAGTCAATACAGCAGCGTAACGAGGGCGAGAGCCTTATGACACAGAGCATACTTGACCTCAACCACCCCTACGATGAGCAACTTATAGCACGCATTGAGGCAATAAAAGAGATTGTAGGAAACGTGCGTTCAATACGTCAGCAGAAAAACATATCTCCCCGTGAGGCACTCGCACTGCAGGTAATTGGCGAGTCACAGGTTGCCGGCCTTGAGAGCGTGCTCACAAAGATGGCAAACCTTTCGTCTATCGACATCTGCGAGACAGCCGATGACACCGCAATCATGTTCCGCATTGGTACAACAGAGTATGCAGTTCCCATGGGTTCACTCATTGACAAAGATGCCGAGATTGCAAAAATGCGCGAAGAGCTTGCTTATCATGAGAAATTCCTCAAGAGCGTTGAAGCGAAGCTGAACAACCCCAATTTTGTAAGCAAGGCTCCCGAAAAAATCATTGCAATAGAGCGCAAGAAACAGTCCGATGCAAAAGAGAAGATAGCAATGCTCACCGAAAGCATCGAGAAACTATCGAAATAAGATAACATATGCAGCTAAAGAAGTTAAACATACTTTTGTACATACTCATTGCACTGTTGCTTGCAGCAGCAGTGACAATGGGTATTCTATGGAACGACAGTCAAAAGAAAAACACAGAGATGCTGGAGCTGTTCGCCATAGAGAAAGAGGAGCTCGAGAGTGAATACTCAACCTTTGCCACACAATATGACGAGCTGAAGATACGTATCACAAACGACTCGCTTCAACAAAAGTTGGAAGAAGAAAAACTGCGCACACAACTGCTGCTCGAAGAGCTTAAACACACAAAAGCTACCGATGCGGCCGAAATAACACGCCTCAAGAAGGAGTTGAAGACCGTCAGGGCAGTAATGCGCGGGTATGTACTTCAGATAGACTCACTCAACCGCATAAACGAGAAGCTCACAAAAGAGAACCAGAAGATGAGCGCGCGCTACCAACAGGCCTCAAAAACCATATCTTCGCTAAACGAAGAGAAAGAGGCACTTACACAGAAGGTAGAGCTTGCATCGCAGCTCGATGCCATTGGAATAGAGATGTACCCGGCAAAGAGCAATGGAAAAGAGATAAAAAAGATAAAGAAAGCTAAGAAATTCGTCATAAACTTCGTTGTTGCAAAGAACATAACAGCCATCACCGGAGAAAAGACAATTTACATAAGAATAACTGCGCCCGACGGCAATACACTTGCCAAGAACAGCTCCGATACCTTCAAATACGAAAACAAGGAGATAAACTACTCTATCAAGAAATATGTGGAGTATACAGGCGAAGAACTTCCTATAACCGTATACTGGGACATTGAAGAGTTCCTTCTGGCCGGAAATTATCTTGTACACATCTTTGCCGACGGCAACATGATAGGCTATAACAGTTTTGAACTTGAATAAACAAAACGCCCCATAGAAGCATTAATACTCGTGTGACCTTCACACGAGTATTTTTTTGCCCAATGAACAGACATATCACAGCCACTCTCACACTGTTGTTTGCAATATCACAATGCACCGTTGCACAACCGGCACTCACACTCGAAAAGTGCCGAATGCTTGCACTCGAGAACAACAAGAAGCTAAGAATAGCCGAGGCAGAAAAAATTGCGGCCCACCATGAGCGTCGCGCAGCCTCGACAAGTTATCTTCCGCGCATAGATGCAAATGCGCTGTACATGCACAACAGCCACAAGACAGTGCTTTTGGACAGCGACAGCAGAAGAGTCCTTGAAAACATTGGCAGCAGTTTAGGAGAAGAGATAAAGGAGATTGCAACAATATTTCCAGCCATACAGCAACTTGCCCAGTCGGGCTTTGTCACATCACTCGACAGGCTTGGCTCTTCAATAAGCAACGCCCTTACACTTGACACACGCAACATTCTTGCAGGCACCATATCAGCAATCCAACCCATCTATGCAGGCGGCAAGATAAGTGCCTACAACAGGCTGACCGTAATAGCAGAAAAGATTTCACACTACAACTACGAGGCTGCAAAACAGGATATTCTGCTTACCACAGAAGAGGCCTATTGGCAGGTTGTATCGCTGAGTTACAAGGAGCAGCTGGCGACAAGCTATCTGAAACTGACGCAGAGTTTCCTTGATGACGCCAAAAAGATTGAGCGACAGGGCATGGCAACAAAAGCCGAACTGTTAAGTATAAATGTAAAAGTGAACGAGGCCGGCATGGCACATCTGGAAGTCAAGAACGGGCTCGCGCTTGCACGTATACTGCTCAACCATATATGCGGTCTGCCTCTCGACAGCACCGTTGTTCTGTACGATGAAACAGAATTCACAGTCGAGCCTGCTGTAACTATAAGAAACGCCACGATAGAAAACCGCCCCGAACTGTATGCCCTTGAATCGGTGCGTGATGCGACTTATCAGCAGACCAGAATTGTCCGTTCCGACTTTCTGCCAACCATCGTACTCACTGGCGGGTACGCAATCAGCAATCCAAGCATAACAGACGGTTTCAGGCGCAAATTCGAAGGAACATGGAACATTGGTGTTGTTCTAAAAATACCCGTCTGGAACTGGGGCGAGGGCTACGACAAGATAAAGGCGTCAAAAGCACGATCAACGATAGCAATCTACACTCTTGACAATGTTCACCAAGAGATGCAGATGCAGTTGCAACAACAGCTGAAGAAGGTATCTGAGACAAACGGGCGCCTTGCGCTTGCAGAGAGCAACATAAAGATGGCCGAAGAGAATCTGCGCAACACCAATCTGTCATTCAACGAAGGCATGGCTACAGTTCAGGAGGTCATGGAGGCACAAACGGCATGGATAAAGGCACACTCTTCACTCATTGATGCAAAAATTGACATTATGCTGTCGCAGGCACGCCTAAGACGTGCTACCGGCACTCTTGAATAATCTTAATACGAAAAAGAGATGCAAAAGGAAGAAAAGAACATAATAGCAGCGCTTGCCCTGTTCATAATAGTAATTGTCGTTATAGCACTGGTAGGCAATTTCACACTCGGCGAACAAAGTGACATAATACAAGGCGAAGCCGAGACTACCGAGTTCAGGGTATCGAGCAAGGTACCCGGGCGCATACTCCGTCTTTTGGTTAAAGAGGGCGACAGAGTGAAAGCAGGCGATACGGTGGCAATTCTTGAGGCGCCCGACATAACCGCCAAGCTTGTACAGGCAAAAGCTGTAGAGAAGGCCGCATTTGCATTCAACGAGAAAGTAGCCTCGGGAGTGCGCCCACAAGAGAAACAGGCAATTTACGAACAATGGCTACGTGCCGAGGCTGCCGCACAGATAGCACGACAGACATTCGAACGTGTCAACAATCTTTTCAACGAAGGAGTTGTAACAGCACAGAAACGCGACGAGGCCGAAGCGAACCTGAAAGCATCCGTAGCAGCCTCACAAGCAGCAAAAGCCATGTACGAACTTGCCCGACAAGGTGCTGACAGCGACGAGAGAGAGATAGCGTTTTCGAAATATCTTCAGGCACAAGGAGCTGTTGAAGAGGTAGACTCATACATGGAAGAGACCCGTCTTACAGCGATACAGGATGGCGAGGTAAGTGCCATATATCCCACCGTAGGGGAACTTGTAGGCGCAGGAGCACCCATTATGGATATAGCCTATCTTGACGAGTTGTGGATCAGCTTCAACATGAGAGAAGATCTGCTCAGGGAGTTCAACATCGGCGACAGCGTTGAGGCCTATATTCCTGCACTTGACCGGCATGTCATGCTCCACATATATTTTCTTAAAGACCTTGGCACATACGCAGTATGGCGTGCCACACGCACAACAGGCGAGTACGACATAAAGACCTTTGAAGTGAGAGCAAGACCTGCAAAGGAGATAGAAGGACTCTATCCCGGAATGTCGGTAATCATAGAAAAGAGATAACATGCGACAGCTACTGAAGACGATAAAAGTATCCCGAAGGGAAATAGGGCGTATAGCAGGAAGCCCTATATATCTGTTCTGTATGGTAGCAGCTCCCACATTCTGCTTTATACTCTTCGCAACACTTATGCACGAGGGACTGCCACAGCAGCTCCCTGTCGCAATTGTGGATGCCGACAACACCCCAACCACACGCAACATCGCACGCAACCTCGATGCAATGCAACAGTGCCATGTAGTAGCACGCCATGCCAACATAAGCGATGCCACAGAAGCCATGCGCAAAGGCGATATATACGCTTTCTATTACTTTCCCAAAGGGACAACCGATGCACTGGCCGAAGGACGGAGACCTACAGTCTCGTACTACCTCAACTACAGTTATCTTGTAGCAGGCTCGCTTACCTATCGCGACATGTACATAACATCGTTGCTTGCAAATGCCGCCATAGGCGAGAGCACACTACTTGCTAAAGGAGCCACTAAAAGAGAGGCCGACACTTTTGTACAACCCATCATAATAGATACACATCCATTGGGCAACCCGTGGCTCAGCTACGCAGTATATCTTAACAACACCCTTTATCCCGGAGTGCTGTCGCTGCTCATAATCCTGCTTACAGCCTACAGTGTCACCGTTGAGATAAAAGAAAGGAGAGCAAAAGAGTGGATTCAACTCTCGGGGAACAACATATTTGTAGCCGTTACAGGGAAACTATTTCCACATACTTTCATATTTTTTCTGACAGCCCTGTTCTACAACGTGTACCTTTACGAGTATCTGCATTTTCCTAATCATGACGGCTTTGGCAGCATGCTATTGGCATCACTGTCGCTTATATTGGCCTCACAAAGTCTCGGACTCTTCTTCGCATGCCTGCTGCCATCGCCACGATGGTCGATGAGCATAGCCTCGCTATGGGGTGTTGTCTCATTCTCAATCTCGGGATTCTCTTTCCCCATTGAGGGAATGAGCGGAATTACACAGACACTTACAAACCTGTTTCCGTTGCGGCACTATTTTATGATATACTGCAATCAAGCCCTTTCAGGATACCCCATATCCTACTCAAGCTACCATTATGCAGCACTGTTGCTTTTTTGCCTGCTGCCGCTGCTCTTTATGAAAAGATTAAAGAATGCACTCGAACACTACCCCTACATAGAATGAAAAAAATCCTTTCCACATATATACAGGAACTCAAAGGCTGCGTCAGCGACACAGGAGTATTAGTGTTCTTAGTGCTTGTTCCGCTCGGCTATCCGCTACTCTACTCCTACATATACTCGCAGGAGGTGGTGCGTAATATTCCGGTCGCAGTAGTCGACCTGTCACAAAGCAGCCTCAGTCGGGAATTTCTGCGCAAGGTAGATGCCACACCCGATATCGCCATTGCACAGAACTGCACCAACATAGCCGCAGCACGTCGGCAGATGGAAGAGGATAGAGTCAAAGGAATCATATACATTCCACAAAAATTCGCCCGGAATGTTGAAAACGGAATAGAATCCCATATAAGCATCTATTGCAGCATGGCAAGTTTCTTCTACTACAAGGCAATACTGTCAGGATGCACCGAGGTGAGCCTTGCAATGAACAGCGTGATACAGGGCAAAAGGATAGGCGGTGCCACAAATGAAGAGATTAGAATATTCACAGCCCCGCTACCCCACAGAGCAGTAGGATTATCGAACCCGACGACAGGATTTGCCGACTTTGTCATCCCGGCCATTCTTGTACTGATAATTCAGCAGATAATGCTATTGGGCATAGGAATGCGTATGGGAACACTCTATTCCGAAGGGAAGAAGAGCCCCAAAGGTCTCATTGGCAAAAGTGCCGCCTACCTTACCATCACAGCACCAATGGCTGCATACGTGCTGTGCGTGATACCTCGCATATTCGGTCTGTCGCAAATAGCCGATGGCACAACGCTTTTACTCTTCATGTTGCCTTATATGCTTGCATGTACACTCCTTGCAATAACAGCAGGCAGTTTCATCAAAAGCCGTGAAGCCCCCATGCTGCTGTTCGTCTTCACATCAATACCCCTTCTGTTTCTCTCGGGAATATCGTGGCCGGGAAGCAATATACCCATCTTTTGGAAAATTTTCTCATACATATTCCCCTCAACTCCGGCAATTAACGGATTTGTGGCAATAAACTGCATGGGAGCAGGACTCGAAGATGTTATTTTTGAATATGCGGCACTGTGGATACAGGTTGCTGTGTACGCTTTTTTATCATACTTGGCAACATCTGCACGAAATAACATATCTTAGGTGCAGAATATCCGGCAATCTTTCTTGCTACAGCCAAAAAAACATCTGTTAATATATAAGAAAAGCCGAAAATAAATATTATTTTTGCAGATAATATTAATTGCAGCAGTGTGCATTTTTCAAAAATGTTTTCACTGCACAAAAAGCGTTATAACAGACTTGCAATGAAAAGAATACTTATAACCGGAGGTGCCGGGTTCATAGGTTCGCATCTGTGCGAACGACTGCTGAACGAGGGCAATGATGTCATCTGCCTCGACAACTACTTTACCGGCAGCAAGGACAACATACGTCACCTCATAGGCAACGACCACTTTGAGCTTGTACGCCACGACGTCACACAGCCCTACACTGCCGAGGTTGACGAGATATACAATCTTGCATGTCCTGCATCTCCCATCCACTACCAATACGACCCTGTAAAGACAATCCAGACATGTGTAATCGGTTCGATGAACATGCTTGGCTTGGCAAAGCTGGTAAGAGCAAAGATATTGCAGGCATCCACAAGCGAAGTCTACGGTGACCCGGACATCCATCCGCAAGTAGAGGGTTATTGGGGCAACGTAAACCCCATAGGCATACGTTCGTGCTACGACGAAGGCAAGCGCTGCGCCGAGACCTTGTTTATGGACTACCATCGCCAGAACAACATACGCATAAAAATCGTACGCATCTTCAACACCTATGGTCCGCGCATGAGCATGAACGACGGACGAGTTGTATCGAATTTCATTGTACAGGCACTGCGCAATCAGGATATTACGATATACGGTGACGGTCAGCAGACACGCAGTTTCCAATATGTCGATGACCTTGTGGAAGGCATGATACGCGCAATGAACACAGGCGACTCGTTCACAGGACCTGTCAACATAGGCAACCCCGGAGAGTTCACAATGCTCGAACTTGCACAGAAGGTAATAGACCTCACCGGTTCAAAATCAAATATCATATTCCATCCACTGCCGCAGGACGATCCCCGTCAGCGCAAGCCCGACATCTCGCTTGCCCATAAGGAGCTCGGTGGCTGGGAGCCAAAAATAAGACTCGAAGAGGGATTAAAAAGAACCATTGCATACTTCGAAAAGATAGTATAACCCCTCGCACAATAAAACAGATAATAATACAAAAACATATAGAACAATGAACATATTAGAATTAAGTGAACAAGAGATTGTACGTCGCGAAGCACTCAACGAATTGCGCAACATGGGCATAGAGCCTTATCCCGCAGCCGAATATCCTACCAACGCCTTCTCGACAGATATTCTTAATGAGTTCAATGACGAGGCTGAGCCACGTCAGGTGTGCATAGCAGGCCGTCTTATGAGCCGCCGTATCATGGGCAAGGCATCATTCATCGAATTGCAGGATTCTAAAGGCCGTATACAGGTATACATCACACGCGATGAGTTGTGCCCCGGTGAGAACAAGGACCTTTACAACGTACTGTTCAAGCGTCTTTTGGACATCGGTGATTTTGTAGGAATCAAAGGTTTCGTATTCCGCACACAGACAGGCGAGATTACCGTTCATGCACAAGAGCTAACACTCTTGTCAAAGAGCATACGCCCCCTGCCCATAGTAAAGTACAAGGATGGAGTAGCATACGACAAGTTCGAAGACCCTGAACTCCGCTACCGCCAGCGTTATGTTGACCTTGTAGTAAACGACGACATCAAGGAGATATTCATCAAGCGAAACAAGATATATACCTCGATGCGTGTATTCTTCAATTCAAAGGGTTATATGGAGGTTGAGACCCCCGTACTGCAATCAATCCCCGGTGGAGCAGCAGCGCGTCCCTTCATCACACACCACAACGCACTCGACATTCCCCTCTATCTGCGTATTGCAAACGAGCTTTATTTGAAGCGTCTTATCGTGGGCGGTTTCGAGGGTGTGTACGAGTTCTCAAAGAACTTCCGCAACGAAGGTATGGACCGCACACACAATCCCGAGTTTACATGTATGGAGATTTATGTCTCATACAAGGACTATAACTGGATGATGTGCTTCAACGAGCAGATGCTCGAGAAGAGTGCCCTCGATGTAAACGGCACAACAGATGTAAAGGTGGGCGAGAACATCATCAGTTTCAAGGCACCTTTCCGCCGTGTTCCCA
>CAJGCJ010000036.1 GCA_904501775.1 uncultured Bacteroidaceae bacterium | reverse complement strand
GCTGCAATAAGCGACATCATATATGCTCTCATAACAGGCTATGGATTGTCTTTTATCTATGATTTTATTCATAACGAGACCAATCTGTTTGTTCTGCAGCTGGTGGGTTCTGTTCTGCTGCTCGTGTTCGGTATATATACATATCGCAGCAATCCTGCGCAGAATACACGCCCGGTAAGTCGTAACAAGAGCAGTCTTGTGCAGAACTGCGTTACAGGCTTCTTTATAACATTGTCTAATCCGCTTATCATTCTGCTCTTTATGGCAATGTTTACACCCCTTAAGTTCATGCTTCCCGAACAGCCCTATTACCAGCAGTGTATAGGTTATCTCTCTATCTTTGGTGGAGCTATGCTGTGGTGGCTGTTCATAACATTCGTAGTAAATAAATTACGTGCGCGTTTTAATGTGCGCGGTATTTGGATAATCAACCGCGTAATTGGAGCTGTGGTTATTTTGGCTTCGTTCATAAGCGCGGTACTGTTGCTTACCGGAATTTATTCTTTCCACTAATATTTTTTGTTTTGTTTGTATCACGCGAACTAAGAAAAAAGAATATAGCAGAGTATCTGTTATATATGTGGCAGGTTGAGGACCTGCTGCGTGCCAATGATTTGTCAATAGAGAAAGTGAAAAGTTCTCTTGTTGAGTCGTATAACCTCGCTGAAGAGCAAAAGAGGGAGCTTACAGAGTGGTATGAGAATCTTATAGAGATGATGAACATCGAGGATGTGAAGGAAAATGGGCATCTGCAGATAAACAGGAATGTGATAATAATGCTCACCGATTTGCATCTGCGACTGCTGAAATCACCTAAGGTGCCCTTTTATACAGCGGCCTACTATAAGGTTCTGCCCTACATCGTGGAGTTTCGTAACAAGAGCAACGGACGCGAGAAGAGTGAATTGGAGAACTGTTTCGATGCATTGTATATGGTGTGGATGATGAAGCTGCAGCATAGGACAATTAACGAAGAGACATTGGCTGCTACAGCCGAGATAACAAAATTCATATCAATGCTTTCGCTCTATTACAGTGAAGAGGAGGCGGGACGGCTCGATCTTGAAAGCGAAGAAGTTTAATTAACAGAAAAAAGAGAATCAATGAATAACATACACGAAGAGATTGCCAGAAGAAGAACATTTGCTATTGTGTCGCACCCGGATGCCGGTAAAACCACACTTACCGAAAAACTGCTGCTTTTTGGTGGACAGATACAGGTTGCCGGTGCGGTAAAATCGAACAAGATAAAGAAGACTGCGACATCGGACTGGATGGAGATTGAGAAACAGCGCGGTATTTCGGTTACAACATCTGTTATGGAGTTCGACTACGAGGGATATAAGATAAATATCCTTGATACTCCGGGTCACCAAGACTTTGCCGAGGATACATTCCGTACCCTTACGGCAGTGGACAGTGTTATTATTGTTGTAGACTGTGCCAAGGGTGTAGAGACTCAGACACGCAAGCTGATGGCAGTGTGCCGCATGCGCAACACTCCTGTTATCGTGTATGTAAATAAGATGGACCGCGAAGGACGCGACCCGTTTGATTTGTTGGATGAGCTCGAGAGCGAGTTGCAGATTGCGGTGCGTCCATTGAGCTGGCCTATCGACCAAGGTGCGCGTTTCAAGGGCGTGTATAATATCTACGAGCAGAAACTGAATCTGTTTACTCCCAACAAGCAACGTGTTACCGAGAAATTCGAGGTTGATATAAATAGCGAAAAACTCGATGAGAGCATTGGACAGGAGCAGGCTGAGCAGTTGCGTGCCGACCTTGAACTGGTAGACGGTGTATATCCCGAGTTCAATGTGCAGGATTATCTGGACGCAAAGGTCGCTCCCGTATTCTTTGGTTCGGCACTCAATAATTTCGGTGTTCAGGAACTGCTCGACTGTTTCGTGAAGATTGCTCCGAGTCCCCGTCCTGTACAGGCTGTAGAGCGAACTGTGAATCCCGAGGATGCCAAGTTTACAGGTTTTATATTTAAAATTACAGCGAATATTGACCCCAACCACCGCTCGTGCGTGGCTTTCTGCAAGATATGTTCGGGCAAGTTCGTGAGAAACGCTCCCTATCGTCACATAAGATTGGGTAAGGATTTCCGTTTCTCTTCGCCAACACAGTTTATGGCACAGCGCAAGAGTACTATCGACGAGGCCTATCCCGGCGATATCATAGGTTTGCCCGATACTGGTAACTTCAAGATTGGAGATACCCTTACCGAGGGCGAAATGCTGCATTTCAAGGGCCTGCCCAGTTTCTCGCCCGAGATGTTCAAATATATCGAGAATGCCGATCCTATGAAGACAAAGCAGTTGGCGAAGGGTATCGACCAGCTGATGGGCGAGGGTGTGGCACAGTTGTTTGTCAACCAGCATAACGGGCGTAAGCTCATTGGTACGGTCGGTCAGCTGCAGTTCGAGGTCATACAGTATCGTATAGAGAACGAGTATAATGCCAAATGCCGTTGGGAGCCTGTCAATCTCTACAAGGCATGCTGGATTGAGAGTGACGATGCCGAGGAACTCGAGAATTTCAAACGTCGCAAATACCAGTATATGGCTAAGGATATTGACGGCCGCGATGTCTTCCTTGCCGATAGCGCGTATGTGCTGCAAATGGCGCAGAATGATTTCAAGAGTATCAAGTTCCACTTCACAAGCGAGTTTTAAGTATGGGTACAATTGCCGATGAAGCTAAAAAATGTGTCGAGGTGATGCGCAAGGGTGGGGTAATACTTTATCCTACTGATACAGTCTGGGGTATCGGATGCGATGCAACAAATGCTGAGGCTGTAAAGCGCGTATATGAGATTAAGCGTCGTGCCGACAACAAGGCTCTTCTGCTTTTGGTGGATAGTGCCGACAGAATAAGCAGATATGTTGCCAACGTGCCTATGGTGGCATGGGACCTTATTGAGCTTACCGATAAGCCGCTTACAATAATATATGACGGCGCACGTAATTTGGCTCCTAACCTTATAGCCGAGGATGGAAGCGTTGGAATACGTGTCACTTCGGAACTCTTTTCTAAAGAGCTTTGCTACCGCTTCCAAAAGGCAGTGGTGTCAACATCGGCAAATGTTAGCGGTGAGCCTACTCCCCGTTTCTTTGCCGAGATAAGCCCCGAGATTATTGATGCAGTAGATTATGTTGTCAACTATAAGCAATTGGAGAAGGGCAGTCCAAAGTCTTCAAGTATAATAAAGCTTAAAGAAAACGGTACGGTTACCATAATAAGGGAATGATGAAGAAAGATGCGCGAAAGAGTCCGCTCGAGCTGTTCATTGAATGGCGCGAGAAACATGTACCACAGAGTCAGTTCATACTGATTCTGAGTTTTCTTGTGGGTGTAATCTCTTCGCTGGCAGCTTTTGTCCTCAAGCATATAATTGAATTCATTCAACATATGCTTACGGGCAGTTTCTCTACCGAAACTTTTAACTGGCTCTATCTTATATACCCTGTAGTGGGTATCTTCATAACAGGACTCTTTATTCGTAATGTGGTGCGCGATGATATAAGCCATGGTGTGACTAAGGTGCTTTATTCTATATCGCGCAGGCAGGGTAAGATAAAGAGGCATAATATGTGGTCGTCACTCATTGCCAGTGGTGTTACCATCGGTTTCGGTGGTTCGGTGGGTGCCGAGTCGCCTATTGTGTTTACCGGCTCGGCGATAGGCTCCAACCTTGCGAGCTTCTTTAAAATGGACCAGAAGGTTATGATGCTGCTCATAGGTTGTGGTGCAGCCGGTGCAGTGTCGGGAATCTTCAAGGCTCCCATTGCCGGATTGGTATTCACCCTTGAGGTGCTTATGCTCGACCTTACAATGTCGTCCCTGCTGCCGTTGCTCATTTCGAGTGTTACAGCTGTAACCATCTCATATCTGTTGACAGGCACAGATGCAATGTTCCACTTCCAGCTTGATGATGCTTTCAGTGTATCGCGTGTTCCCTATGTGATGATGTTGGGAGTTGTCTGTGGACTTGTATCGCTCTATTTTACCCATGTCACAGCCAATGTCGAGCAGTTTTTTCGCCGATTCAAGAATCCTTATGTGAAACTGGCGTTGGGCGGTACTGTGCTCAGTGTTCTCATATTCCTGTTCCCGCCATTGTACGGTGAGGGATATGATATGATTAACCATCTTATAAACGGCTCTTCGGCCGATGTCATTCTTAACAATTCGCTCTTCTACGGCCATGCGAGACTGCTTTTCCTCTACATGTTGCTGATAGTGATATTCAAGGCTTTTGCCTCTACTGCAACTAACTGTGGCGGCGGATGTGGCGGTATATTTGCTCCCAGCCTCTTCTTGGGATGTATCTCGGGTTATCTGTTTGCCGGAATATGCAATATGTTCGGATTCGGTGAGGTGCTCCCCGATAAGAATTTTGCTCTGTTCGGAATGGCGGCATTGATGTCGGGTGTCTTTCATGCTCCGCTAACGGGTGTCTTCCTTATTGCCGAGCTTACCGGTGGTTATGCGCTTTTCCTGCCTTTGATGATTGTTTCGGTGTGCTCGTATCTTACAGTGCGTATATTTGACAATAATAATATCTATGCAATACGTCTGGCGCAGCGTGGCGAACTGATAACCCATCATAAGGACCAAGCTGTGCTTACGATTCTTAAGGTTGAGGATGTCATTGAAAAGAACTTTATGAAGATAGACCCCGATATGGATTTGGGGGCATTGACTTCGGTGGTGGCAAAGACCAAGCGAAATATCTTCCCTGTCGTGAATGCAGCGCAGCGTTTGGTAGGAATTGTCTACCTCGATGACATACGCCACATGATGTTCAGACAGGAACTATACCACCGTTTTACTGTGGTGAAGCTGATGCGTGACGTTCCTGTGCGTCTGAATATAGAAGAGCCTATGGAGGCTGTAATGCGTAAGTTCGAAGAGACCGGTGCATGGAATCTGCCGGTAGAAAATACTTCGGGTGAATATATCGGCTTTATCTCAAAGTCGGCAATATTTACTGCATATAGAAAGACATTGCTCGATTTTACTTCTGATTGATAAAATGGAAAAAATAAGAATAGTATATCTGGGTACACCCGATTTCGCGGTTGAGCCCTTGCGTCGTCTTATGGAACGCCAACAGACCGACGCTGATTGTGGATATGAGGTGGTGGGCGTTGTTACCATGCCCGATAAGGTTATTAACAAGCGTGGAACACAGATGCTCATGAGTCCTGTCAAGGAGTATGCCGTTGAGTGTGGTTTGCCTCTGCTGCAGCCTGTTTCGCTTAAGGATGCAGAGTTCCTTGGTGCTCTTGCACAGTGGAAAGCCGACTTGCAGATTGTAGTGGCATTCAGGATGTTGCCCGAGAGTGTGTGGGATATGCCCCGTTTGGGAACATTCAATCTGCATGCTTCTTTGCTGCCTCAATATCGTGGCGCAGCTCCAATAAACTGGGCTATAATAAATGGCGACAAGCAGAGTGGTGTGACGACATTCTTCCTGAAGCACGAGATTGATACAGGTGATATTATTCAGCAGGATGTAGTTGATATTGCTGTCGATGACACAGCAGGAACTCTGCACGATAAGTTGATGCTGACAGGTGGCTCTACCGTGTTGCGCACGGTGGAACTGATTGTGCGTGGCGAGGCTAAGGCTTTGCCGCAGGAGTCTCTTTTCAAGAGCGTGGATGAATTGCGTCCGGCTCCAAAGATTTTCCGTGATACCTGTCGTATTGATTGGAACAAGAGCCTGCAGCAAGTATACGATTTTATAAGAGGCATGTCGCCCTATCCTGCAGCGTGGACCGAGATTTCCGCTGCTGACGGTGCTGTATATTCAATTAAGGTGTATGAGACCGGAATGGAGCAGGCTGCACACGATAGGGAGTGCGGCTCTCTGCTTACAGACGGAAAGAGCTATATCAAGGTGGCAGTTGTTGGCGGATATATAAATCTGTTGTCTGTGCAGCTGCCCGGTAAGAAGCGAATGGCTGTTGCCGAACTGTTGCGCGGATTCAACATGACGGGAATGAGTATCGTGAAATAGTACTTGTCGGTATATAAATATAGCAACCTACCATTTGGCGGGCTGCTATATTTATATAGGTAATACTTTTTTATCTGAGGTCGTCGAGTATGGGTTTCTTTATTGTGCTTACTGTGGTTTGAGGAGTTTCGTTGAGCTGCTCGAATATCACAATCTTGTTTTCACCCTTGTTCAACCACACTCCGGGCAAGTAGAGTGTCTGCTGAGGACCAACCTGCCAGAAACGTCCCAGATTGTGGCCGTTTACAAATACGATACCTTTTCCCCATGCGCTCATGTCAATGAAGGTGTCACCTGTTTCGTCGAGTGTAAATGTGCCTTCGTAAAGAACGGGGCATCCGCTTAGTCTCTTGGCGATGCTGGGGCTGTTCTTAGCTGCAGCACGTCCCATCTTTGAGAGTTCGGGCATCTCGCTCATTGGCAGTCCGAACATTTCCCAATTGCCCATAATCTCTTGATCGTTTATGGTGACAGGGCTTATGATACCCTTGTTGTTGTTCACAATCTCGTCGCCATAGTTTATACGTCCCATGTTCTCGACAAGAATCTGCAATGTGGCATTGAATGGTATTTCAATGTCGATGTCATAGGTCTGTGTGTTACGGTTGAGCACGCCAATCTGTTCGCCGTCTATGTATACTACAGCATAGTCGCGCAAGCCGGGGATTGAGAGTGTGCCGCTGATGGGCTGGTTGAAACGGCGTGTGTAGAGCACATAGCCATAGCCCTGTCCTAACTGCTCAAAGGTAAGTGGAGTGATGTTGCTCTTGCCGTCAAGACGCTCTGCGTAGGCAAGCACGTCTGCCACCTTGTCGAGGCTGATTGAAGGAATCTCGATGAGGGGTATCTGTGCAGGTGCTTCGGGTATGTCATATTTTACATACTTCTTTATTACGTTACGGATAGAATCGTACTTCTCTGTAACCCATCCGGCCTCGCTGATAGGCGCGTCATAGTCGTAGCTTGTGAGGTCGGGCTGTATGTCGCGGCGACGGTCGTAGTTGGCTCCGCTTGTGAAGGCGAAGTTTGTTCCGCCATGTACCATGTAATAGTTTATCGATACATCGTTCTTTAGATATTCCTCTGTCTGGCGTGCAATCTCGCTGTCCGAAACATCGGGGTGTGGCTCGGCCCAGTGTGCAAGCCATCCGGGATAGAACTCGGCAACCATATATGGGCCCTCGCCACCGTGGTATTTGTTAACCGAGTCTTTAAGCACTGTGATGTTGCTCTCGCCGTTCGCTGTGGGGAGTGCTCCGGGAGTGCATCCGCCTTCGAACAACCAGCTGCCGTCCGAGGTGAACAGTGGTACGTTGAAACCAACATCTGACAGCTGCTGCTTGATCTTTGCATTATAGCGGCGGTGGTCTTCAATAGAGATGTCTCTTCGCTGTGATACGTATGAGCCGAACTCATTCTCGCACTGTACCATGATTATGGGACCGCCATTTGTGCACTGAAGGTGTCCTACCTCCTGATATAGTCTCTCGAGATACAGCTTTGTGTGTTTGAGGAACTGCTCGTTGTCGCGGCGCACTTCCATGCCCTCTACATTCTGCAACCACCAAGGATATCCGCCGAATTCCCATTCGGCACATACATACGGACCGGGGCGCAATATAACCATCATGCCCTCTTCGGCTGCTATCTTGATGTATTCGGCGAGGTTTTTGTTTCCTTCGAAATCCCAAACGCCGGGCTCTGTCTCGTGTATGTTCCAGAATACATATGTGGCTACGGTGTTAAGACCCATGCCCTTCATCATCTGTAGACGGTGGCGCCAGTATTCATGTGGTATACGTGGGTAGTGCATCTCGCCCGACAGGATAGGTGTAGCTTTGCCGTTAACATAGAAATCACCATCCTTAATCTCGAATGTCAACCCCTTTTGTGCATTACTTACCATAGGCATCAAGGTAAGCAACAGCAGATAGAATAGTTTTCTCATAATTTATTGTGTTATCAGATATTTGCATTATTTACAAAAGTAGGGTAAAAAAAGTAAATATTGCCGATATTTATGTTTAATTTTCCTAATTATATATATATAAGGTCGCGTATGATAGCGTCGCTTATGAATATTCCCTCTTTTGTGAGTGTTAATCTGTCGTCCTCTATAACCAGTTTCTTGTGCGATATGTGTGGCTTTGCCGAGTTAAGCAGATAGTCGTATAGCTTGTTGCCGAATTTTTGTACGAACCATGCGAGCGGTATACCGTCGGCTGTGCGCAGGCGGGTCAGTATTGTTTCGTTGTATTTGTCGGCGGTGCTGAGGTGCTCTATCTCGAAGTCGGGGCAGCCGTTCTCAATACCTTCTATATATAGTTTAATGTCGGCAATGTTCCATTGGCGCGAATCACCGTCGTACGAGTGTGCCGATGCGCCGGCACCCAGATATGGTATATCGTGCCAATAACTGCTGTTGTGCCGGCTTTCGTATCCGGGCAGTGCGAAGTTTGATATTTCGTACTGGCGGTAACCGCATGTGGCGAGTGTGTCGATGAGTCTCTCGAACTGTTCCACGTTCTCTTCTTCGCTCAGCGGGGTGACTTTTCCCTGTCGCATGCTGTTATATAGCGCTGTACCCTCTTCGTATGTCAGGTTGTAGGCCGAAATATGTGTGGGACAGAGTGCTGTCGCATGGGCAAGAGTCTCTTCCCACTCCTTGAGAGTGGATGACGGCAGTGCGAACATAAGGTCAATACTTATGTTGTTGAATCCTGCATCCTGTGCATTTTTTACCGCCTCTATTGCCTGACGGGCAGTGTGCCTTCGCCCGAGTTCTGCCAACCTTGCATCGTTGAGGCTCTGTATGCCTATGCTCAGCCTGTTGAACGGGAGTGTGCGCATCTCCGATATCTTTTCTATCGTAAGGTCATCGGGGTTGGCCTCTATTGTTATTTCGGGGTTGTTGCTTATGCTGTAGTTCTTTGATATGGTGTCGAGTATGGCGCCAAGCTGTGCCTGTGACAAGGTGGTGGGTGTTCCTCCTCCGAAATATATAGTCTCCACCGTCTCATTAATGTATTGGCGTCGTGACTCTAATTCCCGACATAACGCTTTTACATATTGCGCTTGCAGTGTGCTGTTTGTCGAAGAATAGAAAGCGCAATATCGGCAACGACGTTTGCAGAATGGAATGTGTATATAAATGCCTGCCATAAGCCTGTTTTTGGTGTCACTTTTGTTGCGAAGGTAGCTATTTTTGTTCATTTTTGAAAAATTAATATAACTATGTTTGCATTTATATATAAAAATGCCTACATTGTTGGCGCTTTTGAAAAAACTTAAATTAACCAATAGGCAACAAACCTTGCTCGCGGTTGACAAAAAAAGAATTGCTGCTGTTTGCTTTAGGTTTGTGTCTTTTAAAAACAACTTATATGAAAACTTATAAAACTAACGAAATCAAGAACATCGCAATCGTCGGTTGTTCAGGCTCTGGTAAAACCACGCTCACAGAGGCTATGCTCTTTGAGGGTGGTATTATAAAACGTAGAGGAACTGTTGAAGCAAAGAATACGGTAAGTGACTACTTCCCCGTTGAGCAGGAGTATGGATATTCTGTATTTTCAACTGTATTCCAGATTGAGCAGGCAGGTAAGAAACTTAATCTTATAGATTGCCCGGGTGCCGATGACTTCGCCGGTGGTATGGTTAGTGCGATGACAGTTGCCGACCTTGCAATGATGGTTGTAAATGGTCAGTATGGTGTCGAGGTTGGTACACAGAACTGTTTCCGATACATCAAGAAGATGAAGAAACCAATGATGTTCGTTGTGAACCAAGTTGACCATGAGAAGTGTGAGTATGATACTGTTATCGAGCAATTGCAGGCAGTTTATGGCTCAAAAGTCGTTCCCGTTCAATATCCTTTGAATGCAGGTCCCGGTTTCAATTCAATCATTGACGTGCTGTTGATGAAGAAGCTTACCTTCACAGGCGAGGGTCAGGCTCCCATTGTTGAGGATATCCCTGCATCAGAGCTCGATAAGGCAAAGGCTCTTCACATGGAACTTGTTGAGAAGGCTGCCGAGAACGAAGAGGGCTTGATGGATAAATTCTTCGAGACTGAAGAACTTTCTACCGATGAGATTCGTATGGGTGCCCGCATGGGTCTTGCTACAGACAGCGTATATCCCGTATTGTGCTGCTCGGCTTCTACCGATGTTGCAGTAAGTCGTCTGCTCGAATTCCTTGCAAATGTTGCTCCCGAAATCACAGATATGCCCCAGCCCGTAAATGCCGATGGTGAGACTGTTCCTTACGATAGCGAGGCTCCCACTTCGGTATTCTTCTATAAGACTTCAGTAGAGCCTCATATCGGTGAGGTTAACTACTTCAAGGTGATGAGCGGTACTCTTAAGGCAGGTGATGACTTGCAGAATGCCGATCGTGGTTCAAAAGAGCGTATTGCACAGTTGTTCTGCAGTGCCGGTGCCAACCGTGTGGCTGTTGAAGAACTTAAAGCCGGTGACTTGGGTTGTACCGTTAAGTTGAAGGATGTGAAGATTGGTAACACCCTCAATGCAAAGGATAGCAATAATAAGTTTGCATTGGTGAAATATCCTGCTTCAAAATATTCACGTGCTATCAAACCTGTGAACGAATCCGAGATTGAAAAGATGATGCAGGTGCTTAACCGCATGCACGAGGAGGATCCTACATGGCGCATAGAGCAGTCTAAGGAACTTCGTCAGACAATTGTCTATGGTCAGGGTGAGTTCCACTTGCGTACTTTGAAATGGCGTCTTGAGCATGTCGAGAAAGTACAGGTCAAATATGAGGAGCCAAAGATTCCTTATCGCGAGACTATCACTAAGGCTGCACGTGCCGACTATCGTCACAAGAAACAGTCGGGTGGTGCAGGTCAGTTCGGTGAGGTACACATGATTGTTGAACCATACGAGGATGGCAAACCATTGCAAGAGGTTTATCGTTTTGGTGGCCAAGAATTCAAAATCAATGCCAAGGGTGTCGAGGAAGTTACACTCGATTGGGGTGGCAAGCTCGTGTTCGTGAACAGTATTGTGGGTGGTAGCATCGATGCTCGCTTTATGCCTGCAATCCTTAAGGGTGTTATGGAACGTATGGAGCGTGGTCCGCTTACCGGTTCTTATGCCCGTGACGTGCGTGTAATCGTTTATGATGGTAAGATGCACCCGGTAGATTCTAACGAACTTTCATTCATGTTGGCAGGACGTAATGCCTTCAGTGCTGCATTCCGCGAGGCAGGTCCAAAGATTCTTGAGCCTGTTTATGATGTTGAAGTGTTTGTGCCATCAGATAAAATGGGTGATGTCATGAGTGATATTCAGGGCCGTCGCGGTATGATTATGGGTATGGAGAGCGAGAACGGTTACGAGAAACTTGCTGCAAAAGTACCTTTGAAAGAGATGGCTTCTTACTCTACTACATTAAGTTCGCTTACCGGTGGTCGTGCTTCGTTCATCATGTCTCCTTCGACATACGAACTTGTTCCCGGTGATGTTCAGAACAAACTTGTTGAGGAACTTGCCGTTAAGGACGAAGAATGATTCTATTTTATATAGAACGAGGCTGACTGAAAAGACTCTTTTTATACAACCTCTCAAAAAAAAGGCGACAAATGTATTTGTTGCCTTTTTTTGTTAAAATATATTGCGGTTTTGCATAAAACCTGTTGTTTGTAGAATTTAACATGCTAAAATGATAATTACATTTTTTAAATGTGTTAAATAAAAGAAAAAGTTGCGTAATTTTTTGTTATAAATTATGCAACTTTTGTTGTTGTGCTTATATTTGCGATAGACAGTTTGGATGAAGGATGCAAACTGTGTTATATATCACCTTTTTGCGTATTTGTTTATAGTGGTTGTATGAAAAAGAATGCGATATTGATTGTTGGTGTTGTCATGGGTGTATGCTGTTTTGCATTATTGTATATACAGGTGTCATATATCGATGCAATGGTCGGGATGCGAAAAGGGCATTTTGAAGAGGGCGTAAGGCGTGCTCTTTATCAAGTGGCGTATGACCTTGAACTTGAGGAGATGCGCGAATATCTTTCTAAGGATGTGCGTCGCGATATATTGCGGGGGCAGTTGAATGATGATGGTATAAAATTCGAACATAGTTATGTTACATCGTCCGAGACGGGTGATGTGGTGTCTAAATTTGAATTCAAGACCTTTGTGCTAAATCCTCCTCATTTTGATAATAAAAGCTTGAAAGCGGAAAAGAACCAGTCGGTCGAAGAGGCCCAAAGGATGGCGCTTGATGTGCTGCGCATGAGGTATAAGTACCAACGTGCTGTGCTCGATGAGGTAATATATAATATGCTTTATCAGGCAAATGAAAAACCTCTGCAAACACGTATCGATTTCAAAATGCTTGACAAGGCGATAAAGGCCGAACTTAAAAACAATGGAATAGATATGCCGTATCATTTCAGAGTGCTTACGGGAAACAATGAGGAGGTCTATCGTTGTCCCGATTTTGAGGTGGACAAGAAAGGTGTGACATACACAGAAACGTTGTTCAAAAATGACCCTCCGACACGTATGGCTCTGCTTGAGATAACTTTTCCGTCGAAGGTGTTGAACAATTACATTTATGGCTCGGTTAAATTTATGCTTCCTTCCATATTGTTTACATTAGTTTTGTTAATAACTTTTGTTATAACGTTGTATATGGTGGTAAGACATAAAAAGTTTACCAAAATGAAGAATGATTTCATAAATAATATGACCCATGAGTTCAAGACTCCCATTTCGACAATATCACTTGCCGCACAGATGTTGCAGGACCAGTCGGTGGCAAAGTCACCCGAAATGTTCGGAAAACTATCGGGGGTGATCTCGAGCGAGACAAAGAGGCTGCGCTTTCAGGTAGATAAGGTGTTGCAGATGTCTATGTTCGATGATAAGAATACAGCTTCGTTGAAGATGAAAGAACTTGATGCAAACGAATTGTTGTCGGGTATCATCAATACATTTGCTGTCAAGGTCGAGCAGAATGGTGGAAGCATTACTTCGAGGTTTGAAGCCAAAGATCCGTTTATCTTTGTCGATGAGATGCATTTTACCAATGTGGTGTTCAATCTCATGGACAATGCCATGAAGTATAGGCGGAGTGATGTGCCGTTGTCGTTGGAGATATGTACCAAAAATGCGGGAGATAAATTTGTTCTATCGATAAAGGATAATGGTATTGGTATCAGCAAGGATAATCTTAAGAGAATCTTTGATAAGTTCTATCGTGTACATACTGGAAACGTACATGATGTAAAAGGCTTTGGTCTTGGCTTGGCTTATGTCAAGCAGATGGTAAAGGCGCATCGTGGCTTTATACGCGCCGAGAGCGAGCTCGGTGTAGGAACAACATTTATAATTGTATTACCTTTAAAATAATTGATTATGGAAGAGAAACAGAGAATTTTGCTATGTGAAGATGATGAGAACTTGGGTATGTTGTTGCGTGAATACCTTCAGGCTAAGGGATACTACGCAGAACTCTGTCCCGATGGTGACGCCGGTTATAAGGCTTTTCTAAAGGGTAAGTTCGATATCTGCGTGCTTGATGTGATGATGCCTATTAAGGATGGTTTTACATTGGCACAGGAGATACGTCAGGCCGATTCTGAGATACCTATTATATTCTTGACTGCAAAAGCGCTTAATGAGGATATTCTCGAGGGATTCAAGATTGGTGCTGATGACTATATTACAAAGCCGTTCAGCATGGAGGTGCTTGTGGTACGTATTGAAACAGTGCTGCGTCGTGTCTGTGGCAAGAAGAACAGGGAGAATACCATGTATAAGATTGGACGATTTGTGTTCGATACCCAAAAGCAGTTGCTTATCATTGATGATCAGCAGACGAAACTGACAACAAAAGAGTCGGAGTTGCTGAGTCTGCTTTGTGCTCATCAGAATGAAATTCTGCAACGTGACTTTGCCTTAAAGACTGTGTGGACTGATGATAATTATTTCAATGCCCGCAGTATGGATGTTTATATCACAAAACTGCGTAAACACCTTAAGGCGGATGACTCGATAGAGATTATCAATATTCACGGTAAAGGATATAAACTCATTGCTCCTGCAGCAGAGGCGTGATGGGTGCAGTAATAAAACAGAGAAGTCTGACCAATTGGTCAGACTTCTCTGTTTTATTACTGCATATATGCATTATTCTTCAAGCAGTTTTTTGCTTGCGTAAATATAGGTTACCAAGCCTGCAACCATCAATACTACAGAACCTAAATTTACAAGATTGGAATTGTTCCAGCCTAAGAAGTGGCTAAGGATGATGAGAATTGCTCCTATGATGAAGATTGCAATTCCTGCGATTTTTAGTTTGCTTGCCATAATGTATGTTGTCTTTTTTTAGTTATTTCCTATCTGCAAAGAAACACATAATTCTTTAGAGAATGAAATTTTTTTATTAAAAACTCTTTTTTTTTGCAATATTTGTTTGCTAAGACTCAGTTTGTGTTAGTGATTGATGCTGAATTTGCTGTTTGTGTCGGTTGTGAAGTTAAAAGCTTGAGCAAAACTTTGGTATTTTGAATTTTATGTGTATCTTTGCAGTCGCGTTTAGAAAAAACGATTGTTTAACTTATTTATTAATTAAAAATGAATCAATACGAAACCGTTTTCATTTTAACTCCCGTTTTGTCTGATGCTCAGATGAAGGAAGCGGTAGAGAAGTTCAAGGGC
>CAJGCJ010000035.1 GCA_904501775.1 uncultured Bacteroidaceae bacterium | reverse complement strand
TTCTGTTTGCAGCGAGTTCTTCTCTGAAAGAGGCAAGCGTATCCAATTTCTGCGCTTCGGCCTCGGCCACTTTTCTTTTAAAATCGATGAACATGGGCAAATAGTCGTCTATTGCCTTTTGGTCTTGAGCCGAAACCATATTATTCTTGTTCAATGAGTATTCGAACTCGGAACGTCTTATCTCCTTGCCATTAATACGCATAAGCACAGGGTCGGCCTCCTGCGCAACAACAGCCAGAGATATAAACAGCAGGGCTGCAGTCAAATAATTCTTCATCGGTGTCTTTTGGGGTGTTTATATTTAAAATGAGGGTGGCTCGCCGAGGAGTCACCCTTATCATTCCTACTCTTAATCGTGACGGCTGTAGTTAGGAGCCTCGCTTGTGATTGACACATCGTGCGGGTGGCTCTCCTGAACACCGGCATTTGTTATTCGAACGAATTTCGCATTGTTCAGGGTCTTTATGTCGGGAGCACCACAGTAGCCCATACCCGAACGCAGACCGCCTACCAACTGGAATATTACCTCGTACAATGTTCCTTTATAGGGCACACGCGCTGCAATACCCTCGGGAACAAGTTTCTTCTTATCTCTTGTGTCTGCTTGGAAATAACGGTCTTTTGAGCCGTTCTCCATAGCCTCGAGCGAGCCCATTCCGCGATATGCCTTGAACTTACGGCCATTGAAGATAATTGTATCACCGGGCGACTCTTCTGTTCCGGCAACAAGAGAACCGATCATAACGCTGTAACCTCCTGCTGCAAGAGCCTTCACAACATCACCCGAGTAACGCAGACCACCGTCGGCGATAAGGGGCACACCTGTACCCTCGAGAGCCTTTGCCACATCATACACAGCCGACAACTGGGGAACACCTACACCGGCTACGACGCGTGTTGTACAAATAGAACCGGGACCGATACCCACCTTGACTGCATCGGCACCGGCATCGGCCAACATCTTGGCAGCCTCGCCTGTTGCGACATTACCTACAACAATGTCAATCTGGGGGAATGCAGCCTTAGCCTCTTGCAATTTCTTTACCACACCTGCCGAGTGTCCGTGCGCAGTATCAATAACAATAGCATCAACACCTGCATCAACCAGAGCCTTAATACGCTCCATTGCATCTACAGTAACACCAACACCGGCAGCTACACGCAGACGGCCCTTGCTGTCCTTACAAGCCATGGGCTTATCCTTGGCCTTTGTGATATCCTTATATGTAATAAGACCAACGAGCTTGCCCTCAGAATCGACAACAGGAAGCTTTTCAATCTTATTCTCGCGCAGAATTGTCGCAGCCGACTCCATATCGGTCTGCTGATGTGTAACAACCAGATTATCGACGGTTGTCATAACCTCGCATACGGGACGCTCCATGTTTGTCTCGAAACGCAAGTCACGGTTTGTAACAATACCGACGAGCTTCTTATCCTCGCCAACCACAGGAATACCACCGATATGATATTCAGCCATGATATCCAATGCATCCTTTACAGTAGCATTGGCAAGAATTGTTACGGGATCGTAGATCATACCGTTCTCGGCACGTTTCACAATAGCCACCTGATGAGCTTGCTCGGCAATTGACATATTCTTATGAATCACACCAATACCGCCCTCGCGTGCTATTGCAATGGCCATTTTCGCCTCGGTAACAGTATCCATTGCAGCTGTTACAAAGGGGATGTTAAGGTCAATATTTCTTGAGAACTTTGTTTTAAGGCTTACATCCTTAGGCAACACCTCGGAATATGCCGGTACCAACAGCACATCGTCATAGGTCAAGCCATCCATTACAATTTTTTCACTGATAAAATTCATAAGAGTATAGTTTTGTTTTATTTTATTTTTATTAATTAGCCATTTCCGAGATGAACTTTATACGCACAAGACGTATCATCTCTTCATCATAGTCGGCACCAAGCTCGTCAATAGCAGCATCTATGCTGTCAGTATCCGAGGTCTTGAAATAGTGATATATCTCGTCGAGGTCCTCGTCGTCCATAACATCCTCGAGGAAATAGTCGATATTCAGTTTTGTTCCCGAATATACGATGGACTCTATTGCATCGAGCAATTCCTCGAACTCTATGCCTTTGCTTATTGCAAGATCGTCAAGTGCAACCTTACGGTCTATGGCAGCAATAATGCTGACATTCTTGGAGCCCTCGGCCACAGTGCGCACACGGAAGTCCTCGGGACGGTCTATCTCATTCTCTTCGCAATGACGTTTAATCAATGCACAGAACTCCTCACCATAGCGTTTAGCCTTGCCTGCACCCACACCGGGGATATTCTGCAACTCCTCCATTGTAATAGGATATGTGGTTGCCATAGCCTCGAGCGAAGGATCTTGGAAAATTACATAAGGGGGCAGTTCCAGTTGCTTTGCAAGTTTCTTGCGCAGATTCTTGAGCATTGCATAAAGTTCAGGGTCGGCAGCTGAAGAACTTCCTGTCTGTATGACGGTCTCTTCTTCTTCAAAATCCTTGTCCTCTACAATCTTGAACGATTTTGGATGCTTTAGGAAATCGTGTCCATCGGGAGTCATTTTCAACAATCCGTAGTTCTCGACGTCCTTGTCAATATATCCGGCAATCAAAGCCTGACGAATCACAGCATTCCAATGCTTTGCATCATCGCCCTGACCGCTTCCGAACTGTTCGAGTTCCTCGTGCTTGTGAGAAAGGACATCTGCAGTCTCTTTTCCTAAAAGGATATCAACCACATATTCCGACTTGAAGTTCTCTTTAAGCGCAACTATTGTCTCGAGCAGAATCTCGAGCATATCCTGTGCCTCGACCTGCTTCTTGGGATAACGGCAGTTGTCGCAGTTTCCGCAATTATCAATCTCATAGTTCTCGCCGAAGTAGTGCAGCAACAATTTACGACGGCACACCGAAGACTCGGCATAGGCAGTTGTCTCACGCAGCAACTGACGGCCTATATATTGCTCGGCCAAAGGCTTGCCCTCGAGGAATTTCTCGAGTTTCTGCAAATCCTTGTTATTGTAGAATGCGATACATTGTCCTTCGCCACCGTCACGGCCTGCACGACCTGTCTCCTGATAATATCCTTCAAGACTCTTGGGAATATCGTAGTGAATTACATAACGCACATCGGGCTTGTCAATTCCCATACCGAATGCGATAGTTGCCACTATCACATCTATCTTCTCCATTATAAAGTCATCCTGTGTCTGCGAGCGCATAACAGAATCCATGCCTGCATGATAAGCCTTGGCCTGTATGTCGTTCACCTTGAGAACCTCGGTAAGCTCTTCAACCTTCTTACGGCTGAGACAGTATATGATACCCGATTTTCCGGGATTTGCCTTTATGAACTTTATAATATCCTTGTCTACGTTCTTTGTTTTTGGCCTTACCTCATAGTAGAGGTTAGGACGGTTGAACGATGACATGAAATCGGGTGCATCCTGTATACCCAGATTCTTCTTTATATCATCGCGCACTTTCGATGTAGCAGTTGCTGTAAGTGCTATCACCGGAGCCTTTCCTATTTCATTCATTATAGGACGTATACGGCGGTACTCGGGTCTGAAGTCGTGGCCCCACTCCGAGATACAGTGCGCCTCGTCAATTGCATAGAAAGATATTTTTATCGATTTCAGGAACTCCACGTTATCCTCTTTTGTAAGGGATTCGGGAGCTACATATAGTAGTTTGGTCTTGCCCGATACGACATCGGCCTTAACCTCTTCAATAGCTTGTTTTGTCAATGAAGAGTTCAGGAAATGTGCGACGCCATTCTCTTCGTTAAGATTTCTTATGGCATCCACCTGATTCTTCATTAAAGCAATAAGCGGTGATATAACAACAGCTGTTCCTTCCATTATGAGAGAGGGCAACTGATAACACAGTGACTTTCCACCACCTGTCGGCATTAATACAAAGGCATCGTTTCCGTCAAGCAAATTCTTTATAACAGCCTCTTGATCACCTTTGAACGTATCAAAGCCAAAGTTCCTTTTAAGGACATCTGTCAATTTGTTCTTCTTTGCCATTTTAAGATATGCTTAATTAGATAACAAAGTTATATGAAAGTGCGCAAAACCTACAAATTTTTTCGTGCAAATTTTCAATCTAACACAAAAAAACGCAATCGGCATCTCTTTATTACTACTGCATCAGGTCTTCCGACCTAAACCGGAAGACCTGATGCAAGTATCTCTTTGTTCTTTTTACTGGGCTGCAGCTGTTACAGCAAACCCTTTCTCAACCTGCTTACGCGCATATTCTTTTGTTATGCGACATGTCTTGGCACCCGAAGAGGGCACTTCAAACATCTTGTCCATCATTATCGTCTCAACGATTGAACGAAGACCACGTGCTCCCAACTTATACTCGATAGCCTTGTCTACGATATAATCGAGCACCTCTTTCTCGAATGTCAGTTTTACGCCATCCATCTCCATGAGACGCACATACTGCTTTATAATCGAGTTCTTGGGTTCAGTAAGGATATTACGCAAAGCATCACGGTCCAAAGGACGCAATGATGTAAGAATGGGCAAACGACCTACTATTTCGGGAATAAGACCAAAAGAGCGCAAATCCTGTGGAGTCACATACTTCATGACATCCTTTGCGTCTATATTCATCTTATTCTGCACCGAATCAAAACCTACCACATGCGTGTTAAGACGCTGGGCAATTTTCTTTTCGATACCGTCGAAAGCACCACCGCAGATGAACAGGATATGCTTTGTGTTCACTGCTATCATCTTCTGGTCGGGATGCTTGCGTCCGCCCTGTGGGGGAACATTCACAACAGAGCCTTCGAGCAGTTTCAGCAATCCCTGCTGAACACCCTCGCCGCTTACATCGCGTGTGATTGAAGGGTTATCGCCCTTGCGTGCAATCTTATCTATCTCGTCGATAAACACTATTCCGCGCTCAGCCTCATCCACTTTATAATCGGCCACCTGAAGCAGACGGGTAAGTATGCTCTCAATATCTTCGCCTACATAACCGGCCTCGGTGAGCACTGTGGCATCCACGATTGTAAATGGCACTTTGAGCAACCGGGCAATGGTACGTGCCAACAGGGTCTTTCCCGTTCCTGTGCTGCCCACCATCACAATGTTGCTCTTCTCTATCTCAACATCTTCTGTATCGTTACGCTGCAGAAGACGTTTATAATGGTTATACACCGACACCGACAAAGCACACTTAGCCTCGTCCTGACCTATCACATATTCGTCAAGAAAGGCCTTTATTTCTTTCGGTTTGGGCAACTCGCCCAAATCAAAATCGGAAGCCGGCAGCATCTGCGACTCGCGCAGGATATTATGCGCTTGCTCTACACAGCTGTTGCATATATAACCTTCTATTCCGGTCAACAGCAACTCAACTTCATCCTCTCCCCTGCCACAGAAACTGCAGCGTTTTTTATCGCGTTTTCCTGCCATATAAATTATTTGTTGCGCAACAATACGCGGTCAATCATACCATACTCCTGTGCCTCTTGCGAAGTCATCCAGAAGTCGCGGTCGCCATCGGCCCACACCTTTTCGTAAGGCTGATGACTGTGGTCCGATATGATTGTATAGAGTTCTTTCTTAAGTTTCTGTATCTCCCTTGCAGTGATTTCAATGTCGCTTGCCTGTCCCTGCACACCGCCCAACGGCTGATGTATCATAACACGACTGTGCTTGAGCGCCGAGCGTTTACCCTCGGTACCTGCCACCAGAAGTACAGCCGCCATGCTGGCAGCTATACCTGTACAGATGGTAGCAACATCACTGCTTATAAACTGCATGGTGTCGTATATGCCAAGACCGGCATATACCGAACCACCGGGCGAGTTTATATATATCGATATATCTTTACCGCTGTCTACCGAGTCAAGGAACAGCAACTGTGCCTGAAGGGTATTGGCAGTATAATCATTAATCTCAGTACCGAGAAAGATGATTCTATCCATCATAAGACGAGAAAAGACATCCATCTGAGTTACATTCAGCTGACGCTCCTCAAGAATATAAGGATTCAAATACTGCGACTGCGCCTTAAGCACGTCATCTATCACCATGCCACTCATTCCGAGGTGCTTGGTTGCATATTTTCTAAATTCATCTCTCTCCATATTTTCAATCTTTTTCTACAGTTATAACAGATTTGTATCCATTAATTGTTCTCAGATACCTTCTTATTGAAGTCCTCAACCGACACTTTCTCCTCTTCGAGAGTGATTGCGCCCTTGATACCTGCAATAAGCTTAACGTCAACTGCACGGCTTACGAGTGCCTCGCGTGTTCTATCCTGCTTGAGCATCTCACGTGCATAGTTCTCGAGCAAATCATCGGGGATGTTTGCCATACCATACTGAGCGAACTGGTCGCGTGTTGCAGCAACTGCAGCAGCCAATACATCGTTGTCGTCGATCTTAACCTCGAACTGCTTAGCAAGTTGCTCCTTAACAAGGTGCCATGCCAACTCGTCGAGGCTCTTCTGGAAGTCCTCTTCCTTGATGGGGTCGTTGTTCTCGCGGTTAGCCTCCATGATACGGCGCAAAAGAGCCTCGGGGAACTCCAGCTTACCGATGCGGTTCATCAGATAGCTGCGAACATCCATCAACAGCTTATAGTCGCTCTCGACCTCGAAACGTGCCTCGAACTGCTCGGCAATCTTGGCGCGGAAATCAGCCTCGTTAGTTACAACATCCTTACCGAATGCAGCATCAAACACATTCTGGTTAAGCTCGCTTGCCACGAAACGTGTAATCTCACTGATTGTAAGTGTGAAGTCACCGTTGTGAGCAGCAACATCAGCCTTCTCAACCTTCAAGAGCGAAGAAATCTCGGCCTCGTTGCCATCATATGCTGTGAAGGGGTTGAATGTTACGATATCATCAACCTTTACACCTGCGAAGAGAGCCTTCTGCTCGTCATTCTTCATGTAGCTGGGCATAAGAACTGCATCGCGGATATCAACGCCATTCTCGGTAACCTCAACAAGACGACCCTTAAGCATGTCGCCATTCTCGTATGACTCAACCTGCTTGTACTCGCCACAACGCTGTGCGTAGCTGTTAGCCTGACCGTCGATCATCTCGTCAGTAGGCTGTATGCGGTAATAAGGCAACTTGTCGCTTGCAGAAAGAGCTGCATCGAACTTGGGAGCAAGAGCCAGATCAAACTCGAAAGTAAAGTCCTTGCCATTCACAAAATCGAGTGTGCCCTGCTGCTCCTCGCTGGGAAGGGGCTCGCCAAGCATATCAACCTTGTTTTCCTTGATATACTCGAATATCTTTTGCTGAAGAATCTTATTGATCTCCTCGGCCTTGACAGCTGTGCCATACTGTTTCTTAACAAGACCCATAGGCACCATACCGGGACGGAAACCGGGGATGTTAGCCTTCTGACGGAAGTTCTTGAGGGTCTTCTCAACCTGAGCCGAATAGTCGGCCTCAACTACATTTACAACCAAACGTGCGCTGGTTGCATCCAAATTAGTAAGTGTAAATTCCATTATAAAATAATTTTAAGTAATTCCTTGATAAACAGTATTATATCTTTAAGTCAAGCAACAATAAAGATATAGTTCCTAATCAAGGCCTATTATAAGCCTAAATTAGAGCGTGCAAAATTACAATTAATTGAACACAAAATCAAGTAAAAAGCAAAATTGTTAGCAAGTTGTTATAAATTAACAGATACAGAATATCACAAGAACTATAGCCGAAAGCAATATTGCCAGACAAAAATACCATACAGAAATAAAAAAAAAGCGGCATAGAATTGCCGCTTTATAACATGAGCCCCAACGGGCATTACTCTTCGTCTATCTGGAACTCCTTCTTGCGAAGCACAAAGTCGCGACCGAGATATTTCTCGCGGACAATAGAGTTCTCGGCAAGCACCTCGGGTGTTCCCTCGAACAGGATACGTCCCTCGAACAGAAGGTAGGCACGGTCGGTGATATTGAGAGTCTCTTGTACATTGTGATCGGTAATAAGAATACCGATATTCTTATCTTTCAATTTCCACACAATGTACTGTATATCCTCTACAGCAATGGGGTCGACACCGGCAAACGGCTCATCGAGCATTATGAATTTGGGGTCAATTGCAAGACAGCGGGCAATCTCGGTTCGGCGTCGCTCACCACCCGAGAGACGGCTACCCAGATTTTTGCGCACCTTTTGCAAACGGAACTCCTCGATAAGGCTCTCGAGTTTCTCGCGCTGATACTCCTTAGGCTTTCCTGTGAGTTCAAGAACCGATGCGATATTATCCTCAACGCTCATGCTGCGGAAAACACTGGCTTCCTGCGCCAGATAACCAATTCCGATACGTGCACGCTTGTACACAGGATAATCGGTTATTTCAAGGTCGTTCATATATATGCGGCCGCCGTTAGGCACCACAAGTCCGGTTGTCATGTAGAACGATGTTGTTTTTCCTGCACCATTAGGGCCCAACAGACCTACAATCTCGCCCTGCTTCACATCGAACGAGACATTATTCACGACAGTGCGCTTTCCATAGCGTTTTACCAACCCCTCGGTACGCAGCACCATACGTTCTTTAGCGCCATCGGAACTATTATTGTTGAAATTTTCCATATTCGAGGATATTTTATGCAGCGAAGATACACACTTTTTTGGTTTTATGCAAAACTTTTATAGCGCGATGCTTCTCATTTAGCAACGCATATATAAAAGTATTGGCAATATTTAAGCTCAGAACTCAATAAAAAACGTAACTTTGCAAACAAATATTCATCGAGAATGATTTTCACAAATTCTATAAGCACATTCGGCGAGTACCTGATACTTATGCACAGGGTCTTTGCACGCCCCCAGAGCATGAGAATGTTTTTCAGGCAATTCCTGCGCGAGATATACAAACTTGGGGTAAACTCAATCCCCATCGTATTGCTCATATCGTTCTTCATAGGCGCTGTAATATGTATCCAGATGAAACTGAACATTGAGAGTGCATGGATGCCCAAATTCGTTGTAGGATATGCGACACGCGAGATTCTGATACTCGAGTTCTCGTCATCAATGATGTGCCTCATCCTGTCGGGCAAAGTAGGCTCAAACATAACCTCGGAGATAGGCACAATGCGTGTTACACAGCAGATAGACGCATTGGAGATAATGGGAGTCAACTCGGCCAACTTCCTTATTTTCCCCAAAGTAACCGCATTGGTATCAATGATTCCCATTCTGGTTATATTCAGCATTGCGGCAGGCATAGCCGGATCGTATGCAATAGGAATGTTTACAGGAATAATGACTCCCGACGATCTTACCACCGGATTGCAGTACGAATTTTCGCAATGGTACATCTGGTGCAGCATAATAAAGTCACTCTTTTTTGCATTCATAATATCATCGGTGGCATCGTTCTATGGATACAATACCGAAGGAGGCTCGATAGAGGTAGGAAAGGCAAGTACTGATTCTGTTGTAAGCTGCAGCGTACTCATACTGTTTGCCGACATTGTATTAACACAATTACTGATGCAATGATAGAGATAAAGAACATATCCAAGAATTTCGGTTCGCAGCGTGTACTCAACAACCTTAGTACCGTATTCGAGAATGGCAAGACCAACCTTATCATAGGACAGAGCGGTGCCGGAAAGACCGTACTGCTGAAATGTATCGTAGGACTGCTGCAACCCGAGAAGGGAGAGGTATTGTATGACGGACGCAACATCCTCTCTTTCGGAAAGAAAGAGCGTCTAATGATACGCCGCGAGATGGGCATGCTGTTCCAGAATGCCGCGTTGTTCGACTCCATGAGCGTGCTCGAGAATGTCATGTTCCCGCTTGAAATGTTCTCGGACAAGAGCTACAGCGAAAAGCTGGCACGCGCACGTTTCTGCTTGGAGAGAGTAAACCTCATAGATGCACAGAACAAAAGCCCCGAAGAGCTATCGGGTGGCATGCAAAAGCGCGCAGCCATAGCAAGAGCAATTGCGCTTGAGCCCAAATACCTCTTTTGCGACGAGCCCAACTCGGGACTCGACCCAAAGACATCGCTTATAATAGACGAACTCATACACGACATCACAACAGAGTACAACATAACGACCATAGTGAACACACACGACATGAACTCGGTTGTAGGCATAGGCGACCACATCATATTCCTCGCAAACGGCAACCTTGAGTGGGAAGGAAACAAAGACGAGGTACTGAGCTCCAAGAACAAGCTGCTAAACGACTTCCTCTTCTCTTCGGACCTGCTGCGAAAAGTTAAAGAGATGGCATAACATAAAAATATTGGGAACAAACTTCGAAGTTTGTTCCCAATATTTTTATCATAGGTTTATTTCTGACGGATGAATATATTAATGGGTACACCCGAGAAATTCCAACGCTCACGAATCTTGTTCTCGAGGAAACGCTTGTAAGGCTCACGCACATACTGCGGAAGGTTCGCAAAGAACAAGAAAGTAGGAACCCTCTTCTCGGGCAACTGCATACAATACTTTATCTTGATATACTTACCCTTTATTGATGGTGGCGGATAGGCCTCAATAATAGGCAGCATCTCTTCGTTGAATTTAGCGGTAGAGACCTTGGTCTTTGAGTTCAGATAGACCTCTTTTGCCATTTCAAGCACCTTGAACACACGCTGCTTTGTTACTGCCGAAGTAAATATTATAGGGAAGTCGACAAAGGGAGCGACACGCTCTCTAATGGCATTCTCAAAGAACTTCATCACCTTCTCGCTCTTGTCCTCAACCAAGTCCCATTTGTTTACAACTACAACAAGACCCTTCTGGTTGCGCTGTACAATTGAGAAGATATTGAGGTCCTGTGACTCGATTCCGCGTGTAGCATCAATCATAAGTATACACACATCACTGTTCTCGATAGCACGTATCGAGCGCAACACCGAGTAATACTCAATATCCTCGCTCACCTTGCTCTTCTTGCGTATACCGGCTGTATCTACAAGATAGAAGTCGAAGCCGAACTTGTTGTAACGTGTAAGAATAGAATCGCGTGTGGTTCCAGCAATGTTTGTCACAATATTGCGGTCCTCACCAAGGAACACATTGATGATTGAGCTCTTACCGGCATTGGGACGGCCCACAACCGCAAAACGTGGGATATTCTCCTCGGGGGCTTCCTCGGCATCCTTTGTAAATTTAGATACTATCACATCGAGCAAATCACCGGTACCGCTACCATTTGCAGCAGATATACAGTACATATCGCCCAAACCCAGACTATAGAACTCGGCCGAAGCATATTGCAGTTCGTATGTATCCACCTTGTTGGCAACCACCAGTACAGGTTTCTTTGAACGTCGCAACATCGATGCCATCTCGTCATCGAGATCGGTTAGACCATTCATCACATCCACGACAAACAGAATAACATCAGCCTCGTCCATAGCCAAAGTCACCTGCTCACGTATAGCCTCTTCAAAGACATCGTCAGAGTTTACCACCCAACCGCCTGTATCGACGAGTGAGAACTCCTTGCCGCACCACAGGCAACGACCATACTGTCTGTCGCGGGTAGTACCTGCCTCATCAGAGATTATCGCCTGCTTTGTTTCAGTGAGGCGATTAAAAAGGGTCGATTTTCCCACATTGGGGCGACCTACTATTGCAACTAAATTTCCCATTATAGAATCTATATCGAAAAATTAACAGATTTCTCAATCTTTCTGGTCGTATCCGAAACGACGCAACTGCTTGTCACTGTTACGCCAGTCCTTATCGACCTTTACATATATCTCGAGGAATATCCTCTTTCCGAAGAACTTCTCGAGCTCACGACGGGCATCTGTTGCCACTCGTTTCAACGCAGCTCCCTCGTGACCTATTATAATACCCTTCTGCGATTCACGCTCTACAAATATAAGGGCTTTTATATATATACTGCCATCTTTCTCCTTGAAATATTCAACTGCAGCCTCACAGACATAAGGTATCTCCTTGTCGTAGTGCAGCAGAATCTTCTCGCGGATAATCTCGGTTACAAAGAACCTTGCAGGCTTGTCTGTCAGTGCATCCTTCTCAAAGTAGGGAGGCGACTCGGGCAAAAGTTCCATTATCCTGCGCATGACAACATCAACATTGAACTTAGCCAATGCAGATATAGGCAGAATCTCGGCCTCGGGAATAATCTCGTGCCACTGCTCTACCTTCTTTATAAGTTCGGCTTGGTTGCTCAGGTCAATCTTGTTTATAAGCACCAGAACAGGAACATCCAACTTACGCACCTCGGCAATAAAGTCGCTGTTCTTCTCGGGAGTCTCCACCATGTCAGTGACATAGAGCAGAACATCGGCATCGCGCAATGCCGAACGCGAGAAGCGCAACATAGCCTCTTGCAGTTTATAATTAGGTTTCAGCACACCCGGAGTGTCCGAGAAGACAATCTGCGCCTCATCGGTATTAAGGATTCCCATAATACGATGACGCGTTGTCTGCGCCTTGAAGGTTGCGATTGATATTCTCTCGCCCACCAAAAGATTCATCAATGTCGACTTTCCGACATTAGGATTACCTACTATATTTACAAAACCTGCCTTGTGCATAATATACCTTCTTTAATCAAGAAACGCACCATCCTTTTTGGCGGTGCGTTTCTTTTGATTCAAGTAAAATAACAAGCGGCCTGCGCCTGTGACGCAGCCCACTCTTGGTTATTTAGACTGCTGCCTCCTTCTCGATTGCGAGCTTGCCTCTGTAATAACCACACGCACCGCATACGGTGTGATAGATGTGCCACTCGCCACAGTTAGGGCAAATAGCCAATGTAGGAGCTACTGCCTTGTCATGAGTTCTTCTCTTGGCAGTTCTAGTCTTTGACTGTCTTCTTTTAGGATGTGCCATTTTTCTAAATTTGAATTATCTTATTTTTAATTATCTTCATCTATCTGCAGGCCCTTCAGAGCAGCCCAACGAGGATCGACCTCTTTCTCATCACCCTCATCCTCTGACTCGTCGTATGCTGCGCCATAGCTGTGTTTCTTCAGCTTGCCCGTCATCTCGTTATTACATTTTCCGGGCATGTGCACACGCTTCATCGGGAGTGCAAGTGCAATAAATTCATACAGATACCATGCAATGTTAACACCACCGTCAGTCTCGGGAACTACAACAATATCACCGTCATCGGCATACTCCTCGCCAAGTTTAATCTTAAGGGTGTTGCTTGTCTCAACATCTATCTCCAAGTCATCAAGACATCTGTCACATGGAACAATCACCGAACCGGCCAGTTCGAAAGAGAAGTTGAACACATCACCACTTTTCTTCACAACCACATGCGCCTTAACAGCACCTCTCTGAAACTCCTCACCTTCAATGTCGGCAAAGAACTTATTGTCAAGCTCAAAAGAGAATTCAAGAGTATCGCTCTTACGGCCTTTCAGCTCTACGTAATAATTATCAAATCGTCCCATCGCTTCAAAAACATCTCATAATACACATTTATGCGCCCAAAAGGGTGTATAAACTTTGGTATTTTCCGAATTTGCGCACAAAGATACAAAAAAAATCCGTTCTACATGCGTAAAAGCATAAAATATTCGTAAATATGAGTTTTTTTTACACGTTCCATGAGATAACTTTATTTTCTCATTTCGATGCGGAAAGTGGTACCCTTACCAATTTCGGACGATTTCACAAAGATTCGTCCCTTATGATATTGCTGCACAATACGTTTCGTCAGCGACAGGCCAAGCCCCCAGCCACGTTTCTTTGTGGTATAACCCGGCTCGAAGATAGTTTTGAACTGCGATTTCGCAATACCTTTTCCGGTATCGGAAACCTCTATGAAAGCACGATTATCATCGTGAGTAACGACAAATCTTATAGTTCCCTCGCCATTCATCGCATCAATGGCATTCTTGCACAAGTTCTCGAACACCCATTCAATAAGTGGAACATTCATCCTCACAAGAAGCGGACGCTTGGGAAATTCACATACAAACTGCACCTTGTTCGAGCTGCGACGACGGAAATAATCAACCACCCCGTCTATAACATCGAGCAAATCCTCGGCAGTAGGCTCGGGCTTGGAGCCAATCTTCGAAAAACGCTCGGCCACTGTCTGCAAACGGCTCACATCCTTCGACATCTCGGGCAAAAGAGCATCATCGGGGTATTTCTCTTTAAGGACCTCGGTCCAAGCCATAAGCGAGGAGATAGGTGTACCCAGCTGGTGAGCAGTCTCCTTGGACAGTCCCACCCACACTCTATTCTGCTCGGCACGCTTTGAACTAATAATGGCAAGCATACAAATCACAAAGAACAGAAGCACCACTGTCAGCTGTATGTAAGGATAATAGGCAAGGCGTCGTAACAGCAGAGAATCGGAATAACACACCTCAATATAATCATCGTCGCCCATGTCAATGTGGATAATCCTATTCTCGCGACGCATCTCAGACACCATATGCATAAGCACAGCAAGCGAGTCACTGCCCTCGGGAATAGATATGTTACGATGATTATTTATAGTACCTTTGCTGTCCATCACCACTACAGGGATAATATCGTTTCCACTGAGCACAGCCAGCACCAGATTAAGGTCGGTATTCTCATCGGCACTATTTAGCGAGCGCATCGCCTCGGCCCACACCTGCATCTTATTCAGTTCCTCTTTCTTAAGGTCATCGACAAGACTGTTCGACACATACAAGGATGCAGCAGCTATTACAGCCGCCACCGCCACAAGCAGATATTTTACATTATTGAAATTCTTGTACCACTGCATACTATAAACGAATTACAATATATAAACGTAAGTTAATACTAATTATTGTATAAACGGCGGCGGTTTGGCAAGATTAACGGCCCAAGCTGACAAGGGGGATTGACTGCAAAACATACAAAGAAAAGAGAGTCTCAATTTCTAGAAACTCTCTCGGAAAAAAATGGCGATGGCAGTGCGATACCGTAGCACTGCTTGCGACGACTGAACATTTATGTTCACAAAGGAGTGCCTTTAGGCAACTACTCTCACACAACTTAATGC
>CAJGCJ010000034.1 GCA_904501775.1 uncultured Bacteroidaceae bacterium | reverse complement strand
TTAATTTTTTATAGCAGGCAGTTTTTATACACAATTTTTGTCCCACTTTGCAAATTTCATGTAAAGGTAGCAAATTATTCCGAGCAATGCTCCGTATAGAATTTCGGCAGACCAGACCCATTCTACTCTTGTGGTAAGATGGGTCATTGCCATTATGAACAGTATATAGATAACAAGGATTACGGCCTCGAGGTACAACGCAGCTGTAGTGTTTCCTGTACCGGAAACCGCTTCGAAATAGGCATTACCTATGCATTGGAAAATAGTACCGCTACATATCATTAGAATAGAGGGAACAACCAGTTTTGCAAAATCCATATCATCGGTATAAATACCGGCTATCTGTGTAGGGAAAGCTGCAACAAATACCACAATAGGTATTGTACATAAAAGAGAGTTCTTAAGCACTTTACTTATTGTCGAGAAAACCTGATTGGTCTCTCCTTCGCCTATTATTCTGCTTACCAGCGTATTTGTGGTTGTCGAGAATGCAAAACAGGGTGTGATTAGAATCATATAAATGCTTCTTGTTATTGACGATATTCCGGTAGCAGTCTCTCCCATCTTCTCTATAAGTACGAAAAAGATAAACCATACACTGAAAGAGAAGAGTCGTTGTATCATCGTCGGTGTGGATATTTTCAATATCCTACGCATTAGTCCTGATTCCAATTTATGAACTTTGAATAAGTTGAATCCTCTCTTTCTTAATGTGATATGGCTGTATAATGTAAAGAAAATAAATGCAGAGACCTCTGCACAGAGCGATGCTATTGCTGCACCGCCTATGCCCATAGCCGGTAACCCCAAATTCCCGAATATCAGGCAATAATCCAGAATTATATTGACGATGGCCATTACTATGGTGGAGTATGTGATGACTTTTGTATTAGAGATTCCCACATATAAAGCCCGGTATAAGAAATTGAAACAGACAAAAATTATTCCGAACTGACGGTATTTTATATAATCCAATGAAGCCTCGTAGATGTTTTGCGAGTCAATAAGCCAAAGCAGCAGATGGTCTGAGAAGAAATATAATACGGAAAACAGAATCGCACCCAATATCAAAACAAAAAGAGAGCCATGCCCGAAGATTATTCCTATTCTTTCGTGGTTTTTTTCTCCAAAACGACGCGCCACAATAATTTGAATTCCCACAGCAAAGCCGGCTGCAATTGTTGTGAATACAAAATAAAATAGTCCGGCTAACATTGAGGCTCCCAAAGCTATCACACCGAGGTGCCCCAAGAATGCGGTATCTGTGAAATTAATAATCGTCTGGGCCATATTTCCCAACATAATAGGTAGGGCAATACTCCAGATTTCCTTATTGGATATTTGTGACTTCATCTGGGTTGAGTGTTTTAAAGGTCTGTGTATGCAGGGCTATACAGCTGAGCTGTAGCGTCAATCCTTTTTCTTCTTAAGCAGTTCTTGCAGCCTGAACATTTCGTCGCGGTACTGTGCTGCCTCTATGAAGTCCATCTTCTCGGCAGCCTCTTCCATCAATCGCTTGGTGCGTGCGATGCTCTTTTCGAGTTGTTCGTAACTCATATACTCAACAACGGGGTCGCATGCAATGGCAGGTGTGGTGCTATCGGTTGTGTACAGCATCTGTTTTCTGTTCTCTCTCTTATCCTGTGCAAGGACATTGCTTATCTGCTTTTTGATTTGGGTAGGAGTTATGCCGTTGGCAGTGTTGTATGCCATCTGTTTCTTGCGTCGTCTGTTGGTCTCGTTAATAGTCTTCTGCATTCCCGATGTAATAGTGTCGGCATAGAAGATAACAAGTCCGTTTACGTTGCGAGCGGCTCTTCCTGCAGTCTGCGTCAGTGAGCGCTCATCGCGCAGGAATCCCGGCTTGTCGGCATCCAATACAGCGACCAAAGAGACTTCGGGCAAATCGAGTCCTTCGCGCAGCAGGTTTACGCCTATCAGCACATCATATATGCCTTCTCTGAGATCGGTCATTATCTGTATGCGGTCGAGCGTGTCTATGTCGCTGTGTATGTAGTTGCATCTGACTCCGTTCTTCTGCAGATATGCGGTAAGCTCTTCGGCCATACGTTTTGTAAGGGTTGTCACAAGTACTCTTTCGTTACGCTCGCTACGCAACTGTATCTCTTCCATAAGGTCGTCCACCTGATTCTTGCATGGCCTTACCTCAATCACAGGGTCCAATAAACCGGTAGGGCGTATCACCTGCTCCACAATTACTCCTTCGCTCTCTGATAGCTCGTAGTCGTTAGGTGTGGCACTTACATATATGACCTGATGTGTCAGTTGGGTGAATTCCTCGAACTTTAAAGGGCGGTTGTCGAATGCTGCCGGAAGTCGGAAACCGAACTCTACAAGGTTACTCTTTCGTGCGCGGTCGCCACCATACATGGCATGTATTTGCGGTACGCTCACATGGCTCTCATCAATGATAAGCAAAAACTCCTTTGGGAAAAAGTCGAGTAGACAGTAGGGTCGGGTACCCGGCTCGCGTCCATCGAAATAGCGTGAGTAGTTCTCTATTCCCGAACAGTGGCCCAGTTCTCTGAGCATCTCGATGTCGTATGTAACGCGCTCGTAGAGTCGCTTTGCTTCAAAGGGCTTGCCTATCTCCTTGAAGTAATCGGTTCGCTCGGCAAGGTCCTTTTCAATTTCAGCTATTGCTCGTATGGTGCTCTCTTTTGTCGTCATGAAAAGATTTGCCGGGTATATCTTATACTCTTCGAATTCGGTTATTCTGATGCCTGTAGCAGGGTCAATCTCCTCAATGCCATCAATCTCGTCATCCCAGAATGTTATGCGCAGCACATGGTCGCTGTATGCGAGACTAACCTCTACGGTATCTCCCTTTACGCGGAAATTACCGCGGCTCAGTTCGATGTCGTTCCTTACATACAGGCTGCCTACCAATTGCCGTAGGAAGACATTGCGGTCGAGCAACATACCAGTCTTAACCTCTATCACATTGTTATAGAAATCCGAAGGGTTGCCCATGCCGTATATGCACGAAACCGAGGATATTACAACGACATCCTTGCGCCCCGAAAGCAGTGCCGATGTCGCCGACAGACGTAACTTGTCGATTTCATCGTTTATGGCAAGGTCTTTCTCTATGTATGTGTCGGTCGAGGGAATATATGCCTCGGGCTGGTAATAGTCATAGTACGAAACATAATACTCAACGGCGTTGTTTGGGAAGAATCCCTTGAACTCGTTGTAGAGTTGGGCTGCAAGGGTCTTGTTGTGGCTTAGTATGAGTGTGGGACGGTTTATTTCTTTAATTACATTTGCCATGGTAAATGTCTTTCCCGAGCCGGTTACTCCGAGCAGTGTCTGCGCGTGAGTGCCGTTCCTTACCCCATCCACCAGTTGTGCAATAGCCTCGGGCTGGTCGCCCATTGGCTTGTAATCGGATACCAATTCGAATTTCATCTTCTGTCTCTTCTCTTTGAAAAATCGTACTAAGATAAGGGATATTTATGAAATAACAATATATATGAAATCCCTAAAATGGCAATGTAAAGATATTATAACAATTGGATGTTATTAGTTTGTATCTAATAATATAAATTATTACCTTTGAGGTTTCGAAAAAGAGTCTCTTCGAATATTCTAAAAATAGATAATATGAAAACAATCAACTGTTTTATTGGCTTCTTGCTACTGTTGCTCTCACCTGTTGTAGATGCGCAGAGTGAAACGGATTATTATCCTACGAACTTTGACAAGTCGCAGGATTATACGCGTAACGACCGCCGTCTGACCGGTGTTGTGTTGACAGGTGCCAACGGTGCTGCCCAAACAATATCCATTCCATCTCCGCAGAAGGTCTATTCACTTGTCGATTCCCCAGTCTTTACGGCTTCTGCCGGTGAAAAAGTTACAGCGACATTCAATTACAGCGGCAGTTGGATGCACGGATATGTATATCTCGACCAAGGACAGGATGGTGCATTCAATACAACGCTTAATAGCGACTGTTCTATACCTGAAGGAAGCGATGTCATGGCTTTCTCTTATGTAGAACCGGTGCAGGGTTCTGGAAAAGGATATAACAGCAAAGGCGAGTCGTTGTCGTCTCCCAATACACTTAATCCTCCTTCGTTTACAATACCTGCCAATCTGCCTAACGGATTCTATCGCATGCGCTACAAGGTGGATTGGGCTTCGAACGATGCTGGTGGCCGACGTGAAGATGGAAACGGCATACTTAAAAACGGTGGAGCAATATGCGACGTGCGCATTAATATCCATGGCGAATATTCATACATTACAGCAAGCGCATCCGATAATGGAACGCTCTCACTTGCTGATGGAACTTCAATCAATGGTTATAAGCATCCCTTTGGAAAGCCTTTGGCAATAAATGTGACACCCGCCGATGGCTATATGTGCGATGCAATTGAAATTCTGCATGGATATAATCTCGATGGCGAGAGCCATAAATGCGGCGTGGCACAAAATAGTCTTGATATTATTCCCGGTTATCAGATTGCAGATAACAAACTTGAAATTCCCGCTTCGATGCTCGACGGTGATGTCCGTCTTCAGGCAAAGTTTGTAAAGATGGCCGATGATGATTCAAACGACAACTATTCCCTCTCATTTGATGCTAATGAAGAACTTACAAACAGCTCATATAGAATAAAGAGTTTTGAAGTAACTTCGTCAGATGGAGCAAAAAAGAGTATATCTATACCACAAAATTCAAAATTGTATAATAATCTTACAAAGAACGAGGTGTGTACTACAGCCGGTGCAACAATTAATTGCAAGGTGTCGGCCGAAAACGAGGGCATGCACTATTATCTTTATGTAGATTATAATAATGACGGTAAGTTCTCGGTTGCAACAGGCGACAATGCCCATCAGTCAATGTCGAGCGAACTTGTATCTTATACATGGTATGATGGCAAGAACAGTAAGGGTGAGCATGTTGATGCGACTTCATCATCCTTGCCCTCTTTTACTCTCTCGCCGATGCTCTCTTCGGGAAAATATCGCGTGCGTCTTAAGGCCGATAAGAACGATGTGTCATCGGCAGGCTCAAGCGGAATAACAGCCAACGGCGGTCAGGTGGTCGACTTCATACTTAATGTATGCAATGGCGACTATTCGTTGACACTGAATACAGTCAACGGAAACATATACGACGGCTATGGTTGGGCGCTTCCTCTTAAAGTCTCTCCTTATACTCCCATTGAGGCGGTTGCAAAGCCGGTAGCACAAGGTTATGTTCTTTCAACGTTAAAAGTCAAGCATGGATATAACTTCGATGGTCCCCAATATATCAATGGCAACTGCCAATGGAGCGAGTACACTCCTTCGGACGAGTCATTTACTATCCCTGCCGATAGTGTAAACGGAGACATAGAGATTACAGCTGAGTATAGGGTGACAGCCGATGCCGAGTATCGTTTGGTGTTCAGCGACGAGTTCAATGCTCAGGATTATTCGCAGCCTGTAGACGAAAAGTGGATGCGTTGCAAGCGTTATAGTTCAACTTGGAACCGTTGGCTCAGCGATAGCAAAGAGGTGGTATACATAAAAGATGGCAACCTTGTTGCACGGGCAATTCCCAATCCCGATACATCGACTGATAACGTTCCTATGATAACAGGTGGAATAAAGAGCAACGGCCGCTTTGGCTTTACATACGGATATGTAGAGTGTCGTATTCTGACAAATCCCTACTCAGGCAACTTCCCGGCCTTCTGGATGATGCCCGAGGAACAGAGTGCAGGATGGCCCGACTGCGGTGAGATTGATATCTGGGAAGCTATTGATGCACAGAACCATACATGGCACACAATCCATTCGAACTGGACATATGACTTGGGAAACAAGCATAATCCCAAATCGAGCTTCGATATATCACTCGACCTTAGCTGTTATCACACCTATGGACTCGAGTGGAGCGAGAACCTGCTTATCTGGTATGTTGACGGCAACGAGGTGGGCCGATATGCAAAGTCTACTATCCAGTCGTATCTTGATAAGGGACAGTGGCCGTTTGACAAGCACTTCCATCTGATACTGAACCAGAGTGTCGGCGACGGCTCATGGGCAGCACCTGCAGATGTATCCCATACATACGAAACACTGTTTGACTGGGTGCGCGTTTACCAGAAAGAGGGTATGCAGAATACCAATGGTACTGTGGGTGTCGCGATTGTAGAGTGCGCAGACAGCATGGATGTCGTTGCGGTAGAGAAGGGTATATCGGTAGCTGTAACCAAATCGTCGGATGTGAAAGTCTTTGATATGACAGGGCGCATTGTAGCTGAGGCTGTTGTAGACGATATTCATACATTCCAATTGCCGCAAGGCGTTTATGTGGTTAATGGAACCAAGTTGCTCGTGAAGTAGGTAGTCTTATAAAAATCAGATATTATGAAGAATTCATTATGGATGTTTGTTGTAGCGTGTTCGCTATTACTCTCTTGTGACTCGCCGAAAGATACCGGAACTGTGGTTGTAATGGAGACCACAATGGGTACTATAGAGTTCATGTTATATGACGAGACACCCAATCATCGCGATAATTTCATTTCACTCGTCGAGCAGTCGTTCTACGATTCATTGCTGTTCCACCGTGTTATCCCCGATTTTATGATACAGGGTGGTGACATCAATTCAAAATATGCACCTCCGGGTGTTATGCTTGGCGATGGTGACCTCGATTACCGTCTGAATGCCGAGATTAAACCGTCGTTGTTCCATAAACGTGGTGCAGTTGCAGCAGCACGCGAAGGTGACGATATCAATCCGGCAAAGATGTCATCAGCAACCCAGTTCTATATAGTATATGGCGAGACATATACCCTGAACAAGCTGCAGCGGTTGGTGCAAAAGACCGAATATCGCACGGGCTATCGCATGACCTTTACCGATGAACAGTTGAATACATATCTAAAGGAGGGCGGTGCTCCCTATCTTGATGGACAATATACCGTGTTCGGTGAGGTTACATCGGGACTTGATGTAGTTGAGCGCATACAGAACGTTGAGCGCGATTCCCTGAATCGTCCCATAAATGATGTACGTATATTAAAAGCAAGAATAAAGAATTGATTATGTTGGAGATTACAGACAGAGTGCCCGATTATCTGGGCGTGGACGAAGAGGGTAACAAGGTTTTTCTCTCACAGTTCGGTGATAAGAAAGTTGTGATATATTTTTATCCCAAAGACAGTACACCCGGATGTACAGCAGAAGCTTGCTCTTTGCGTGACGGCATGGATGAACTTGTTTCGGCAGGGTATGCTGTGGTTGGTGTAAGCGCCGACAGTGCTGCGTCACACAAACGCTTTAAAGAGAAACAGAGTTTGAACTTCCCGTTGATAGTGGATACTGACCGTGCGTTGATTGAGTCTTTTGGCGTGTGGGGGCAAAAGAAAATGGCCGGCCGCAGTTATATGGGTATAATACGTACAACTTTTGTTGTAAGCAGTGACGGAATAGTGGAGCGTGTGATTAAAAAGGTCGATACAAAGAATGCGGCCCGACAGATTCTTGATAACAACAGTTGATAATATAACCATTATGATTATCTTATTTACATTTTTAACAGCATTGGCAGAGGTCCCCGATACAGTAGCAACTGCTGTCCCTTCTGTACAAGATGCTTTTGCAGCGCTCTCGGGACTTACTTTCCCTGAGATAATAGAGGTGATTACAAAATATTGTCTCACATTCTGTGCAAAAGTTCTCAAAGTCGTTCTTCTGTGGTTTGTAGGACGCTGGGCTACCAAACGTCTGATCTCCGTTACAAAACTGTTGATGGAGAAGAGGAATGTCAATGTATCTATACGAGGTTTCCTTGTAAGCCTTATTGATGTCGTACTGCTGATGGTTCTTATAATAATGAGTATAAGCATCTTTGGTATCGATACATCTTCATTCATAGCACTCTTCGCCTCGGCCGGTGTTGCAATAGGTATGGCATTGAGCGGTACTTTGCAGAACTTTGCCGGCGGTGTTATGATACTTCTTTTCCGTCCTTATAAGGTAGGTGACTTCATTGAGGCGCAAGGACAGTCGGGTGTCGTAAAGGAGATACAGATTTTCAATACAATGCTCAAGACTGGAGATAACAAGATTATTCTTGTTCCTAACGGTCCTATGTCGACAGGTATTGTAAACAACTACTCTCGCGAGGAACTCCGTCGAGTTGATTTTACTTTCAGCATCTCGTATGGCGACGACTATGAAAAGGCAAAAACTGTTATCGAGGAACTTATAGCTGCAGATGAAAGAATACTTAAATCGCCTGAACATTTTATAGGCCTTTCATCTTTGAGTGCAAGTTCAATTGATATTGTCGTTCGCGTGTGGGTACGTCAGGAGAACTATTGGGGCGTATATTTCAAGATGAATCAGAATATTTACGAGACGCTGCCTAAGCGTGGACTGAACTTCCCCTATCAGACACTTACAATTAATGTGAATAAAGAAAATCAAGGTTAAATGATAGGATTGTATAAACAGGGAGCGATGATATCGCTCCCTGTTTATGTTTTATAATTTATATCAGAAATAACCGGCGTAATTGTGTTCTTTCTCCTGCGTGCTGCTGCGATGCTTGCAGCAGATAATCTTAAAACTGTTGGCTTTTGGGGTGATGGTTATCTCTTTCTCCTTTATGAGCTCTTCAATTATGTCGGGTAACAGCTCGTAAGATTCGATGTTGAGTGACGAATGTCCATATTTTCTTTTAAGTCCGAATGTGGCAGCTATTTCTACAGGATATACCTCTTTATGGCACTCTATAAACTTGAGGATATTCTCTTGAGTGGGAACAAGGCGTTCAATGCGACGAGGAGTAACCTTGCCATCAGTTATTTCTGTTATGATATTCTCCAGTTTCTCGCAAGTGGTGTAGCCCTCGGCTTTCCTTTCATTTTCTTTGAAACTTATTATGAACGTTGGTGTCGATTTTATATCATAACGTATGGCTGATGCGCGTTCCTTTTCGAGTTGACGTGCAACATCTTCACTGCGCATCATGACCTTGAACTTTGCAGGTTCGTATCCGACGGTGGCTGCAATGTCGGCAAGGACATCGTTGTTTCCTGTCTTCATGGCATTGCATGCAGTGCTCTCCTGAATATGTCTGAAGTAATGTTTGGCGCCTTTTCTGTTGCTTGGATGTTTTGTGTCATACATCTTTGCCGTTATGTAGGCTCTGCATTGAGGCATTGTAGAGCGATGTTCATTGTCGAACAGATGAAAACCGTGCTCTTCTACCGGCATGCCATGCAGCGTTGATGCGTCGAGCCAGTGGGAAAGGATTTTACGGTTCGACATCTCAATGTCGTTACCTCCAATTTGCAGACGCCTGTCGCTGAATGTCCTGATATCATCAATCATTACAGACATAGAGTAATCAATCTCTATCTGTCCGTCGTATCTGTATTCAATCGCACGCAATATAGCCGAAGCGCCCCAGCACCATGTGCATACAGGGTCGGCAAACTCAGTTATTCTAACTTTTTCCATAATTGTGATAGTTAAGTGATTTTATCTACTCGGATTAGCCTGTGGCAACTTCCGTTTTATCAAAGAACAAAACAGGTATGGTAAAAGTTTGTCCCTGCCATAGTATGCAATAACTCTTTTTAATTATTTTTTAGTAATTAAAGTGGTAACAATAATAGTTTAACAGTTGCGTTTTTAAGTAAAAAGCAGTAACTTTGCAAGCAATTTTTGTTATAATGCTTATCTGTATACATAAATATCAGGTGGGTAGTTTAAAATAAAGTATGAAAAATATATTCTACATATTGTCGTTGTCTCTTATATTGCTTACATCATGTTCGCAATACAATAAGATAATAAAGCCTACAACAAGTATAGAGTATAGGTACGAGGCTGCAAAGGAGTATTATATGCGTGGCGAATACTCTAAGGCAGCACCTTTGCTCGAGAGCCTTATAAGACTGTTTAAAGGCAGCGCTCAGGCCGAAGAGTCGTTGTTTATGCTTGGAATGTGCTATTATGAGTCGGAAGACTACCACACCGCAGCGCAATATTTCAAGATGTTCTATACAAGCTATCCTCGTGGTACATATACTGAACTGGCACGTTTCTACTCGGGCAAGTCTCTCTATATGAATATTGCTGAGCCCGAGCTCGACCAGTCCGATACTTACGTTGCAATACAGGAGATGCAACTCTTCCTTGAATATTTCCCCACCAGCGTATACCGTGACGAGGCGCAGGATCTGATGTTCGAAATGCAGGATGTGCTTGTCGAGAAAGATCTTCTCTCGGCGCGTCTCTATTATGAACTTGGCGATTACATGGCCTACATGGGTAACAACTATCTGGCGTGTATCATAACAGCACAGAATGCTCTGAAGGATTATCCCTATACAAAATTCCGCGAGGACTTGTCTATTCTTGTACTCCGTGCAAAGTATAAGATGGCATATCACAGTGTCGAGGATAAGAAAGTTGAGCGTTACCGCGATGCCATAGACGAATATTATGCTTTCAAGAACGAGTTCCCCGAGAGCAAGCATATTGCCGAGGCCGAGGAATATTATAAAGAGTCGTTGAAGGTAGTAAACGAATAATTCAGAAATAACATAATCAAATATAATAAGATGGACTACAAAAAGACAAATGCCCCTACAACAACAGTTACTCGTAACATGGCCGATTTTGTAAATGAAACAGGTAATGTGTACGAGTCAGTATCAATCATAGGCAAGCGTTCTAATCAGATAGCAGCCGAGATGAAAGATGAGTTGCTGAAGAAACTCAATGAGTTCTCATCGACAACCGACAACCTCGAAGAGCAGTTCGAGAATCACGAGCAGATAGAGATCTCACGCTACTATGAGAGACTTCCCAAGCCCACACTTATTGCGGCACAGGAGTTCATTGATGGCAAGGTCTATTTCCGCGATCCTTCTAAAGAGAGCAGCGAAGAGGAGTAATCACAGCAATATAGAGATATTATGAAATTCCGTTCATATCAGATACTGTATGTAGTCTCTCTGGCTCTGCTTATTGCAGCGCTGTTTATGCCTGTTGCACAATTTATCGAGCCAAACGGAGCCACATCAGTATTGGATAATTTCTCTATAAACAAGCCCGATTCAACAGCAAGTTATGTAGTGTGTGCATTAGGCATAGTGCTCTCATTTACAGCATTGGTTGAATTGTTTGCACTTTTCATTGCATCGTTCCAGAACTTTGAATTGCAAAAAAGGGTATCAATTCTGGCTGTGTTGTTGTTGACAGGTTATTATCTGCTGTTGCTTGTGATATCACTGTTGCTCATGGAGGGCACAAGTGTGTATCTTCAGACAGCGTTGCTCTTTCCCTTTATTGCTCTTGTGCTTAATGTGCTTGCATTCATGTCGGCGCGCCGCACCGAGGCTGCAATATTGGCTAAGGCATCGGGCTTCCGTTTGAGAGGTTGACTATAATTGACATTAAATAGAAATTACAGGTATGATATCCCAGTCATATCTGTAATTTTGTTGTAATAAAGAGATATGCTGCAACACATAAGCAATTGTCCGTTGTTGCAGTATAATGGATATTTATTTCTAATCTTATAATTATTGCCGGATAATATATATATTCGCAAAAGCAAATAATGGATATATGGAAGACTTGACAGGTAGATTGGTTATAGGTGTATCGTCGCGTGCACTTTTCGACTTGGAAAAAGAGAACGAGATATTTCTGAAAGACGGTATAAAGAGATATAGACAATATCAGGAGGAACACGAGGATGTGCCACTTGAACGCGGTACAGCCTTTTATCTTGTAAAGAGTCTGCTCGAACTGAACAAGCAAGCTAACCGTCCTATTGTAGAGGTTGTTGTAATGTCGCGCAACAGCCCTGAGACCGGTATGCGTATGCTGAAATCGCTCGACAAGTATGGTCTTGAGATAACAAGGGTCGCTCTCTCGGGCGGCGAGTCGCTTACAAAATATCTCGAGGCGTTCTCAATAGACCTCTTCTTGTCCAAGGACGAGAATGATGTTCAGCGTGTGATTGATTCGGGTATATGTGCGGCAGCCCAGATCTATGCACCGCCAACCGAGTTCAATCCCGAGGACAGCAAGGTGAAAATCGCTTTTGATGCCGATGCGGTCATATTCTCTGACGAGTCTGAGTGCAGATATAAATCGGAGGGCATAGATGCTTTCTACCAATATGAAAAGGAGCATGCTGATGAGCCTTTGAAGGCCGGCCCGTTTGCCAATCTGCTTATAAAGCTGTCGCAGATACAAGAGTCATTGCCTACATCAATCGAGCTCTCTCCCCTGCGTCTGGCAATTGTTACAGCCCGTAGCCTGCCTTCGCATTTCAGAGTCATAAAGACTCTGCGCAAATGGGGTGTATATGTCGATGAGGCTTACTTCTTGGGTGGTTTGCCCAAGGACGAGGTGCTTAAGGCATTCGGTGCGCACATCTTCTTTGACGATCAGGATACTCATCTCTCATCATCGAGCCGATATGTGCCGTCGGGTAAAGTCCCATATCACTCGAATTCGCAAATTAATGAGGTACTTAAAAATAAGAGCAAAAGATAAATCGGGATTATTATGGATATTATAATTGTAATATTGGCATTCATACTCTCTATTGTAGGAGTGTTGGGTGCAATTATTCCTGCGCTTCCCGGTCCGCCTCTTAGTTTTGTAGCCATGCTGTTGATCCTTGTATGTGACGGCTATGATATGACTACTGCGCAGGTAATGGTTGCTGCAGTTTTTGCCGTAATAATTACAATACTCGACTATGTCGCTCCAATATGGCTCACAAATAAGCGAGGTGGCTCAAAATATGGACTTTGGGGTGCAGGAATAGGTATGTTTGTCGGACTTTTCATGGGGCCTTTGGGTATTATAATAGCTCCTTTTATGGGTGCGCTAATAGGTGAATTGTATGCCGGTACTAAAATTGAAAAGGCTTTTGGTATTGCCTTTATGTCGTTTCTTGCCTTTATGCTCACAACGGGGCTCAAAGTCATGTACTGCGTAGTGCTGTTTGCGATAGTGACGTATAACGGGTGGATAATACTTTGGCAGTAGTAGCTTGTAAGATATTGGACGTGAGTGTCATAAGACACTCACGTTTTGTTTTGTATACGGAATCATGTTGTTTGCAAACAAAAAATCCTCTTTGCTTGTTCTTACAAAAAACGAACTAAGATGAATAGAACTGTTTCTGTTATACTGTGGGTGGCAGTGTGTCTCATTATGGGATATTTGTCGAGTCTTATGCAGGGCAATTCCATAGAGGAGTGGTATCCGCTTTTAGCGCATTCGCCTTTGTCGCCTCCCGGGTGGCTCTTTCCTGTGGCTTGGACATTGCTGTATACGCTCATGGGAATATCCGTAGGTCTGTTGGCCGGCATACGCTCACTCTATGCAATGGTTCTGTATGTACTTTTCGTGATACAGTTCATTCTTAATATAATGTGGACCTTCTTTTTCTTCTATTTGAGAAGTCCGCTTTTAGGTTTTATGGATATTATACTGCTCGATATGTTTGCATTGCTTTATACGGTAGGTGCGTTTGTCGTATACAAACCGTCGGCTTGGCTCTTTATCCCGTATATAGCGTGGCTTATCTTTGCCACCTATCTTAACGGATATATAATGCTCTATAATTGATATATTCAAAAGGCCCGGGAAATTTCCCGGGCCTTTTGAATATATCAATGAACTTACTCGCTTTCGCGCATTCTTGTAAGAAGTTCTTTCTGTTGCTCATTGAGCGTGGGAAGTTGCAATTTCAATGTCACAATAAGGTCACCGCATTCATTCTCTTTCTTGTATACAGGGAATCCCTTTCCACGTAAGCGCAGCTTGTTGCCGGGCTGTGTTCCCTCTTTGATGTGCATGCGTACAGTGTTGTCGAGTGTGGGTACCATTATATCTCCGCCCAGCATAAGAGTATACAGGTCTACGGTTACCGATGTGTAAAGATTATCTCCCTCACGCGTGAATTGGGGGTCGGGTTCTATGTTGAATGTTATGTAAAGGTCGCCACGTTCGCCGCCTTGTACCGATGCTGCACCTTGTCCTTTTAGGCGGATTTTCTGCCCGTTTGCAATGCCGGCAGGGATTGTTAGGCGTATGCTGTTGCCGTTGATGTTGACTACGCGCTTGTGCGTGTGCGCAGCTTCGCGCAGTGAAAGCGACATTTCGGTCTGCATGTCCTGTCCTGCTGCAGCACTATTTCCTTTGAATCCCGAGAATCCTCTTCCTCCACCGAAAAGATTCTCAAAGAAGTCACTGAATCCTCCGGTGTTGCCTGCGCTGCGGCTGAAGTCTCCGAACCCTCCGAACCCACCGAAATCGAATCCTCCGAACTCGCCACCGCTATATTGTCTGCGTTGTGCCTCAAATTCATCGGCATGTCGCCAGTTTTCGCCGTACTCGTCATATTTCTTGCGCTTTTCGGGGTCGCTCAGCACCTCGTTGGCTTCGTTTATCTCCTGAAACCGTTGTTTTGCATTGGGGTCGCTGCTGTTGACATCGGGGTGATACTTCTTGGCCAGTTTGCGGTAGGCCTTGCGTATGTCGGCTTGTGATGCTTTGGAATCGACACCCAGCACCTTGTAGTAATCGATGAATGCCATAATTGTATCTTTTTTATCTGTAAGATAAATAACAAATAGTGTGCCAAAGTGGTTGAATCTCCTTTTTTGTCCTATATATTTTGGCGCTTTCATTCTTTTTGGCTTATATTCGCGCATTCGATAATGTTTATAGTATATTACTGACAAAATGAACCGATTCATAACAATATTTTTAGCTATCTCTGTACTAACATGTGTCGCATGTGGCAGTGATGATGAGTACAATGCCGATACCGCTGTTTCGGCATACGAAGCGCTTGATGCCAACAGCTACAGAATGGTTAAATGCGTGAAAATGGATACAATCGACAACAAAGGCCGTGAGTATGAATGGTGTTACAATTTTGTTTACGATGCAAAGAACCGTATCGAAAGGATTGAGGGCGAAATCACAAGACATGTGGTAAATCCCAACAATAAAAAGATATACAGGAAGTATCTCTCTTTCACTACCAATTATCGTTTCAAAAAAAGTGATGTGTTAGATGTTGTCTATAGTGCGCGCGTAGAGTATCCCGAATATACAGCATGGAACACCGATGTTAAATATACCTTTGCCGGTGTTTTTAATGCCGATGGAACACTGCTCCGTTTC
>CAJGCJ010000033.1 GCA_904501775.1 uncultured Bacteroidaceae bacterium | reverse complement strand
ATAGCTACCATTCTTTATTGTATTCAGGTTGATATGTTTCTGTACCACTATGACCTTGGCCTTATCGTAATCTGCAGGCATAAAACATACTCCATTGGGCGCAGCAAGTGTGTCAACGCGTACATCTTTGTCTTTTGCTCCTAAATTGTTGATATAAACAACAATAGAATCCTCTGGAGCATATCCACTCAAATTAAAATTCACTCCTGCCGGTTTTGAACAACCCACAGTCATTAATGCAACCGCTGCAAATGCCGCAATAGAGAGTTTTTTCATATTAAATTTTGTTATTTTGTTTATCGGTCGCAAAGGTACAATTTATTAATTTAAATAAAGAACAAAATCATAGTTAATTTTATAATATTCTTGATTTTTGATACAATTGCGCCCGTTTTCAAGTTTATTATGTAAATAAAATTGCAATCATACAAACAGTTATTATCATTTACAAGCAAACATCACGGCTGCCATTTTGTCAAACATCCACACTGCAACAGCGCACAATGTCACAAAACAAAAGCTTCTTAAGCAGCAAAGGCTAAAGTTTACTTACAATATAACAACAATAATTTTTGTAATTATACGCAAAAAGATATAGATTAAGCAATATCATGCATCAATTTTACATTATATTAACATTAGCGATTGCAAGAATTCCACGCGCAAGATGTATATTTATATTTGATAAAAGATAATTGAGCATAAAAGAGAGAGAGGCTTAAAGTCTTATGATTTTATTTTACATTTTAAATAAATTGGCATGAAAAAGATAAAACTTTTCTATCAGGAAAGATGCCCATTCTGTATAAGGGCATTCAAATACATCAATGAACTTAAAGAGGAAAACAACGAATACAATAAAATAGAGCTGGAGAGGATTGACGAGCTGATTCACCCCGATATTGCCGATAAGTTCGACTACTACTATGTACCCACTTTTTATTTGAACGGAGAGAAGGTACACGAAGGCGGAATAAAGAAAGACGAGGTGAAGGTTATATTGGATAAAGCATTAGAATAATCTTTACACATAGCAAAATATTCCGTCAACAGCGGACTGTGTCACGCCGGGGATTTTGAAGCCCACGAAAAGAAGAAGAGAAAAAAAGGGCTATCGAAAAGCGAAAAAAGAGTGTTTTTTTAGCTTTTCACACTGCTTTTTAGTATCTTCGCAGAATAAATGTAGTAATAACACATGTGTAATTTTTAAAAAGCAACAAAATAATGAGCGACCAACGTTACATGATGCGAGGAGTATCGGCATCAAAAGAGGATGTACACAATGCAATCAAAAATATAGATAAAGGATTGTATCCTAAGGCTTTCTGCAAAATAATCCCCGACATTTTAGGCGGCGACCCCGAATATTGTAACATAATGCATGCCGACGGTGCCGGCACCAAATCGTCACTCGCCTATCTCTATTGGAAAGAGACCGGTGACCTGTCGGTGTGGAAAGGCATTGCACAGGATGCTCTTATAATGAACATCGACGACCTTTTGTGTGTAGGCGCAACAGACAACATTCTTGTTTCGTCAACAATAGGCCGTAACAAGTTGCTTATCCCCGGCGAAGTAATCTCGGCTGTCATAAACGGAACCGATGAACTGCTTGCCGAACTTCGCGAGATGGGCGTCGGAGTATATGCCACAGGTGGTGAGACTGCCGATGTAGGCGACCTTGTGCGCACCATCATTGTAGACAGCACAGTTACATGCCGCATGAAACGCAGCGATGTGATTGACAATGCCAACATTGCAGCAGGTGATGTAATCGTAGGCTTGGCTTCTTACGGACAGGCTACATACGAGAAGGAGTATAACGGCGGTATGGGCAGTAACGGACTCACATCGGCACGTCACGACGTATTCGGCAAATACCTTGCCGAAAAATATCCTGAGAGTTACGACAGTGCAGTTCCCTCGGAGCTTGTATATTCGGGTGGTCTTAGCCTGACAGACAATGTAGAGAACTCTCCGCTCGATGCAGGCAAACTGGTATTGTCGCCCACACGCACCTATGCTCCCATCGTAAAGAAACTGCTCGATGCACTTCGCCCACAGATACACGGTATGGTACACTGCTCGGGAGGTGCACAGACCAAAGTAATGCACTTTGTAGAGAACAAACGAATAATCAAGGACAACCTGTTCCCTGTGCCCCCATTGTTCAAGACCATCAAGGAGCAAAGCGGCACCGACTGGAGCGAGATGTACAAGGTGTTCAACATGGGTCACCGTCTCGAGGTATATCTGAGCCCCGAACATGCCGAGCAGGTAATTGAAATAAGCAAGAGCTTTGGCGTAGACGCTCAGATTGTAGGCCGCGTTGAAGAGTGCGACCACAACGAGCTGATTATACGCAGCGAGTTCGGCGAATTCAAATATTGAAACTGAATGAACAAGTTACTGTATATACTCTGTTGCGGTTTGTCGATATGCGCATTTTTATATATGTGCTACATTTCGTGCCTCGAAATAGAACAGGCGCAAGAGATATTGGCATACCGCCCTGTTGCACAGATTATCGGAACAGCAGGATGGGGTTATATAGTATACGCAGTCATAACACGCAAATTCACTTGGACCAAAAAGCTCTGCAAATAGAACTATGGCAGAAAACAACAACATACTGAGCAAGCTTAACGACCTTGAGGCACGATTCCAAGAGGTTGCACTACTTATAACAGACCCTGCGGTGGTTGCCGACATGAAACGCTTTGTGAGACTGAACAAGGAGTATCGCGAACTTGAGCAGATTATGGATGCGCGCAAACGATACATTACCCTTTTGCAGTCACAAAGCGAGGCCAAAGACCTGTTGGCCAATGAAAGCGACAGCGAATTGCGCGAAATGGCACGCGAAGAGCTCGACCACTGCTCTACCGCCATTCCCGAACTTGAAGAGGAGATAAAACTGTTGCTCATTCCCAGCGACCCGCAAGATGAAAGGAACGCAATCCTTGAAATCAGAGGCGGAACAGGCGGAGACGAGGCTGCAATTTTTGCAGGCGACCTTTATCGCATGTACAGCAAATATTGCGAGACAAAAGGCTGGCGCATGGAGGTATCGAGCTTCAGCGAAGGAACATCTGGCGGATACAAGGAGATTATCTGCACCGTAACAGGCGAAAAAGTGTATGGCACGCTAAAATATGAATCGGGAGTACACCGCGTACAGCGCGTGCCTGCAACCGAGACTCAAGGACGTGTCCACACATCAGCCGCATCTGTAGCAGTGCTTCCCGAAGCCGAGCCGTTTGATGTTGAGATTACCGAGAGCGCCATAAAATGGGACACCTTCCGTTCAAGCGGAGCAGGAGGACAGAATGTCAACAAGGTTGAGTCGGGAGTGCGTCTGAGATACCCTTGGCTGAACCCCGAGACAGGACAGACCGAAGAGATTCTCATAGAGTGTACCGAGACACGCGACCAGCCCAAAAACAAGGAGCGCGCATTGGCACGACTGAGAACTCTCATATACGACCGCGAACATCAGCGCTATGCCGATGACATTGCAAGCAAGCGCAAGACAATGGTATCAACAGGCGACCGTTCGGCAAAGATACGTACATACAACTATCCGCAAGGACGTATAACCGACCATAGAATAAACTACACCATATATAATTTGCAGGCATTCGTAAACGGTGATATACAGGATTGCATAGACCACCTGATAGTAGCCGAGAATACCGAGCGTATGAAAGAGAACGAACTATAAACAAGAAAACAACGAAAAACAGATAAAACCATGAACAAGCAAGAATTAGTAAAACAGATTAAGGAGAAACGTTCATTCCTGTGTGTCGGACTCGACAGCGACATCAAGAAGCTGCCTGCATGCGTACTCGACAGCGAGGACCCTGTATTCGAATTCAACAAATCTATCATTGATGCGACAGCACCCTACACTGTTGCATACAAGCCCAACCTTGCATTTTATGAGGCTACCGGCGTGAAAGGATGGATCAGCCTCGAGAAGACTGTACAATATATAAAGGACAACTATCCCGAAATTTTCATTATAGCTGACGCAAAACGTGGTGATATAGGTAACACATCGGCATTGTATGCACGTTCGTTCTTTGAGGAGATGCAGGTGCACGCACTCACCGTTGCTCCCTACATGGGCGAGGACAGCGTATCACCTTTCCTGTCGTATGACGGTGCATGGGTGATTGTTCTTGCATTGACTTCGAACCCCGGCTCACACGACTTCCAGCTTACTAAAGACGAGAACGGCGAAATGCTGTTCGAGAAGGTGCTGCGCACATCGCAGAAATGGGGAAGCGACCAAAACATGATGTATGTTGTAGGAGCTACACAGGGCAAGTCATTCGAGAATGTACGTAACATTGTCCCCAACCACTTCCTGCTTGTTCCCGGTGTAGGCGCGCAGGGCGGCTCGCTCGAGGAGGTATGCAAATATGGTATGAACAGCGAGTGCGGACTACTTGTAAATGCAAGCCGCGCGGTAATTTTTGCCGACAGCAGCGAGAACTATGCTGCAGTAGCCGGCGAGAAGGCACATGAGTACCAGCAGCAGATGGAGAATGAGCTGAAATTGCACGGCGTAATCTAAAATAGTAAAATATAACTTGCGAATATGTAAAAAAATACTACATTCGCATTAACAAATAACAGAAGGCAACTCACCAACAAACTTCAACGAGATGAAATTCACAGCAAAACAAATTGCCTCATTCATTGATGGTGAAATTATAGGCAACGAAAATGCCGAAGTATATACATTTGCGAAAATAGAAGAAGGCACTCCCGGTGCACTCTCGTTCCTCGCCAACCCCAAGTACACCGAGTATATATATACGACTGAGTCGTCAATTGTACTTGTGAACAAGGACTTTGAAGCCACACAAGAGGTTAAGGCAACACTTATAAAAGTAGACAACGCATACGGCAGCCTTGCCAAGCTTATGACAATATATGAAGCGAGCAAGCCCAAGAAACAGGGAGTAAGCTCACTTGCATCAATAGCTGCATCGGCAACAATAGGCGAAGGATGCTACATCGCACCATACGTTGTGATAGGTGAGAATTGCGAAATCGGCGACAACTGTATCATTCACGACGGCGTATCAATTGGCGACGGAGCCAAAGTAGGAAACAACACAATGTTGTATGCTCATGTAACCGTATACCACGATTGCCGTATCGGAAACAACTGTATTCTGCACAGCGGTTGTGTTATTGGAGCCGACGGATTCGGATTCGCACCGACACCCAACGGATATGAGAAGATTCCACAAATGGGTATCGTAATCATTGAAGACAATGTTGAGATTGGTGCCAACACATGCGTCGACCGTGCCACCATGGGAGCAACAGTTATCCATAGTGGAGTAAAACTCGACAACCTTGTACAGATAGCACATAACGACGAGATAGGCAGTCACACAGCAATGGCTGCACAGGTTGGCGTTGCAGGAACAACCAAAATCGGTGAATGGTGTATCTTCGGTGGACAGGCCGGAATTTCGGGGCACAGCACAATAGGCAACAAAGCAACCATTGGCCCACAGTGCGGTACAATAGGTAACGTGAAGGGTGGCGAGACCTTGCTTGGTGCACCTGCCATGAATGCAAAAGAGTACATACGTGCAGCTGCATACATGAAGCGTCTACCCGAAATGGACAAGAAAATCAAAGAGCTGACACGCGAATTGGAGGCTCTTAAGAAAAACATCTGAAAAAAAACAAAACAACAGTTCATATGAACAACAAGCAGAAAACACTAAACGGCAGTTTCTCTTTATTCGGTAAAGGACTGCACACAGGATTAAGCCTTACAGTAACGTTCAATCCTGCTCCCGAGAATTACGGTTATAAGATTCAGAGAATCGACCTTCCCGGAGAACCTATAATTGATGCCATTGCCGAGAATGTAACCGAGACAACACGAGGTACAGTTCTTTCGGTGGGCGAAGCAAGAGTCAGCACCGTAGAGCACGCTATGGCGGCATTGTTCGCATCGGGCATCGACAACTGTCTTATGCAGGTAAACGGTCCCGAATTCCCTATACTCGACGGTAGCGCAATACATTATATCGAGAACATTGAACGCATCGGTGTAAAAGAGCAGAATGCCGAAAAGGATACATTTATTATTAAATCAAAGATTGAGGTAAAGGACGAAAAGACCGGCAACTCAATCATCATTCTGCCCGATGAGAAGTTCAGCCTCAATGTACTTGTACACTACGACTCGGGAGTGCTCTACAACCAGTATGCGACACTCGAGGACATGGAGGACTTCAAGGCTGAGATTGCATCGAGCCGTACATTCGTATTTGTGCGCGAACTTGAGCCCCTGCTTGCAGCCGGACTCATCAAAGGTGGCGACCTTGACAATGCAATCGTAATTTATGAGCGCGAAATGCCTCAGGATAGATACAACAGACTCGCCGATATCATGGGCGTACCTCACATGGATGCCAAGAAGTTGGGTTATCTGAACCATAAGCCACTCGTATGGAACAACGAGCCAGCACGTCACAAGCTGCTCGATATCATAGGCGACCTTGCACTCATCGGAAAGCCCTTGCAGGGACGTATCATCGCAACATGCCCCGGACACACCATAAACAACAAGTTTGCCCGTGCAATGCGCAAGATAATTCGTCAGAACCAGATTCAGGCTCCCATTTACAACCCCGACAGCAAGGCTGTAATGGATGTAAACAAGGTGCGCAAGCTGCTGCCCCACCGTTTCCCATTCATGCTTGTAGACAAAATTACAGAGATGGGATCAAACTACATCGTGGGTATCAAGAATGCAACAGCAAATGAGCCCTTCTTCCAGGGTCACTTCCCCGACGAGCCCATTATGCCCGGCGTATTGCAGATTGAAGCGATGTCACAGGTTGGAGGTCTTATGATACTCAACATGCTCGAAGACCCCGAATCATACTCTACCTACTTTGTAAAGATTGATAAGGTAGTATTCCACAAGAAGGTTGTCCCCGGCGATACACTCGTATTCCGTGTAGAGCTTGTACAGCCCCTGCGCCACGGCATGGTAGTGATGAAAGGCTACGGTTTTGTAGGCGAGCGCATGGCAGTAGAGGCTACATTCACCGGACAGATTATTAAGAAAGAAGAAGAAAATAAGTAACACTAAAAAATAATAAACCATGATTAGTCCATTAGCATACATCGACCCTGAAGCAAAGATAGGTGAGAACTGTGAGATAGGTGCTTTTGCATATATCGACAAGAATGTTGTAATTGGTGACAATTGTGTCATAATGCCTCATGCTTCGGTATTATACGGAACACGAATGGGTAACAACAACAAGATTTTCCATGGAGCTGTTATCGGCGGTATACCTCAGGACCTTAAGTTCAAAGGCGAGGAAACAACATGCGAAATCGGTGACAACAATATGATTCGCGAGAACGTTACTATCAACAGAGGAACAGCATCACGCGGAAAGACTGTTGTGGGAAGCGGTAACCTGTTGATGGAGAACTCACACATAGGACATGACTGCATCATTGGCAACGGATGTATTATCGGTAACTCAAGTAAGATTGCCGGTGAGGTTATCATAGACGACAACGCTATTCTCAGCGCATGTGTTCTTGTTCACCAGTTCTGCCACATAGGCGGTTATGTAATGATACAGGGAGGAAGCCGTTTCAGCATGGATGTACCTCCTTATATAATAGTAGGCCGTGAGCCTGCACGCTACTGCGGTCTTAACATCGTAGGTTTGCGTCGTCGCGGATACTCAAACGAGACAGTAAACAACATACGCAATGCCTACCGTCTTATATACGAGGGCGAGAACAACGTAAGTACAGGTGTTGCAATGATTAAAGAGAGAATACCCATGACTCCCGAAATTGAGTATATCCTTAACTTCATCGAGAAGGAATCGGAGCGTGGTATAATCGGATAAACTGACACTATATGGTATATAAATTCAGACTGCTCTCTGACGAAGTGGAAAACTTCCGCAGAGATATAGAGATTGACTCGGACGCATCGTTCCTTGACCTGCATAAGGCAATTCTGGAATCGGTGAACTACCCCGATGACCAGATGACTTCATTCTTCATCTGCAACGACAATTGGATTAAGGAGGTTGAAATTACACTCGAGGACATGGGCGGCCTATCTGAAGAGGAGAGCTACACTATGTCAGACACAATAATCGGCGACCTTGTTGAAGAAGAGAAACAGCATCTGATGTATGTGTTCGACCCGCTTGGTGACCGCGTATTCTTTATGGAGCTCAGCAAAATAGAGTTCGGTAAGGACATTGACGCTGCACGCTGTACAAAATCAATTGGAGATGCACCTGTGCAGGTTCTCGATTTCGATGAGTTGATGAGCAAGAACCCGGTTGCCACATCGGGAGGCGAAGACTACGAAGACGACTTCTACGGCAGCGACGGTTACAACGACGAGGATCTCGACGGACTCGACCTTGACAACATCTCGGACATGAGTTCTATCGACGACCTTTACTCATAAATAGAACACATAAGAGAGATGAATAATCTTATTGTACTGATTGGCCCCACCGCAGTAGGAAAGACCGAAACAAGTTTTGCAATAGCAAAGCATCTTGAATCGCCTATAATATCGGCCGATTCGCGTCAGATGTATAGGGGTTTGGAGATTGGTACAGCAGCACCCACGGCAGAAGAGTTGTCCCTACATAAACACTACTTTGTAGGGCAACTGCAGCCGGGTGATTACTACAGCGCCGCCCGCTACGAGCAGGAGGTGCTTTCTTTATTGAATGAACTCTTTGCAAAGAACAGCAGCGTACTGATGTCGGGCGGTTCAATGATGTACATCGATGCTGTGTGCAAAGGCATAGACGATATACCCACCGTAGACGAGGCGACCCGTCAAATGATAAAAGACAAGTACGAAAACGAGGGACTTGAACAGCTATGCAGAGAACTGCGTCTGCTCGACCCCACATACTATGCCGAGGCCGACATAAAGAATCACAAGCGTGTGATGCATGCTTTGGAAATCTGTTACATGACAGGCAAGCCATACAGCAGTTTCCGCAGTGGAAAAAAGCGCGAGCGTCCGTTTAACATCATAAAGATAGGCTTGCAGCGCGAAAGAGAAGAACTGTATGAGCGCATAAACAGACGCGTAGACATTATGATAGAACAGGGAATCATAGAAGAAGCCAAAAGATTCTACCATCTGCGCGAACATAACTCATTGAACACTGTAGGCTACAAAGAGATTTTCAAAGTGCTTGATGGCGAATGGGAATTGCCTTTTGCCATTGAAAAGATAAAACAAAACACACGAATATACTCGCGCAAGCAGATGACATGGTACAGACGCGACGAAGAGGTCACATGGTTTCATCCAAGTGAGATAGAAAAGATTCTGGAACATATCGACAGTAGACTCCTTTAATTATTTTTGCAACAGATGAATATATCCGTTGCCACATGACGAGGTATTCTACCCCACCGTATAAATAATGAACGTAGATAGTTATCTATAGAATTTACCTTGCCAAGTATCGCGCTCGCGCATGAGGCGCTTTACCTTCTCTACTATTTCGTGGTTCTTAATACCCCAGTCGGGTGCGATGAGCAACTCCTTGGGCGACTGGGATGCAAATCTCTCAAGCACGATATCCGGGCGTAAACGCTCGACATAATCTACAACCGTTTCGATATACTCATCGAGTGAGAAGAGTGAAAAGTCATTTGGGCACTCGAGATACTCTTGTGCCATGCGTGTACCACGAATCAGCTGCAGCTGGTGCATCTTGAGCGTCGTCAAAGGCAACTGCGACAACAGTGCAGCCTGTTGCATGATTACCTCACGGGGTTCACCGGGCAAGCCCAATATGATGTGCGCACCTACAGGGATTCCACGAGCTGCAGTACGCTCCACCGCATCTGCTGCAGTAGCAAAATCGTGTCCTCTGTTAATACGCTGCAAGGTAACATCGCTTGTACTCTCAATTCCATACTCAACAAGGACAAAAGTGCGCCCCGACAACTCCTGCAGATAATCGAGCAAGAGATCGGGCATGCAATCGGGGCGAGTACCAATCACTATTCCCAATGTACCCTCAACCGATAGAGCCTCTTCGTATCGCTGCTTGAGCGTTTCCAACGAGCCGTAGGTATTTGTGTAGGCCTGAAAATAGGCAAGATAACGCATTTGGGGATATTTATGTGCAAAGAAGCCTATACCCTCGCACATCTGCTCAACAACAGGCTTATTGCGATTGCAAAATGCCGGACTGAATGTCTGATTGTTGCAATATGTGCATCCGCCACGTCCAACAGTGCCATCACGATTGGGACAGGTGAAACCTGCATCAATGGTTATCTTCTGTACCTTGCAGCCGAAGATGTTGCGCAGATAGGTACCTAAATCGTTATAATAAAAACGTGGCAAGGAGTTCATAATTGTCAAAGTTAGCACAAATTATCGATAATTCTATGTATATTCGCACATTAATAAAAAAATAGAAAGAAATGAAAAGATTATCATCTTTGCTTACAGCTACAATCTTTGCAATCTCCCTGTTTGCAGGAGGAAACACCGAAAATTCCGAGATAAGGATACCCGAGCAATTTGAGCTGCGCGAAATCATACAAGGCAAGTACTGGCCAAAGAGATATTCGGCAATAGTACCTATGGCCGACGGCGAACACTTTGCACGCATGAACAGCGAACGCAGCATGATTCTGAAGTGTTCATTCAAGGATGGTGCCGTTGTAGACACAATCTTCGACGTTGCATCTGCACGCGGATTCAGTGAGAAACGCATCGACGGCTATCAGTTCTCGCCCGACGAGAGCCGTATGCTCATACAGACAAACACCCGCAGCATATACCGTCGTTCATTTACAGCAGAGCACTATATTTTCACACGCAAGAACAATAAGGTTGAGCCATTGTCCGAGAACGGAGCGCAACAGGTGCCCAAGTTCTCGCCCGACGGCACTATGATTGCCTTTGTACGCGACAACAACATCTTTGTTGTGAAACTGCTCTTCAACAACAGCGAGTCGCAAATTACCACTGATGGCGAAAAGGGAAAAATCATCAACGGCATCCCCGACTGGGTATATGAGGAGGAGTTCTCGACAAACTGCTCATACGACTGGAGCGCCGACAGCAAAATGATTGCTTATATAAAATATGATGAAAGCGATGTCATGAACTATGACATGCCTATGTACATTCCCACACAAAGCAAGGTGGAGTATGAGCCATACGTTGCGCCTTACAGTTACAAATACCCCGTTGCAGGTGCCGACAACTCAAAGGTATCTGTACATACATTCGATATCAAGAGCAGAGTGACACGCCGACTCAAACTCGAGATTGACGAAGAGAACTATATCCCCAGAATAATATTCACCAGCGACCCCCAAATGCTTGCAGTGGTTACACTGAACCGCCACCAGAGCATTATGGATATATTCGCAGCAAACCCCTTGAGCGGAATATGCAAACGAATTCTGCGCGAGGAGAGCGATACATATCTCAACGAAAGCGCATACTCGAAGCTTAAGTTCTATGACAAATATTTTGTACTCAACAGCGAGCGCAGCGGTTACAACCAGCTCTATCTTTACACCACAGAGGGTAGTTTTGTTCGCCCTATCACAGAGGGCAACTTTGAGGTGCTGTCGTTCATAGGATGGGACAAGGCAAAGAACGAGTATTACTACTCGAGCAACGAGGGAAGCCCATTGCGCAGCAACATATACAAGATAAATGCCAAAGGCAAGAAGACACGACTCACAAAAAATGACGGTACAAACAGTGCAATCTTCAGTACCGGCTTCAAATACTTCATCAACACATTCGACAACCTCAACACCCCACCGGTTGTCACAACAAATGATAGCAAAGGAAATGTAATTGAGACTCTTATCGACAACAAGGCACTGAGCGAGAAATTGGCAGGCAAGGTGCAATACACAAAAGAGTTCTTCACATTCACGAACAGTGAAGGAATTGAGATTAACGGCTGGATGGTAAAACCCATGTCGTTCTGCGAGTCAAACAAATATCCTGTCATAATGTACCAGTACAGCGGCCCCTACTCACAGGAGGTAAAAGATACATGGAACACCGGTATGTATCCCGGTGCCACATTCGAAGGATATATGGCATCGAACGGATATATCATGGTGTGCATCGACGGTCGCGGCACAGGCGGACGCGGTACCGAGTTCGGCAAATGCACCTATATGAAACTCGGTTATTACGAGCCGCGCGATCAGGTAGAGGCTGCAAAGTATCTGGGCACACTACCCTATGTAGACAAAGAGAACATCGGTATATGGGGATGGAGTTTCGGCGGTTACAACACCATTATGTCAATGAGTCAGGAGCAGAATGTATTCAAGGCAGGCGTTGCCATTGCTGCTCCAACCGATTGGCGTTTCTATGACACCGTTTATACCGAGCGTTTCATGCGCACACCCAAAGAGAACAAAGAGGGATATGACTTGGGATCGGCAATAGTGAATGTTGAGAAGCTGAACGGCAAACTACTGATGATACATGGTACAGCCGACGACAACGTACATTTCCGCAACATGCTGCGCTATGTACACGTTGCCTGCCAAGCCGGCAAAATGATTGAGATGGCAATATACCCCGACAGCAACCACAGCATCTATTTCGGTGCAAACACACGCTATCAGGTGTTCGAAAGAATGAGCAAGTTCTTCATCGAGAATCTCGACAACAACCAAAAATAACAACAGGAGAATAGCTTTTCTACCAGCCGAAACAGTATAAGATGGGTAAATTTCTGCTGCTGATGCTTATCTGTTTCCTATGCGGAAACATATACATATATATACGTGCTATGCAAAGAATGCGTAGCATGTATATTCTTGTACGCATCCTGTTCACTGTGCTCTTCTGGCTGATGGCATTAATGCTGTTCATCACAATGTCGCTGCGCCACAGCAACGTGTTGCCGGCCATTATCTACAAGACGATGTATGCGGCAGGAAGCATCTGGCTGGTGTTCGTGCTATACATGACAATGGCACTGGTGTTCTTCGACATCATAAAAGCACTGTTTGCACGCAGCATGAAAAACGGGGTTATATATGCACTGGGCATAACATTATCAATACTTATTGCCGGACATATAAATTACCTAAGCCCCAGAGTAAATAGAATTGATATCCCTGTAGAGAAACATATAATCGGGGACACTGTCACTATTGTAGGTGTGAGCGACCTTCATCTTGGGCATGGCACAGGCAAGGAGAGGCTGAAGAAATTTGTGGACATGATAAATGCCGAGAAACCCGACATCGTGCTTATAGCAGGCGATCTCATTGATAACAGCACCGTTCCACTACACAAAGAGAAGATGTACGAGGAGCTCAACACCATAAATTCATCTATGGGCATATACATGGCACCGGGTAATCATGAATACATAAGCGGTATAGACAACAGCTACCGCTTTGTGAACATGACACCGATAAAGATGCTTGCCGACAGCGTAGTCACACTACCCAACGGCATACAGCTGCTGTGCCGCGACGATGTGCACAGCAGAGGAAGAATGGCAATTGACGAACTTGTTGCAAAAGCCGACAAAAGCAAAGTGATGATTCTCATAGACCATCAGCCATACGATATTGCTATAAAGAACGAGCTTGGCATAGACATTCAACTAAGCGGCCACACACACAACGGACAGATATGGCCGGGCAACCTGATAACCGACCGTCTGTTTGAGCAGAGCAATGGCTATCGCAAATGGAGCAATTCGCATGTATATGTATCGAGCGGTCTTTCACTGTGGGGGCCTCCTCTTCGCATTGGAACAAACTGCGACATGGTTGTATTCAAGGTATACTCCACAGCCAAATTAACCGATTAATAGGGAGGACCATGTATAAGCGCAAACTTACAGCAGAGCTCATAGAGCACATTGAAGGTGAGATATTGCCACGATACGACTCATTCGACAAAGCACACGACCGCAGACATGCCCTCACCGTAATATCGCAAAGCCTTCAGTTGGCACAACACTACGATGTAGATATTGCAATGGTGTACACAATAGCAGCATATCACGACCTTGGACTTGAAAAAGGTCGTAAGACACACCACACCGAATCGGCCCGCATAGTTCGCAATAACGAGAAGCTGAAAGAGTTCTTCACACAGGAGCAGATTGAAGTTATTGCCGATGCTGTTGAAGACCACAGGGCATCCAACAGTAGTGAGCCACGCACCATATATGGCAAAATTGTAGCCGAGGCCGACCGCGTGATAGACGGCAGAACCATCATGCAACGTACCATACAATATGGAGCCGCCAACTACCCTACACTAAGCAAAACACAGCATATAGAACGGGCTGTGGAACATATAAAAGAGAAATATGGCTATGGTGGTTATCTCAGACTATGGATTCCCGAATCACAGAACGCAGCAAATCTTGAAGAGTTCCGAAAAACCATAGCGAATGAAGAGGAACTACGAAAAGAGTTAAAGAAGATATATAACGAGGAGACTGAAGATAAGAACCAAGAAAAATGAAAGTGTAACTATTCGTAGTGCCGAAAAGCTTTATAAGAGCCATAATTATTATTACAGCATTTTATTAATATCCGAATAAAAAAATAAAGAGGATGAAAATTCATCCTCTTTATTTTTTTTGGTTACGTGTAACGAATTAAGCGTTAACAGTAGCCATGTGAGCGATAAGGTCGAGAACCTTGTTAGAGTAACCGATCTCGTTGTCGTACCAAGAAACAACCTTAACGAAAGTATCTGTAAGAGCGATACCTGCCTTAGCGTCGAAGATTGATGTACGAACATCACCCAAGAAGTCAGAAGAAACAACAGCGTCCTCTGTGTAACCGAGGATACCCTTCAACTCACCCTCAGAAGCCTCCTTCATAGCTGCGCAAATCTCAGCGTATGTAGCGGGCTTAGCGAGGTTAACAGTAAGGTCAACTACAGAAACGTCCAATGTAGGAACGCGCATAGCCATACCGGTAAGCTTGCCGTTAAGAGCGGGGATAACCTTACCTACAGCCTTTGCAGCACCTGTAGAAGAAGGGATGATGTTACCAGCAGCAGCACGACCACCTCTCCAATCCTTTACTGAAGGACCGTCAACAGTCTTCTGTGTAGCAGTTGTAGAGTGTACAGTTGTCATCAAACCGTCAACGATGCCCCATTTGTCGTTCAAAACCT
>CAJGCJ010000032.1 GCA_904501775.1 uncultured Bacteroidaceae bacterium | reverse complement strand
TGGAGCAGCACAGAATTCTGTGCTGCTCCATTATTGTATTGTCTGTTTGTCTCTTTTTTTAATTTTTTAATGAAAATATATCTTGTAAAAGAGTGTATTTCTGACGAATTATGATATTTTTGCAGATACGAAAGATATATGATTATGTATAGTAAAGGGGACAATCTTAAAAGCGTGAGAAAGATTGCTTGCCTATCGTTGGCAGGTGTTGCAATTATGCCGTTTGCATCGTGTGAGAAGGCACAGGAGGAGAAACCTATGAACATCCTCTATATAATGTGTGACGACCACTCGTATCAGACTATCAGTGCATATGACTGCCGTTACATAAATACTCCGAATATCGACCGTATAGCAGCCGATGGAGTGAGGTTTACAAACAGTTTCGTGGCCAACTCAATAAGCGGCCCAAGCCGCGCCTGTATGCTCACCGGCAAACATAGTAGCGCTAACGGATTCACCGATAATAAGTCGTCGTTTGATGGCTCACAACAGACCTATCCCAAACTGTTGCAGGCGCATGGATACGAAACTGCAGTAATAGGAAAGTGGCATCTTACATCGGAACCCACCGGTTTCAACCATTGGGATATCCTTATAGGACAAGGCGACTATTACAATCCCGTGTTTATACGTAATGGCGAAAGGGTGCAGCGCGAAGGATATGCTACAAACGTGACTACTGACTTGGCTCTCGATTGGCTCGAGAATGGCCGCAGTGCAGATAAGCCTTTCTGCCTGTTGCTGCATCACAAGGCACCGCATCGTACATGGATGCCCGATACCTGCGATTTCGACCTCTTTAGCGACACGGAGTTTGAACTGCCGGTTACATTCTACGATAATTACGAGGGGCGAATAGCTGCAAAGACACAGCACATGTCAATATCCAAGGATATGGACCTTGTGTACGATTTGAAACTTGCCGATAAGGATAGTCTTATACACAGCCGTCCCGACCTTGAAAGAGCCGGCCGCATGATGTACAGTCGCATGAATCCCGAACAGAAGAGGGCGTGGGATGCGCATTATGATAGAGTGATAGCCGAGTTCAAAAAGCAGAACCCTACAGGAGAAGAACTCGATAAATGGAAATTCAGACAATATATGCGCGACTATCTTCGCGTAATAGCATCAGTCGACCGTAATATAGGCCGCGTTCTCGATTATCTTGAAGCAGAGGGGCTGATGGACAATACACTCATTGTCTACACATCCGATCAGGGATTCTACATGGGTGAACATGGCTGGTTCGACAAGCGTTTCATGTACGAGGAGTCGTTCCGTACCCCATTGTTGATGCGCTTGCCGGGCGGAGTAAAGGGTGATATCCCCCAATTGGTACAGAATATAGACTATGCTCCTACTATCCTCGAGGCAGCCGGTATTGAGATACCAGAGGATATTCATGGTGTATCGTTGCTGCCTTTGCTTAAAGGTGATGAATGGAACTCGGGAAGAAAAGGACTTTACTATCATTATTATGAGTTCCCGGATGAACATTCTGTACGCCCCCATTTTGGTGTGCGCACCGAACGTTACAAACTTATAAGGATATGCGATGTGGCAGAGGACGCTGATAGAAAACTCGAAGGCAGTTGGGAGTTGTTCGACCTTGAGACCGACCCGATGGAACTTAACAATATCTATGGACAGGATGGTTACGAAGAGTTGACCGACAGCCTAAGAAAAATACTTCTTGAACTTCAGGTGAAATATGGCGAGGAACAGTACTCCAATATGTAAATAGTAATAACGGATCATTTGTATATGAAGAGTAACAAAAGGAACAATTACAGTCTGACTGATGTTGCCAAGATGAGAAGGGCACCGCAGTTTGCCACAATGGTGAAGCCTGTGGGTGCTGCATGCAACCTCGACTGTAACTATTGTTACTATCGTGACAAAGCCGAGATTTATAGTGGCTCTATGCCACGCATGAGTGAGGAGTTGCTCGAGGAGTATATAAAACAATATCTTTCATCTGTAGCGCAGAAACAGGTGACATTCTGCTGGCATGGCGGTGAGCCGTTGATGGCCGGCATGCAGTTCTTCAAAAAGGCGATGGAACTGCAGCGGAAATATCGTGGCGACAAAGAGATTGAGAATACTCTGCAAACAAACGGTCTGCTGTTGAACGAGGAGTGGTGCGCTCTTTTCCGCGACAATAACTTCCTTATAGGAATCTCTCTTGATGGTCCACAGGATATACACGATGCCTACCGTCGCGACTGTGGTGGTGCTGCAACCTTTGTAAAGGTAGTGAAGGCTGTAGAGCTTATGGCCCGCTGCGGTGTCGACTACAATCTTATGGCAACGGTGAACAGACGTAGTGAAGGCCGTGGTCTTGAGGTATATAAATTCCTGCGTTCATTGGGTGACTTTACACAGTTTTTGCCGGTGGTAGAGTATGTTCGAGACAGACAGGCCGAGGGTAAGCGCCCGCTGATAGTGTCGCCCGACGAAGAGGATGCTGTTGAGGCCGAATGGTCTGTATCAGCAAACGGATATGGAGCTTTTATGTGCGAAATATTCGATGAATGGGTCGAGTACGATGTCGGCAGACATTATGTGCAGTTGTTCGAGGCTACCCTTGCCAATTGGTGTGGTGTGCAGCCCGGTCTCTGCTCGTTGTGCGAGACTTGTGGCGATGGTCTTGTGGTTGAACATAATGGTGATGTATATTCGTGTGACCATTTTGTCTATCCCGAGTATCGTTTGGGCAATATAATGCGCGGCTCTCTTGCAGATATGTATAAAAGCGATGAACAGCAGGCCTTTGGTCGCGACAAGCGCGAGGCGCTGCCAATGGAGTGCAAACGATGCAACTACTATTTCCTGTGCCGGGGCGAGTGTCCCAAGCATCGTTTCGGCTATGCCACAAATGGCGAACCTTATAAAAATGTGTTGTGTGAGGGATATAAAATGTTTTTCCGTCACAGCGACCCCTATATGAGATATATGAAGACACTGCTTGACAAGGGGCAACCGGCCTCTTTGGTAATGCAGTGGAACAGATAATAATGTTAAATATAATAATGTAAATTAATATGAATCCTAATTTTGTACTTCCAAAAATTGGCGAACTGCCGGTTTTGGCATCAATCGAGAGTATCTGTAAATTCGAGAAGCTTCCCACTTATGTATGTGAGAATCCTTCAGAGGGCGCAAAGAAAGCTGCTGATATAGTAGTTTCTGCAATAAACAGCCATGCAGGAGACAAGAAATTTGTTTTGGGATTGTCTACAGGACGCACACCGCTCGGATTATATTCCGAGTTGGTAAAACGTTACAAGGCCGGTGAGGTCAGTTTCAAGAATGTCGAGGTATATAGCCTTGATGAGTTTTATCCGATGACTCCCGAGAATCCTCAGAGCCGTAATCATCGTGTATACAACGAATTTTTGAATTATGTCGATATTGACCCCTCTAATGTGCATTTCCCCGATGGTACAGTACCTTCAGAGAATGTGCGTGAGTATTGTAAGGAGTATGAGCAGAAAGTGCGCGGTAACATTGACCTTATGATAATGGGTGTAGGTGAGCTTGGTCAAATTGGCTTTAACGAGCCGGGTAGTTACGTTAAATCTACCACTCGTGTGGTGCAGCTTACACATAACAGCCGCAAGACACAGTTCCAGTTCTTCTCTAATCCAAACGATGTGCCCAAGATGGCCATAACAATGGGTCTTGAGACAATACGCAGTGCCAAGAAGATAGTGCTTATGATGTGGGGTGAAAACAAGGCTGCCATTGCACGTAATCTTATCGAGGGCGATATGAATGAGAATTATCCCGCAACAAGTCTTCAGATGCACCCCGATGTGCAGATTGTAATAGATGAGGCTGCTGCGCAGGAGCTTACACGTGTTAAGGAACCATGGCTCATTTCGCCTCCTGCCGAGTGGACAACAAAACTCATCCGTAAGGCTGTCCTTTGGCTTTGCGGTGTGGTTAATAAGCCTATCCTCAAACTTACATATCAGGATTATATAAGCAACTCGCTTTCAGATTTGCTTGATAGAGTAAATACATACGACCAGATAAATATCAGCGTATTCAATGATGTTCAGCATATAATTTCGGGATGGCCCGGAGGCAAACCCAATGCCGATGATTCTACACGTCCGGTTTCATCTGCTCCTTATCCCAAGAGAGTGGCAATCTTCTCTCCCCACCCCGACGACGATGTTATCTCAATGGGTGGAACATTCAACCGTCTTATTGAGCAGGGGCACGATGTGCATGTTGCTTATCAGACTTCGGGAAATGTGGCTGTGAACGATGATGTTGTGCTGCAGAATATTGATACTGCGCGCGAGATGGGCATAGGACATATGGGAGACTTGTTTGACGAGATCCGCGAGATTATTGCATCGAAAATTCCCAGCGTTCCCGAACCGGCAGAACTGTTGCGCTTCAAGGGTGCAATACGTCGTGCCGAGGCTCGTGCGGCTTGCCGTTCTATTGGACTTAACGACCGTACGAATGCGCACTTCCTCAACTTGCCGTTCTATGAGACCGGCGGTATCAAGAAGGGTCTGTTGAGCGATGCGGATATTGAGATTACCAAAGAGTTCCTTAGAAAGGTAAAACCCCATCAGATTTATGCTGCAGGCGACCTCACCGACCCTCATGGTACACACCGCGTATGTATTGAGGCTGTTCTGCGTGCCTTCGAAGAGGTTAAGGACGATGATTGGGCTAAGGAGTGCCATATATGGCTCTACCGCGGCGCATGGCAGGAGTGGGATTTGGCTGTAGCAGATATGGCTGTGCCTTTGAGCCCCGAGGAGATGATTCGCAAGCGTCACTCTATCTTCCGCCACTTGTCGCAGAAGGATATTGTACCGTTCCCCGGCGAGGATTCACGTGAATTCTGGCAAAGAGCCGAGGACCGCATGCAGGGTACAGCCCGTCTCTTCGACAAGATAGGATTGCCCGAATATCAGGCTATAGAGATGTTCGTAAGATTGCTTTGATAGAATACCGTTTGTTATGCGCCATCCGCAAAGACTATACAGGTTTTTGTTATATCTATTATTGTTCGCACCCCTTATGATGGGGTGCGACAATGGTAAAAAAGAGGCTCATTGCATTGCTTATGACAGTGGTCTGTTCCTGCTCGACAGTTCTGTATTTGTCGTGGGGGCTGTCGATTTTCCATATTACGGCATTCCGCGCAGCTATTGGGAGCGTACCATCGGGCATGTCAAGGAGATGGGTGCTAATACCGTCATGCTGCGTCTGCCATGGATGTTGCACGAACCCAAAGAGGGCTCCTTCAATTTTGAAGAAGAGAATGATGTGAGGCTGTTGTGCGATATTGCGGCTGATAATGGTCTTTTGGTGTGGCTGCATGTAGGTCCGTTTATAGACAAGAGAATGGATTTCGGCGGGATGCCATGGTGGTTGCTCGAGAACAAGAATATCAGGGTGCGCACTCTTCAACAATCTTTTATGGATAGGGTAGGCCGCTACTTCAGGGCATTGGCTGCTGAACTCTCTGGTATGCAGCTTGGCAGTGGCGGGCCTATTGCATTTGTAAATATAGAGGAACCCTATTATCTGAATGGTAACGTAAAGGGGTATTTTGCTGCATTGTACGATTCGCTCCGTGTTGCGGGTTTCGATAACTCGCTGTTTACGTTGTCGGTGTCAAAAGAGAATCTCCTGAAGATTCCTTCGGGGGTGTTGCCTGCTTTGGTTGCTGATGAACGCGAGAATGCCATGCGTTCGTTTTCGGGTGTAAAGAAGGTAAACCACGATTTTCCGGTTATATGTAACGATATCAATAATACGACAAAGGATGTGTCGGGTGTGGCAATGGATGTGTACGATTACAATCGCAGATATATGCGCGCGTTCGAGGTCTTTGAGGCGAATGGCTCGCTGCTTCTCAGGAATGTTGCTGATGCCGCTTTTTATGGTCATCAGGCAGGTGCTGCGGTGGTTGATGGCAAGTTCCTCCCCTATGCGGCGTTGATAGGCGAAGGTGCAGTGCTCAGCCGTGCCGGTTACAGAGGCGATGAGGCCCGACGTCTGTCCGAACTTCTCAAACGCAATGTCACGCAAATGTCCGATATGGAGACAAAATCGCAAAGTAACAGATTGATGATGCTGCCGGTGGTGTCAGCCGAAGGATTCTCTTCGCTCTTTGCTACTATGCCAAAGCCGATAGAGAGTGCCGTGCCCTTGACATTTGAATAGTGTGGCTTTGGTTACGGAGCTATATGCTACTCTGCATACATACCTTGTGATTGCGAGGATGCTTTTCTCTCAATTGATGGCCTTCACGATTATGCCCGTGTATATATTGATGAAACCTACCTATGCTCTTTCTCGCGTAACGATTCTGTGGCCTCCTTCCGTATGCCTGCACTGAAGAGTGGAGCGCGTTTGTCTATCCTTGTAGATGCAGCCGGCAGGCTGCCGCACATAAAGGATTGTAAAGGTATCACGGGGGGTGTTACTCTAAGCAATGTTTCGGGTGAGAAAATTGTTCTCGACAAATGGTACAATTATTCTTTTCCGTCACAATACGACAGGGTAGCTTCGCTCTCCTATACAGACGATATAAGGCTTAATGAGCCGGGTTGTTTCCGCTTCCTGTTCGATGTTTCCGAGTGCCACGACTCTTATCTCTATATGGGTGCATGGGGGCGTGGCGAGGTGTGGGTGAATGGTCATTCGCTCGGTCGTTACTATGGCAACAGTTCTGTGCAGAGTCTGTATATGCCGGGATGTTGGCTCAAAAAGGGTTCCAATGAGATTATTGTTCTCGATTGGGTTGGAACCGATAATCCTGTAATTGAAGCCTACAGGAGTGAAGTCATTTATATGTGAGAAGAGGAAGAATGCCGATGCCGGTATATTGTATACAATAAAAGAGGTGAAATTAATTTCACCTCTTTTATTGTTATTCTTCGTCTATAACACCATTGTAAGCCAATTCTCCTTCGATGATAAAGTATAGCTCTTGTGGGTCATATTCGCCTATCTTGTTCTTCTTGGCCTCCTTTGCCACAAATTCTGCTATTTTCTCTATGTCAATGTCAATGTACTCGTCGTTGCTGTCGAGTATGCCACTCTTGTCATAGTAGTCGTATATCGTGTCGAGGAAATAGTAGAATTCGTCGTCGCTGAACTTCTCTTTCAACTCTTGGGGCAGACGCTCGCGTATATATTGTATGGTCTTCTCGTCATCGAGATCGTCCATTGCAAACTCGTCGCTTTGCATACTCCTTGATTGTTAAGCGAGAAGGTCCTCGAAATATTTCTGAACGTCGGCTTTTGACTTTGAGCCTACGAACTTGTTTACCACTTGGCCGTTCTTTATGAAGAGAACAGTGGGTACGTTGCGGATATTGTATTCGTCGGTTGTCTCAACAGCATCCTCGATGTCGCATTTGCCTACGAGAATACGTCCGTCGTACTCCTTGGCCAGTTCATCGATAACGGGGGCAAGCTGACGGCAGGGACCGCACCATGTTGCGCTGAAATCGATAACGATAGGTAACTCTGATGCAAAGAATTCCTTTGCGTTGTTGTCGGTTACAATTACTTCCATGATTCTAAAATTTTATGGTTATTAATTAAGTTTATATTCTATGCTTGGTGTTGATTTTATGTAATCTATAAATTGCTGGTCTATTGCAATGCTGTATTTCTTGGATACCAGTTCTAACGAGAATTCGTTTTCAATATCCTTTATGCAGAACTGCAACTTGCATTCACCGGGATGTTTCTCGGCATACTCTATAAGATATTCGAGGGCCTCTTGTGTGAAGTTCATTACATCGAATGTCAGAGTGATGCTCTTTATTATCTTGTTTTTGACCTCGGGTAGCAACTGGATGTCGCCTATTACGAATTCAAGTTCTTCGGGCTTCCATTTCTTTGGCTTGCAGCTGCCTGTTATATAAAGGAATGTTCCTTGTGCAAAGTAGTACTGTTTCTGTATCCAATCGTCTCCAAAGAATGGGAACTCTGCTGTGCCGGTGAAGTCCTCAATCTTTACAATTCCGTAGGGGTTGCCCTTCTTTGTCTGTCCTACACGCGGCGGTTCGCTTACAATTCCACCGAATGTAACCTTTCTGTTCTTTATGTTGTCGATGTTGGCAAACTCTTCGGCTTTGGTGTTGCAGAACTCGTTCAGTATTACGGCATACTCATCGAGAGGGTGCGCCGACAGGTATATTCCTACAAGCTCGCGCTCGCGGTTCAGACGCTCCAATGTGCTCCAGTTGCCTCCCTCGGGAATCTCCGGGTGTGGTATTTCTGCCATTCCTTGCTCTCCGAACAGTGAAACCTGTGCCATGTTCTTGTCTATCTGGTAGCGGTTTCCATATTTCACAAGAGCCTCGAGGAACTGTTCGCCTTTACTGTTGACTCCCAGATACTGTTCACGCTCAATGTGGTCGGGGAATTCATCGAATGCGCCCGATGCTGCCAGGCATTCAAGGTTCTTGCGGTTGCATGCTGTAAGGTTAACACGCTCAACAAGGTCGAAGATGCTCTTGAAGGGGCCATTGGCCTCTCTCTCGTCTATAATGCTCTGTACTGCGTTCTCTCCTACGCCCTTTATTGCGCATAGTCCGAAACGGATGTGTCCGTGGCTGTTTACGCTGAACTTGCGGCGCGACTCATTCACATCGGGACCCATAACCTTGATGCCCATGCTTGTACACTCCTGCATGAGCTTGGTGATTTCGGTTATGTTCGATAGGTTGCGGCTGAGTGCTCCTGCCATATATTGTGAAGGGTAGTTCGCTTTGAGGTATGCTGTCTGATATGCAACCCATGAGTAGCATGTCGCATGCGATTTGTTGAACGCATACGATGCAAACTTCTCCCAATCGGCCCATATCTTTTCGAGAGTCTCGGCTGGATGTCCGTTTGCCTGTCCTCCCTTTATGAATTTCGGCTTCAACTCGTCCAGCTTGTCTTTCAGTTTTTTACCCATTGCCTTACGCAGAGTATCACTCTCGCCTCGTGTAAAGTTGGCAAGCAGACGCGACAAAAGCATCACCTGCTCTTGGTAAACTGTGATTCCATAGGTGTCTTTAAGGTACTTCTCCATGCAGGGGAGGTCGTACTTCACCAGTTCGGGATTGTGCTTGCGCTGGATGAAGTCGGGGATATAGTCCATAGGGCCGGGACGGTAGAGGGCGTTCATGGCTATAAGGTCCTCGAATGTACTCGGTTGCAGCTCGCGCAGATATTTCTGCATTCCCGGCGACTCGAACTGGAATGTTCCAATTGTACTACCCTTGCAATAGAGGTCGTATGTAGGTTTGTCATCAATGGGAATCTTGTCTATGTCTACATCAATACCCAGACTCTGCTTTATGTTGGCAAGAGCCTCGTTTATCACTGAGAGGGTCTTGAGCCCAAGGAAGTCCATCTTGATAAGGCCTGTCTCTTCGATGACGCTACCCTCGTATTGTGTAACCAGAAGCTTCTCGCCTGTCTCCTTGTCCTCGGCTATGCTTACGGGTACGTGGTCGGTGATATCGTCGCGGCAGATGATTGTACCGCAGGCATGTACACCGGTATTGCGCACGTTGCCCTCGAGCATCTTGGCGAATTTTATAGTATCGCGCAGTATGGGGTTAGGTGATGCTTCAGCCTCCCTTAGCTCGGGTACTGCTGCTATGGCATTGGGAAGGTTCATCTTCTTGCCGTCGGGGAGACGGTCGGGGATTGCCTTGCACAATTTGTTCGATTCGTCAAGTGGTAGTTTTTGCACACGCGCTACGTCCTTTATGGCAAGCTTGGTTGCCATGGTACCGTATGTGATGATGTGTGCAACCTTCTCCTGACCATACTTGTCGGTTACCCATTTCAACACCTCGCCTCGTCCGTCATCGTCGAAGTCCACGTCAATATCGGGGAGTGATATACGGTCGGGGTTAAGGAAACGCTCGAACAGCAGGTCATATTTTATAGGGTCTACACGTGTTATCTCAAGACAGTATGCAACCACGCTTCCTGCAGCAGAACCACGGCCGGGACCTACCGCTACGCCCAGTTCCTTGCGGGCTGCACGTATGAAGTCTTGCACAATGAGGAAGTATCCGGGGAAACCCATGGTCTTCATGATATGAAGTTCAAAGTCGATACGGTCGGTTAGTTCCTGACTGAAAGGCTCGGGGTAGCAGTTCTTCGCTCCGTCGTATGTCAGCTTACGCAGATAATCTCCTTCGAGCTTGATGCGATAGAGCTTGTCATATCCTCCGAGTTTCTTTATCTTCTTTTCGCCCTCTTCCTGCGACAGTACTACATTGCCTTTCTCGTCGCGTGTAAATTCGTTGAACAGATCTTCGTGGGTGTATTTCTGGCGATAGCCCTCTTCGGTGCCGAACTCTTCGGGAATTGCGAAGTTGGGCATGATGGGGGCATTGTCTATGCTATAGAATTCAACCTTGTCGCATATCTCAATAGTGTTTGTAAGGCTTTCGGGGATGTCACCGAAAACGGCTGCCATCTCCTCTTTTGTCTTCATCCACTCCTGCTTTGAGTAGAGCATGCGCTTGGGATCGTCAAGGTCCTTGCCGGTGCTGAGGCATATCAGACGGTCGTGTGCTTCGGCGTTCTCCTCATCGACAAAGTGAACGTCGTTGCTGCATATAAGCTTTACACCGCACTTCTTGCTTAGCTCTACTATATGCTTGTTTACCTCTAACTGTATCTCGTAAACTTCGTGGTTGGCGCGCTCTACTGTTGCCTTGTGTAGCTGAAGTTCGAGATAGTAGTCATCCTTGAATATATTTTTGTACCAATTGACGGCATCTTCGGCCTCTTTTATCTTTCCGTCTCTTATGAGCTGGGGTATCTCGCCACCCAGACAGGCCGAGCAGACAATGAGTCCCTCGCTGTACTTCTCAAGCTCCACCTTGTCGGTACGCGGTGTGTAATAGTAGCCTTCGGTCCATGCCTTGGATACAATCTTTATAAGGTTGTGATAACCCTTCTTGTTCTTTGCCAGCAGCACAAGGTGATTGCCTCGGGTGTCTTCCTTAAGTTCCTTGTTGAAAAGACGGCGCTCGGCCACATACACCTCGCATCCGATAATTGGCTTGAATTTTTCGTTATCCTGCTTGCCCTTGTTCAACTTGTTGACATAGTTGTAGAACTCTTTAATAGCCATCATGTTGCCATGGTCGGTGACGGCAATTCCCTTCATGCCGTCGGCAATGGCCTTGTCGACCAGACGCTTTACTGATGCCTGTCCGTCAAGAATTGAGTATTGTGTATGTACGTGTAAGTGAACAAAGTCTAACATGTAATCGATTCCTGTTTTATTTCTGTTTCAAAGATAATAGCAATCTCTCGTTTTCCATAATTGTTTTAGGAAAAAATTATCAACACATGGCCTGTGGTTATAATAGTGAATATTTCTTAAAAATGAATATTTTTTTTAATCGGTTGTATTATAGTATTTTAACTATATGCGGCGTACTTTTTCAATTTCTTATTTTGCATTTTTTATTTGGGGTTTAATAAAATGTTATTATATTTGCAGTATAACGTGAAAATGTACAGTACCAGCTTCTGTGTATTGATGCCGGCTTTACACTTTTATGCGTTTTTAAGTTATGTATTGCAGATAATAATCTTATCGACACAATGAAGAAAAGGATTAGAAAAATAAGAAAAATGCGTATCCATAGAGAGGGTACAGGTATTCTTATAACATCGTTGCTTGTGCTGCTCACCGTAAATGCTGTCAGCTGGTATTTTATTCCTTATGAGCCTTTCAATGTGGCTCTTTCGGGCATGTCGCTGTTCATATATATGCTTATGGTAAACTTCTTCAGAAGTCCCAAGCGTCATTTCGAAGGCGATGTAGAGAATATGGTTATTGCCCCTGCCGATGGTAGAATAGTTGTTGTCGAGAAGGTCTTTGAACCCGATCACTTCAAGGACGAGAGAATAATGGTTTCGATATTCATGAGCCCTATGAACGTGCATGCCAACTGGTATCCTGTTGAGGGTACAGTGACACGTGTAGAGCATAAGAACGGCCGTTTCCACAAGGCATGGTTGCCCAAGGCAAGTACCGAGAATGAACGTTCATTGGTGGTTATCCGTGCAAATAACGGTACCGAGGTGCTTGTTCGTCAGGTTGCCGGTGCTATGGCACGACGCATTGTTACTTATGCCGAGGTGGGCGAGGAGTGTTTCATCGACGACCATATGGGCTTTATCAAGTTCGGTTCACGTGTTGACGTATATCTCCCTCTCGATGCCGAGGTTTATGTCGATTTGGAGGAGCGCACTGTGGGTAATGAGACTGTGATAGCCAAACTTAAATAAGAAATAAAAAATCTAAGGTTATGTCAATAAAGAAACATATCCCCAATACAATAACATGTTGTAATCTGTTTTCGGGTTGTATTGCTTGTACAATGGCCTTTGAAGGCTGTTTCGGTTGGGCTCTTCTGTTTATAGTGTTGGGCGCGGTATTTGATTTCTTTGATGGTATGGCAGCACGACTGCTCAAAGTGAGTTCGCCAATGGGTGTCGAAATGGACTCTTTGGCCGATGATGTTACCTTTGGCTTTGCTCCAGCGGCAATGGTATTTGCCTTGCTCAAACAGTTGACTTATCCTTCATATCTTGCTCCTGTTGCCGATATTATACCTTACGCAGCATTCCTGATAGCTGTATTCTCGGCTTTGCGTTTGGCGAAATTCAATATCGATACCCGACAGACTACCTCATTCATAGGATTGCCTACTCCTGCAAACGCTCTCTTCTGGGCTTCGTTGGTTGCAGGTGCCGGTGATTGGATTATGGCACTCAGTGCGGGCTGGTTCCTTATGTTGGGACTTATTCTGTTGATGTCTTATCTGCTTGTGAGCGAGATTAAGATGTTCTCACTTAAATTCAAGAGAATCGCTTGGCGTGCCAACAGAAGACGTTATATCTTCCTTATTGTGGCAATTCCTATGCTTTCGTTCGGTGTTTTTGCGGCTGTGCCCATAATCATCTGGTATGTCATTTTGTCGGCATATCTCTCTTACAAAGGAATTTAAGAAATTTTGTCATAAATTGTTTGTCTGTAAAGAGTCGCTTAGGCTATCTTTGTGAGCCTGAGTATATGACAGTTGTGTCATGCTGAAACTATGTACCTTAGTATATTGTTTTATCCAAAAGAGAGTTTGGCACGATATTTGCTATATTCTTGGTGTAAACAATTTATTTTGATAAGATGAGTATAATTTTCACCCTTTTATTTATAGTTCTTATATTGTTCATATTTGCATCGTCTGTGCTCTTTTCTGTCATCAGATGGGTGCTGTCGTTGTTCAGAATAGGTGGTCCACGAACTAATACTACCTCTTCGGGCAGTTCAACAGCCGATGCCGGCTATAAAAGAACGGACAGTAGCAGCGGATGGCACTTTTCACCCGAGGCCGAATACAAGCGCAAGAAAAAAAAGAAGATTATTGGCGCTGACGAGGGGGAATATGTCGATTTTGAAGATGTAAAAAAATAGTTCGTTATTAATAACGAACTATTTTTTTTATGGTATCATTATTTATCTTTTATCTCTGAAGAATTTCTTCATCAGATCCGAAGCCTCATCAGCACATATGCCGCTTACAACCTCGGTCTTGGGGTGCAATACGTCGGGTGCGAATCGTTTATAGCCCCGTTTCTCGTCAGATGCACCGTAGACAAGCTTGCCTAACTGCGCCCAACCTATAGCTCCTGCACACATAGGGCATGGCTCTACTGTAACGTATAATGTGCAGTCGTTAAGGTATTTTCCACCGATGTTGCCCGCAGCTGCTGTTATGGCCTGCATCTCGGCGTGTGCAGTAACATCGTTGAGTGTCTCTGTGAGGTTGTGGCATCGGGCGATTATCCTGTTTTGGCACACGACAACTGCACCAACCGGCACTTCGCCAAGTTCGTAAGCTTTATGAGCCTCGTACAAGGCCTGTTTCATGTAATATTCGTCGTTCATAATTATAATGTTATCTGCGCATGTCGTGCTCGTTGAACAATGTGGGATAGTCCTCGTCAAGGTTCTTGTATATAAAGGCGAGCAGTGTCTCGCGCATCCAGTTGCTTTTGTTGTTTATCTTGTATTTCTTGAGATAGTCGTCTATTATTCTGTTCTCCTCGTCGCTTACGAGGCATACCACACGTTTATGGCGCACCGGCTGTATGCGCGCTGTCGTAGCTTTGGGAGCAATCTTTTTCTTAGCCATTATATATACTGCTTATATCTTATCTTCTGCAAAAATACATCTAAGTTGTTCGAAAAGCAAACTTTTGATTGCCTTTTACTTTTGTAAGCATTATCTTAGCGCTGTTTTATGTAAGATGTTGACTGATGGCCCGACATAATATATTAGGAAATAAAGGCGAGATGCTGGCTTCACGCTACCTTATGGAGCAGGGCTTTGCCATTCTCGAATATAATTGGCGCAGCGGACACAAGGAGGTCGATCTGATAGCCAAGGAGCGCAATGTGCTTGTCTTTGTCGAGGTAAAGACCCGTTCGACCGATATGTACGGCGATGCGAGCGAGGCAGTCACGCCTGCAAAGATGCGCAATGTGATAAGTGCTGCCAATGCCTATTTGGCAATGAAGAATTTGGATGTCGAGGTACGTTTCGACATTGTTGCCATCATAGGCGATGATGAACAGCACAAAATAGAACATATCAGAGATGCTTTTTATCCTCAGTTGCCATGAATATAGAAGAAGCACGGATATATTGCTTGGGCAAGCCCGGTGCTACCGAGGACTTCCCTTTTGACGAGACTACACTGGTGTTCCGTGTCGAGGGCAAGATTTTTGCTTGTGTCGACCTTGAGAATATCTCATGGTTCTGTGTCAAATGTGATGCCGACAGGGCTGTTGATTTGCGCGACAGATATTCGTCCATAACACCGGCATGGCATTGGAACAAGAAGTATTGGAACCAGTTGGATATTGAAAGCTTGCCTCATGCTCTTGTGTGCGACTGCATTGATCACTCTTACGATGAGGTGCTGAAGAAACTCCCTAAAAAGATACGTGTCAAATATGGCCGATGACAAACTCGTTTTCAATAGAATACACTTTGAGCAGATAGATTCAACCAACAGTTATCTGCGTAAGAATGCAGCATTGTTATGTGACAATGCCGATGATTGTTTTAAAGCAGTGGTTGTCACTGCCGAAAATCAGACAAGCGGGCGTGGGCAGCGTGGTAATGTGTGGCTCTCGCAAAGTGGAGTAAATCTGTTGATGAGCATACTTGTGCACCCCCTTTTTCTGCCTGTCGGACAGCAGTTCCGCCTTTCGCAAATAGTGGCGCTCTCTTTGTGCAGGGCTATGCGCGGTTATGGTATTGATGCCTCTCTTAAATGGCCCAATGACATATATGTCGGGAACAGGAAATTGGCTGGCATACTCATCGAACTGGATTATTCGGGCAGTGTAGTAGGGCAGGCTGTAATCGGTATCGGATTGAATGTCAATCAGACTGAATTTGCTGCAATGGACCGTGTGCCTGTATCAATGAAGATGCTTAGAGGT
>CAJGCJ010000031.1 GCA_904501775.1 uncultured Bacteroidaceae bacterium | reverse complement strand
GCCATTGTTGTTAGAGTTTCATTCCTCTGTTTTTCTTTGGTTGTACAGGTTGTCGGATTGACTGTCGAAGTTTGTCGTATTGCTCGCAGAACCATTGGCTGATAGGTATTCGATTTGCGGTTAGGGTGAGTCCCTATCGTTATCTCGCAGAATCTGCAAAGGGGTATTATCCGTAGCAAACCTTCGGTTGTGCTCCGAGGAAAATAGTCGCCCTGTAAAGTTCACAATCCTACCCTTAATCAGTTCGGCAAACTCCATAGCCGAAAGCCCGATTTGCTTGGCGAGGCGTTCCAATCTTAGGAGGTGGGCAAAATCGGGATACCAACGATGAGCGGTGTTGATTATGAAATTATGGATAGTCCCTCGACTGACAGTGTTCTGCTCTCTGCCACACTGCGAATCTCTTTAAAATCTATCAGTTCAGCTTCTGCCAATAGATAGTAGTACCAATTCCCCAGATGTTGCCGAACAACTTGAGCTTATTGGGCTCTACAAATTCAGCCTCAACATTTACACGTATTCCCTTTGAGGGGTCATATATCTTGGCACCGTTCCACTCCTTCTCCTCGGCATCATATTTGAGACCCTTTACAATCACAACCTTGTCGATATCTACATTACGAAGGCTCTTATCGGGGTTCTTTACATCCTTACGTCTGTTTCCATTCTTATCATAGGGATTCTCAACCCAGAACATCTGTGCCATATATGTACCATCAGACAACTTGGTTACACGCACTTTGCTTTTACTACCGCCTCTGTCGGTAAGATACTCACCTACAATTGCGTCGGCATTGTTGTTAAGTGACTGTGAGAATGAAGGAACGGCAACAAACATTGCCATCATCAATGTGATAATAAACTTTTTCATTATGTGTATATTTTAATTTTCGGCTACAAAATTAGAAATTTTAGACATAAGGGCGCAGTCTATTGCACATTTTAACCCTGTTTGTGCAACTTTTGAATAACTTTTAGAAATTATGGCTCTTTTGATGCTATATATTTTTTTCGTAACTTCGCGGCAGTAATTCTTAAAGGAGACCATGAAATTTATATATGCCACGCTTGGCACCATTGCATTGATACTTGGTATAATTGGAGTATTTATGCCTTTACTGCCCACCACCCCATTCCTGTTGCTTGCAGCTGCGCTATATTTCCGCAGTTCAAAACGGCTGTATGACTGGCTGCTGTCGCATCCTCACTTGGGAGCGTATATAAAGAATTTCCGCGAACACAAGGCCATACCGTTGAGGGTGAAGATTGTATCGGTGAGCCTTGTATGGATTACACTTGTCTACTGCGCTGTATGCGTGGCGCAGTCGTGGCTGCTTAGCCTGATGTTTATTGTGCTTGCTATTGCCATAAGCGCACACATTCTGCATTATAAAACGTTAAGATAGTTATCGGATAAGTGACACAATCTTTTGCAGCCACGCGCTGTCGCACTCGTCAAAGGTTGCATATTTCTCACTGTCTATATCAAGGACTGCTGTCACGTTTCCGTCGGCATCGAACAGAGGTACCACTATCTCACTTTTCGACTCACTGCTGCATGCTATATGTCCCGGGAAAAGCTCTACATCCGGAACAACTTGGGTACATCTCTCTTTCCATGCAGTGCCACACACACCTCGGCCATATTTTATGCGAGAGCATGCAAGCGGACCTTGAAAAGGAGCAAGTACAAGTTCATCGCCACATACACGATAAAAGCCTGTCCACCAGAAGTTGAATGTATAATGGAGCATCGATGCTATATTTGCCATGTTGGCAATAGTGTCGTTCTCTACCTCGACCAACGACTGCACCTGCGAATAGAGAAGCGCATATTTCTCCTCTTTACCACCCTTTGCTATCTGTAACGACTCGGCCATTGCTATCAGTTAAAATCGGAAATGTCTACAAGTTTGTTCATTATCGCATATACAGTGAGTCCCGGCACCGAGTTGATACCCAGTTTGCGTGATATATTGCGACGATGCGATATTACGGTATATATAGATATATTGAATTCGTCGGCAATCTCCTTATTAGCCTTTCCCTTGGCAACAGCTATAAGTATATCGCGCTCACGCACCGACAACTCATTGACATCGTTTTTGGGATTATTCTGAGCCTCCTCTACTGCGCTCTGCAACTTCTGTATTACGCGCTTGGCATTGTCGTATATATTTATACATCCATCGTAGAGTCGCATTACACTCTCTTCGTAGCCGTTGTTGGTAAGTGCCACTATCGATATATTTTCATTATTGGCACAGAAGTAGGAGCGCACATCGAACCTTTCGTTGTAGTTCACCACCACAGGATTCACCACTACAACATCGGGCTTTGTCTGTATATTATTGTAGAGTTCGGGGCTTGTCAACGTACTCACAACCTCGAACTCGCTGCTGCGATCGATTATCTCCTTCATGCCCAATGATATTATCTCAGAGGGCTCAATGAGCAGTACCTTTATCTTCTTATGCTTGCTCATAGCTTTTCTCTATTTTCTCTACTAACGAAACAAGCAGTTTGTTCTCAATGAGAGAGTGTTTATGCAAATCTTTCTCCACATCATATATATCCTTAAGAATCTCGAAGCGTATTGGCGACGAGTACTCCACAGGAAGATATTTTATAATAATGTTCTTGAGGTCGTTAAGTTTCTCACCAATATAATTATGGTTCTCTTCGAATTTGGATATTGAGAAGTCGGCCTTTCTGTTCTTCCCTTCGCTCAACAGAGAGTCGATGTAAGGGAAGACGACATTCTCTTCGAAGGCAAAGTGATTGGTTACTTCGGCATCGTAATCGTCGTAGAACTTATCAATCAAACGACGGTTTATATCATCGAGACCCTCGACCAATTTATGAATCTTATTATGTATCTGAGGGAAGCAGACACTCTTATAATATATGTGCGAAGCACGCAGATAGTTTGTCACATGCACCAGATCATGGGCGCACAATGACTCTACATTGATATCATAGTCACGGAACGAATATATATTGCATATCATAAGGAACAGTTCTGTAGATAGCTTATACCGTGAACAGACATCTGCAACCGTAGACTCGCCAAAACCCAGCTGCACACCTGTACGCTGCAATATCGACAACAGTTCATTGTCGGCCGAAATCAGATCGGCCATTTTCATTCGTGCTGAATATAGTGTATTCTTTCTCATTCTTCAATTTACTGATAATTTAAAACAACAATGTTCCCACCGTATATACGAGGAAGCCGGCCACCCATGCCACTGCAGTATTGTAGATGACCGAAAAGAGTGCCCAGCGCCAGTTTGCAGTCTCATCGGCTATTGCTACCACTGTGGCAATACAGGGGAAGAAGAGCAGTATGAAGACAAGGAAGGCGGCAGCCGAAGCGGTTGTAAAATCGCCCGAAGAGAGCAGCGACTGCTGCAATCCCTCTTCGCTCTCACTGCTGTAAAGCACTCCTAATGTACTTACAACAAGTTCCTTCGCCGGAATACTTGTTATTATACCTATTGTTGCACGCCAGTTAAGCCCCAAAGGAGCCATTACCGGCTCAATGAATTTACCTATTTTACCTATATACGAATTACTGTAATCATTCTCCACAGCCTGCTGAACAGGTATATCAGCCACATCAACTACCACTTCGGGTCGCGGATAATAGCTGAGGAACCAAATGATTACCGTAGATGCCAATATTATAGTACCTATCTTGCGAAGGTATTGTTCACACTTCTCCCACATGTGGCGTAAGGTTGCAGTGAATGTAGGCACACGATAAGGAGGCAGTTCCATCACAAAAGGTGTTTCATCATCCTTGAATTTTGTCTTACGCAACAGACGTGCCGTAACTGCAGCCACCAGCACACCAAGTATATATAGTGATATGAGCACCGTGGGTGCGTAACGGGGGAAGAATGTACCTGCAAAAAGGATAAGCACCGGCAGACGCGCACTGCACGACATGAACGGTGTTATAAGTATTGTTATTATGCGACTGCTGTGGCTCTCGATGGTACGGGTTGCCATTATGGCCGGCACATTACATCCAAATCCCATTATCATGGGAATGAATGACTTGCCGTGCAGTCCCATCTTGTGCATCAGACGGTCCATAATAAAGGCTGCCCTTGCCATATATCCCGAATCTTCCATCAGGGATATAAAGAGGTATAATATGAGAATCTGGGGCAGGAAGACAGCCACACTGCCTACTCCGCCTATTATTCCGTTTACGAGCAAATCTTGCAATGCTCCGGCCGGCATTATACCGGCAACGAAGTCACCAAGCATACCAAATGCTGCATCAATCCACTCCTGCGGATATGCGCCCAACCTGAACACCGCAGTGAACATAAGCCACATAAGGGCAAGGAACATAGGAAAGCCCAGCCACTTGTTGGCAACCAGACGGTCGATGCGTCGTGTGTGCTGCAGCGTATCCTTGTTACCGGCTGTGTAGGTCTCTTGCAGAGCACCGTTTATAAAGCCATACTTAGCGTCACTTATAGCAGTCTCTACATCTATTCCAAGCCTTGCATGGATATTTTTCACGGCCTTCGACACCTTTGTATTCCAGTGTCCAAGCTCCTTGCATCCCTGCAACAGGTTAAGTGCCTCATTATCCTGCTCAAGCAGTTTGAGCGCCCAATAACGCACAGGAAACTGTTGGGGAAGGTCATCGGCTGCATGAAGATCGTGCGAGAGAGGAGCCAACTCACTCTCCAACACATTTCCGTAATTGATGTGTATGTGACGTATTGTCTTATTTTCTCCCTCGAAAAGTTCAATTACTGTGTCAAGCAGCTTGTCGAGCCCCCTGCCGGCTTTCGCAACAGTAGGAATCATGGGAATACCCATCATGCCGCCAAGATGCTCATAGTCGACCTTTGCTCCACTCGCCTCGAGCTCGTCATACATATTAAGCGCCACCACCGTACGCAGATTCATATCTATAAGCTCGGTTGTGAGATACAGATTACGCTCTAAGTTAGATGCAACAACTGCGTTTATTATCACATCGGGCTGTTTCTCAAAGAGATGTCGTCGCACATATCTCTCCTCGGGCGAATAAGCCGATATTGAATAGGTGCCGGGAAGGTCTGTTATATTGATGCGATAACCTTTGTAACTAAAAGTACCGGTCTTGGCATCCACTGTTACACCGCTGTAGTTGCCTACATGCTCACTACTGCCCGAGAGAGCATTGAAGAGCGAGGTCTTACCGCTGTTGGGGTTACCCACCAATGCAATCTCAATAACCTTGTCGCGGCGTGTAGACGAAGGGCGATAGATACAGTTGCATCCAAAGTTGCTGTTGCAATTCTCACACGCCGACATACATCCGAAAGAGTGCACCGGCGTCAACTCTTTCCGGGCCTCTTCTTCGGGCAGCACCTCAATCATTGATGCTTCGTTACGACGCAAAGAGACATCGTAACCCATTACATGGTATTTTACAGGGTCGTGCATAGGAGAGTCCAATACCGACTTCACCTTCTCGCCGCGTATGAACCCCATTTCCATTATACGTTTACGAAAACCGCCGTGTCCCGAAAGGCGCACAATTACGGCAGTTTCGCCATTTTTCAACTCCGATAGTTTCATTTCATCTATTACTATGCCGACAGGCAACTATTGTAATACAAAAGTGCTGTCCTTGTCACATTAATTTTGCATAGCAAAATTAACACCGCCCCTAATTACGCGCAATAACTATTTTATGCAAAGATTGCTCTTTTTTAATAATTAGTTGCTATCTGCTCCCCTATTTAAAGTATTGCAGATTCCCGAAACAGGGTTTCAGTTTACCCTGCTCAATATTATGGATAATCTCAACCACACGGTCATTCATTGGTGTGGGACAGCCAACCTTTCTACCATAATCCGACACTGCGCCATTGATGGCATCCACTTCGGTGAGCTTACCCTTCTCAAGGTCTTGCAACATACTTGCCTTCAGCTTGGCATGTTTACGTATGGCAATAGGTATAATAAAGAAAGAGAAAGCACGTTTCAACGGGTTACTGTAATCGAGCAATTTAACAATATCCTTTCCCTGCACAGGCTCAATGCGTATGCCACCCGCCTTGCAGACATCGATACACTCTTTTATGAGGGCCTGCACCACCCTGCGTGACTCGCGCGGAGCCGAAGCCTCGCCGAAAGTACAGCCGAGCACTGCGCTCATGCCCGAGAATGCAGCATTAATCAACAGTTTGCTCCATCGTGTACCTATGAAATTCTCTTCAACATCTACAGTACCCATCAGTTCAAGCAGTTCCTTTACCTTGGCGAAGTGCTTGCTGCGACTCTGCGATATTGCTCCAAGTGAGAATGAAAGTGCATCGGGCTCGCTTGTCAATTCGCACACGCCGGGTGCTTTCAATGTCGCGCCCCAAGCTACAGTGCAGCCAAGAACACGCTCCTCGCCTATGATAGAGGCTATCTGGACCTCGGGCAAGCCATTCTGGAAAGTTACCATAACACCGTCAGTAGCAAGGAACTTATCGAGCATCGACACTACCTCATTGTTATGCTGCTGCTTGGTCATCAGGAATATTATATCATATACACCACTCATCTCTTCGGGGGTATACGCAACCACCGGCTGATTGAAATTTACAGTTCCTACAATCTCGGCCCCTTTTGTCTTAAGAGCCTCTATGTGGGCCTTATTACGGTTTATGAGTTCAATAGTTCCCCCATTCTTGCTTATATAAGCTCCAAGAATTGTACCCAACGAGCCGGCACCATATATCGCTATACGCATAGTATTCTTTGTTTTCTGATTTTACATTTATAAATGGCAGTTTTCGCCTTATCAAGATAAGAGAACCACAATTATCTGCTCTCGAGACTGCGCAACAGCTCAATCTCCTGAGCCCAACGGCTCTCATCCGGCGTTTCGAGTATTATCGGAACGGCATCGAAACGGCTATCGCGCATGAAACGCTCAAAGAACTCCATTCCTAACAGTCCGAGACCAATACTCTCGTGACGGTCGACACGCGAACCCAAAGCCTTTTTCGTGTCATTGAGGTGAAATGCACGCAGATACTCAAGTCCAATTACACTGTCGAGCTGGGCAAAAGCATTATCATAGTCGTTCACAATATCATATCCTGCCGAGTAGAAGTGACAGGTATCGATACAGTAACCCACACGGTTCTTGTCCTCGACACGGTCTATTATATATCTTATCTCCTCGAGGCGGTTGCCCACATTGCTGCCTTGACCGGCAGTATTCTCTATCACAGCCGTAACGCCCGATGTCATCGACAGAGCGAGGTTTATATTTGCAGCAATCTTATCGAGACACTCCTCAACCGTAATCTTGTTCAAATGACTTCCCGGGTGGAAATTTAGCATACGAAGGCCAAGTTGCTCGCAACGTTTCATCTCGTCGATGAATGCTGCACGCGACTTTTGCAGTCCCTCCTCGTCGGGGCTGCCCAAGTTTATGAGATAGCTGTCGTGAGGCAGGATATAATGCGCATCGAAAGCACCCGAACAGCGCTCTTTGAACAGTTTTATACTCTTCTCGGTAAGTGGTGACGACACCCACTGACGCTGATTCTTGGTAAACAATGCAAAAGCATCAGCACCAATGGCTGTTGCATTCAAAGGGGCATTCTCAACGCCACCGCTTGCCGACACATGTGCTCCAATATGTTTCATATTCTGTAGAAAAAGCCTGCCATGTTATCAATCACAAGGCAGGCTGAATTTATAGTTTTACAATATTATTCGTTACTCTTTTCGACATTGTCCGATGCAAAGAACTTGCGTCCACCACGCAACAGGTTACGCACCTCACTGAGCAACTCGTGCGACTCCTGTATAAGGTTCAGATATACAAAGTCCATACGAAGGCTGCCCGAGCTCTTATGCAGACGGATTGTCTGTGTCTTACGCAGATTGGCAAGTGCATGCTTCAATTCCTTGGCACGAGACGAAACCGCTTCGGCTGTTGAATAGTCATTATTTGATATTATTGAGTTGATATCCATAAGTGTGGTATAAACACCCTCGCAGTATGGCTTGAACTCTTCAATATAGGTCTTTGGCAATGGGCTGAAGCTATTCTCGGCATGCTCTTTCATAGGCTCTCCGATACGCGTCAGAGTATCGAGCATCTGATGACAGCTATTTGTGCACAGGTGATACCATGTACTGCGCTCATAAGCCAGCGACTGGTCGATACGCTGCATGCCTCGTGTCTCGAAACGGCGTATCTTCTTCACAAGCCCCTTCTCGTCTACAATCTTGAGCAGCGAGTTGCGCAAAGGACGGTGGTCGTCTTTCGAGAATGCATCAAACAGAATCTTATATGTCTCGGCCGAGAACTCCAAAGAGTGAGAAAGTGTCTCTGCTGCATGTTGTCTGAGCGCATCCCAAACCTCGGTCTGATCCTCAGAATTCATAATAACCTGCATCTTGTTATCATCACTTCCCTTGTTCTGTTTCTTATTGTAGCTGATGTGGCTATGTATAAGCAGGTATATCACAATTGCAATCATAATGAACATTGCAACCAATCCACCGTAATACATGATTGTTGCCACAAGCGCTGCAAGGATGAACGCAGCACCGGCAGTAATGAACCATCCACCGATAACCGATACCACACCGGTCACACGATAAACCGCACTCTCACGTCCCCATGCACGGTCGGCAAGTGAAGAACCCATACCCACCATAAATGTAACGTATGTAGTAGAGAGAGGGAGTTTCATTGAAGTACCCACAGCGATAAGCAGACCGGCAAGCACAAGGTTGACCGAAGCACGTACAAGGTCGAAGGCAACATCCTCGCGCTGTTCCAGCGGAGCAAAACGGGCATTAATCCAGTTTTTAACATTCTGGGGAGTTTTGTTCGAAATGGATGTAACCATGTTTGTTGTGACGCGGACAACGTTACGTGCCAGAGGTGACGAACCGAACATATCGTTCTCGTCATTCTTTTGACTTGCAAGGTTGATAGATGTCTGCAACACCTTCTTGGCCTTTTTGCTGGTATACAGGGCAAACACCATCACCGCACCGGCACCAATGAGGAAATAGACAGGGGTCTTGGCAGACTCCTGCAACGAAGTCATCACGAACTGGTCGGCCGACAAGCCTGCAGCATTGGCCGAGAAATCCTGGAATGATGACAGACCAGCAAGAGTCACACCGATAAAGTTCACAAGGTCGTTACCGGCAAAGGCAAGAGCAAGAGAGAATGTACCGATAAGAACCACAATCTTCAGGACATTCACCTTGAGCCAATGCAACAACTGCATAAGCAGGGTAAAGAAGACAAATGAAGCCAACAGCAGCATTGCAGTGTTCTCCTCGATAAAGGCCTTTACATCGGCAGGCACCAATGTACTGCCCTTAAGGCCCTTTATAAGCATAAAATAGAGGATGGCTGTAACTGCGATACCACCGAAAACACCTATCTTGCTTGACAGATTCTTACGAAAATGGAATGTAAAGATAAGACGTGAAATCCACTGTACGATAAGACCGAATACAAATGCGATAGCCACCGACAAGAATATCGATATGATCATTGTAAGAGCCTTATCGGTATTCAACAGGTCTACGATATTAGCATCCATCTCGCCCGATGCTATCTTTATTATTGATATTATAAACGACGCTCCAAGCAGCTCGAACACCATTGATACGGTAGTAGATGTAGGCAATCCTAATGAATTGAACAAGTCGAGCAGAAAGACGTCGCTTATGACCACAGCAAGGAAGATGCACATCACCTCGCTAAAATAGAAATACTGTGGCTGGAATATTCCATGACGAGCAATATCCATCATACCACTACTGAATGCTGCTCCTACAAAAACACCTATCGAAGCTACAAACAGCACAGTTTTCAACTTAGCGGCACGGCTACCGACAGCCGAACTCAAAAAGTTAACTGCGTCATTGCTCACTCCGACAGTCAGGTCTATTATTGCCAATGTAAACATAAAGGCAACAATCAACAGATAAGAGATTTCCATAATCTTTTTAAGTTATATTTTGTGTTTATTTAATCGAACTTCACAAAACCGTATACCTTGTTGCAACAAATGACAAGAATGACATCAACGTCACAAACAAGGCAACACTCCTCATTTGTGAGCAAAAATAAAACAATTATTCACAATTTCAAATATGAAAATCAAAAAGTTTATAAAAATCGGGTATGCCATCCTCTTTGACATACCCGAAAACATCAACTAAAAGTTATATCTTGCCGACAGATTCACACGGTTGGCATTATACGTATGTTCGTCAAAATCAAGGCGCCAGCCATGCAGATATTCGACGCCCAGCTGCAGATTCTCGCTCAAATTGGCAAACATATTTACCGCCAGATACTGTCCACGCTTGTACATATCGGGATTTGCACCCGCAAAGCCTTTACGCGAATGTATATTGCTTTGGCTGTATGTTGCCGAGGCAAACATCGAGGGCGATATATTATATTGCACACTTGCAAACCACGCATCCGTAAGCAGCATCATCATATCGCCGGGATTGTCGGGCACAGGAACTATATCCACACCTACATTGGAGACATCGTTTATAAGAGAGCCAATACCCTCACCTATCGAATATTGACCGCTAAGATGGAAGTCGCCCAATGTAACAAGCGCACTCGCCTGTCCTCCCCACGCCACTTTTTGACGTTCGGCACCATTGACAAGGTTACGGTACGATATATCGCGCACAATACCACCCACGCGCACATGGGTATTCTTATAAAATTGGTACTTGAAATAGATTGGAACATTGGGAAAACGCTGCGCCCCGACGCTCACACTCTCATTTTCGGTTGCATTTATATCGGGAGCCTCAATACCTATGCCCATTGACAAGCCCCAGTCTGTAGAGAGGTTAAATGCAAGCTGGGTAGCACGATAGAAAGTCATTCCGCAAGGGCCTCCATAATCGACCGTTGCCGGATATGCAGCGAGGTCCATGAATCCACCGGTGGTATAACCAAGCGTCATGTATTTGTTTCTTAAATAGGCATTGAGGAGGTGAAATGTCTTGCCGTCGCCACGCCAGTCACCCGATGTAAAGACATGGAAATCACCGAGCAATCTGCTGCGTCCGACCAGTTTTACAAACAGTGTAGAGGTGGAAACATCCATCTGATACTGTGTAGAGGGACCATTGTCACGCTGAATATCCGACGGCAAGAAGTCGACATTGTCAACTATTTTATCAAAGTCGAACTCAGAGCGCACCTGCACATATCCACCGATACCCAAAGCCCATTTACCCTCGCGGTCGATAAGAATGAAACGTGGCGCCAAAGGGTCGCGGAAATACTCACCCTGCGTAGTATAGAAGATATTGACCACCTCGGGAGCCGTATTCACATTCTCGGTAAAACTATAAACAGTCACAGGAGAACCTTGTACACGTCCCCAACGCTGCGCATCGGCAGCAAAAGGAGCTGCAGCAAAAAGCAGCAACATTCCTAATTTAAAAATTCTGTTCATACACTTGTATTTTTAAGTTTACCTTGAAAGAACAAATACACTCGATACAAAGTTCAACAAGCACACTATTTACATTCGGAAGATATAAAAGCTGTGAAACAGAGGCGCTATACGTTAAATTAACAAAAAATAGAGCACCGTTTTAACTATTTATTACCGAACAGTGATTATATTGCAAGCGTTAATTACATAAAAAAAGCAAACATCATGAAAAAGAGCATTTTCACAATCTTGGCAATATTTGCATTCGCAGTACTGCCAATAGCAGCGATAGCACAAAACATCCAGCAACCCTATATCGACATGCAGGCACGCGTTGAGCGGGAAGTAAGCCCCAACGAGCTCTATGTAACAATTATAATAAAAGAGAGCGACTACAAAGGCAAGAAGAGTTTGGAGCAGATGCAGAACAAGATGTTGTCAGTCCTTACAAACAACAAGATAGACATTGCCGAGAGCCTCTCACTCAACTACATGGGCAGCAATGTAAGCTACAAGGTATTTTCAAAGCGCATAGTTCCGCGTACCGAGGCCACATACACGCTCAAGCTGCACGATGCGACTGTGATGCAGAAAGTCATATATGAGCTTGAGACCAACGAAATAACAAACATTTCGCTCACATCGACCAAATACACCAACGAAGATGCCCTGAAAACCGAACTTGGAGTAGAAGCATTGAAGAAAGCGCAAGAGCAGGCCCGCGCCTATGCCGGTGCCATCGGACAAGAGATAGGAAAGGCGCTGAGCATTAGTTCGTGGAGCTCACAAAACAGCCAGCAACCACGCATGTACAAATCAAATGTGATGATGTCGGCAAACGCCGATGCCGTTGCTGTAGAATCAGCTCCAGAAATTTCCATAGGCAAACTCACATACACAGTAACAGTAGATGTAAAATTCGAACTAAAATAGACATAAAAGCTTAATACTGTTAACCTTCCACAACAAATGAGGCAGCGCCGTACGGCGCTGCCTCATTTGTCATATCCTCCTTTCAGAGCATGCCACCGAAAAAATTCAAGCGAAAACAATAGCAGCATATCGCTTGTTACAACATATAAAAGAGACGAAGGCATAACCTACAAACATTTATATTATGAACAGAGTTAGAGATTTACTATTCCCCAAAGCCCCCGGCCCCATGCTCTCATCTGCACTTTTGCTTATTGCGCGCGTAACATTCGGTTTACTGTTCCTTAACCATGGGCTAAGCAAATGGATTGCATTCGAGAATATCGCTATGGACTTTCCCGATCCGCTGGACATCGGCAGCACCATGTCGCTTGTGCTTGTCATTTTTGCAGAAGTCATTTGCTCAATAGGTGTGATTTTAGGAGTACTTTTCCGTCTGAGCCTGATACCGATGATTGTCGCAATGGGCGTTGCATTGTTCAGCATCCACGCAAACGATACATTTGCCGCAAAGGAGCCTGCTCTTATATTTTTCAGCATCTTTTGTCTGATGTTCATCTGGGGACCCGGCTATTTTTCATTCGACACAGCGCTAAGAGGCATGAGCTTGGACAAAAACAATAATAGATAAAAATCATCGCATATAATAGTGATGAGAGTTTTGTTTAACATTGTAAATTCGCCACCATATATCCGATTTCACCACACACATAGTATTTTAGTCTATAAAACAGACTGTGATTCCCTTGAATTTTTACAGAGAATAATCAAGGCGTACTTTTGCACCGAAGTTTGAGAAAAGATGAGTTTTATGAAGTTGAAATCAGTTTGCGGATTTGGTGACTCTGTGATGAAAGGCGTTGTTGTTGACGACAAAAACCCGCACAGTGAAGGTACTAAATATAAGATAAGCGACAAAGGTTTTGCATCAAGATGCAGCCGTAATTTAGGTATAAAGGTTGAGAATTTTGCACGTTTCGGAAGCACCGTAAGCCAAGCGATGAAATTCATTCAGCGTCACACCGAGTCAATCAAGAAGTCGGACTATGTGATTTTTGAATACGGCGGCAACGACTGCAACTACAAATGGGATGAAATTGCCTCATCGCCCGACAGCGAACACCATCCTGCAGTACCTATACCCAAATTCATAGAGCTATACAGTAACGCCATCGACGCAGTACGTGCCATGGGATCACGCCCCGTGCTGCTGTCGCTGCCAATACTCGACCCGCAGAAGTTCTTTGCACATCTGTCAAAGGGACTGAATGCCGAGAACATATTGCGATGGCTGAACGGCTCTATAATGAATCTCGACCGCTGGCACGAACGTTACAATATGGAGATATTCCGTTTAGGTACACTGAAGAGAGTACCCGTAATAGACATAACATCGGTGTTTCTTGAAAAGCGCAACCACTTCGACTATTTATGCGAAGATGGCATACATCCCAACGACGAAGGACACGCTTTGATAGAGAATGCCATAGTAGAATATCTGCGCAGACAGAATCTTCTGGCTTGTTAGTAGATTGTTTTGTTTTGACCGCAGGGGCTGCAATCACTTGCAGCCCCTGCTTTTTATTATAATCCACTGGAGACAATCATCTGCTTTCGCAGAATATCAACACATCTGCGAATAACGGGCATAAGGCCCCAACAGGTCCTCGATGCGCATAAGGCGATTATATTTGGCAGTTCGTTCGCTACGCGTCAATGAGCCGGTTTTTATCTGTCCTGCATTGACACCCACTGCAATATCAGCTATGGTTGTATCCTCGGTTTCGCCCGAGCGGTGACTAATTATTGTGGCATAGCCATTGTTTTTAGCCATCTCAACGACACCAAGAGTCTCGGTAACAGTGCCTATCTGATTAGGTTTTATCAGAATAGCATTGGCGCAATGCTTCTCAATGCCACGCTGCAGAAATTTTGTATTGGTAACAAAAAGGTCATCACCCACTAACTGACAAGTACCGCCCAATTTTGATGTCAGCAAGCGCCAACCTTCCCAATCGTTCTGTGCCATACCATCCTCAATGCTGTCTATAGGGAAACTGCCGACAAGTTTTTCAAGGAAAGTCACCTGATCCTCACTACTACGTTTAATACCATTCCTTTCAAACATACCGTAGTCATATTTACCATCCTTAAAGAACTCGGAAGATGCACAATCAAGCGCAATCGTAACATCCTCATAGGGTCTGAAACCCGCACTCACTATAGCATCAGTCAGACATGACAGAGCCTCTTCGACAGAGTTAAAGTTGGGTGCAAAACCACCCTCATCACCAACTCCCGTACCAAGAGCACGTTTGTGAAGAATCTGTTTGAGAGCCTGAAAAATCTCGGAACCCATCCTCACAGCCTCGTGTATCGAGGTTACGCCGATGGGACGTATCATAAACTCCTGAAAGGCAATTGGAGCATCGGAATGCCTGCCACCATTGATGACATTCATCATAGGGACAGGAAGAATGTGAGCATTTACACCGCCCAAATAGCGATAAAGCGGCAACGAAAGAGCATTTGCAGCAGCCCTTGCCACAGCCAACGACACCCCAAGAACTGCATTCGCTCCCAAATTACTCTTATCGGCAGTGCCGTCGAGCGACAACATCGCCGAGTCAATCTCGTACTGGTCGAGAGCACAATGCCCCTTAAGAATAGGTGCAATTTTTTTATTCACATTCATTACAGCTCCGAGAACTCCCTTGCCATTGTAACGTGTTTTTTCACAATCACGCAATTCAACAGCCTCGTTCTCGCCTTTCGATGCGCCCGAGGGCACAGATGCACAGCCTCGCGTTCCATCCTCAAGCACAACATCCACCTCGACGGTAGGATTCCCCCGCGAGTCAAGAATCTCGCGTCCTTTAATCTCTTTTATTCTAATCATAGGCATAAATTATTAAATGGGCTGCCGCGTACCACCCCCACCTATGTGAAACACCACCGGAAAGCAGCTATCGACAACAGCCCGTTGATTATTAAACACAGGAAGCCTACGTTTGTTCTTTTTTAAGTTCTTTTATTATCACAAAGGCTGCTGCTAAATCTATTTTTTACACAAAAACAGCCACTACACCCTCTTAAACAAAAGTTATTTCAAAAAAAACCTCTTTTTTATTGTCATTTTTTAATAAAAGCACTATCTTTGCAGCCGCAAGTGAGAACTTGCCACAAATTTTAAGGTCGGTTCCGTAGCTCAGCTGGATAGAGCAACGCCCTTCTAAGGCGTGGG
>CAJGCJ010000030.1 GCA_904501775.1 uncultured Bacteroidaceae bacterium | reverse complement strand
CGAGTCGAACACCTTTTTTCCAACCGGATAGACCTCGACTGCCACACCGGGCATTGATGAATATCCGTCGATGACCTCTTTTGCCAGACGGATGACCGAGGCATTGAAGCTACCGCAAAGGCTGGAGTTGGAGGAGACTGCCACAACTGCCACACGATGCAATTCACCCGAACGGGTATAAGGAGCAGCCACGCTATCTGCCGCCGACAGATAGGAGAGCAGCATCTCGTCGAGTTTTTGCCGGTAAGGACGAACACCCTCAATAGCACTTTGAGCACGACGCAACTTGGCCGCTGAAACAAGTTTCATGGCCGAAGTTATCTTCTGGGTATTCTTTACCGAGAGTATGCGCTGTTTTACCTCTTTAAGACTCATATCACAGGGGTATTATTATTTTGTAAGAGAACCGACCACCTCGGCTGCTACCGATTCTATTATTTCGGAAACCTTATCGGTGAGTGCACCCGAAGCAAGCACATCGAGCACATCCTCTTTGTGGCGCATCTTGATTATATCAAGGAACATCTGTTCAAACTCGGCAACGCTCTCGAGCGGAAGGGTACGCAACAGGTTGCGTGTTCCGCAATACAATATTGCAATCTGCTCGGCAACGGGCATCGGAGAGTATTGAGGCTGAACAAGCAATATATTGTTTTTACGTCCACGATCGATGACCATCTGTGTCACGCTGTCCATGTCGCTACCGAACTTCGCAAACGCCTCGAGCTCGCGATACTGCGCCTGATCGATTTTAAGTGTTCCGGCAACCTTTTTCATTGACTTAATCTGTGCATTACCACCCACACGCGACACGGAGATACCTACGTTGATAGCGGGACGGAATCCCTGATTGAAGAGGTCGCCCTCGAGGTATATCTGTCCGTCGGTAATTGAGATTACGTTCGTGGGGATATATGCAGACACGTCACCTGCCTGTGTCTCGATGATAGGAAGCGCGGTGAGCGAGCCACCACCCTTCACTTTGCCCACAAGGCTTGCAGGAAGGTCGTTCATCTGAGACGCCACCTCTTGCTGGTTGATTATCTTGGCTGCACGCTCGAGCAGACGAGAGTGGAGATAGAAGACATCACCGGGGTAGGCCTCGCGACCCGAAGGACGACGCAGGATAAGCGACACCTCGCGATAGGCCACCGCCTGCTTCGAGAGGTCGTCGTAAACGACAAGCGCATGACGGCCTGTGTCGCGGAAATACTCGCCTATGGCAGCGCCTGCCATGGGAGCATAGTATTGCAATGCAGCGGTATCGGCTGCTGTGGCCGCAACAACTACAGTATAGTCCATTGCACCATATTTCTGCAATGTACTTACTATTGATGCTACGGTTGAGCCCTTTTGGCCTATTGCCACATAGATACAATAGACCGGGTTGCCCGCCTCGTAGTTAGCACGCTGGTTAATTATGGTATCTATTGCAATTGCCGTCTTTCCTGTCTGACGGTCGCCGATAATAAGCTCGCGCTGTCCGCGACCGATGGGTATCATTGAGTCGACCGATTTGAGTCCTGTCTGCAACGGCTCGGTCACAGGCTGACGGAAGATAACGCCCGGCGCCTTACGGTCGAGTGGCATCTCGCACAAATCGCCTCCTATTTCACCCTTACCGTCGATAGGCTCGCCAAGCGGGGTTATGACACGTCCCAACATCTGCTCGCTCACATTTATTGAAGCGATGCGACCTGTACGCTTTACAGTCATTCCCTCTTTTATTTTATCGGTAGGACCAAGAAGGATGGCTCCGACATTATCCTCTTCGAGGTTCATGACTACAGCCTTCACACCATTGTCAAATTCAAGCAGCTCCTCGGCCTCGGCGTTATAGAGACCATAGATACGCACTACTCCGTCACTCACCTGCAGCACAGTGCCCACCTCTTCGTATTTAAGAGTATCGTCGACACCTCTCAACTGCTCGAGCAACACTTTGGTTACTTCGCTTGGTTTAATATTCATTGCAATTATTTTCTTTTAAACTGTTTCAGACAAGCCTTCGACTCTCGTCAACTATTTTCTTTTCTATTTTACTTAACGCGCCCTTTACGCTTGCATCGAGACGCATGGAGTCGGCCTCGAGTACAAAACCGCCAATAAGCGAACTGTCAACAGTGCAATCGAGCTCGACATTCAGAGTATCGTATTTACTCTTAACCATATCGACTATCTTTTGCGACAGCTGTTCGTCTATCCCGTACGATGTGGTGAGTTTTACCGAGACTATATTCTTGTTCTCGCGATAAAGCGATATATAAGCATAGGCTATGTAGCGGAAGAGCTCTTCACGACCCTGTTTCATAACATTGGCCACAAAACGGCGATACTGCTCAATGGGCTCTTCGACAACGTCGCACAGCAACTCTGTTTTGCCGTCGTTTGAGAGTGACGGAGACTGCAGGAGGAGCAACAACTCCTTCGACTGCACAAAAACCGCAGCAAGACGCTGCATGTTCTTATACATCACATCTTCGACACGTTCCTCAATGGAATATTCGAGCAACGCACGCGCATATCTCACTGATACTACACCTACACTCATTGCTGTTTCAACGTTTCATCAATATATGTCTCGATCAGCGTCTTCTGATTAGCCTCATCGGAGAGTTCGCGACGCAATATCTTGCGGGCAACCTCTACCGAGAGCACAGCTACCTGACGCTGAATGTCGCGAACGGCATCTTCCTTCTCCATCTGTATGACACGACGCGCCTCGGCTATAATCTTTTCGCTCTCTCTATCGGCTTGCTGTCGCGCCTCTTTTATAATCTCGTCGCGTGTGGCAGCAGCCTCGCGCAACAGACGGGCCTGCTCGTCGCGGGCACTCTTAAGCAAAGCTTCGCTCTCTGTGTTTATAGCTGCAAGTTTCTCATTGGCAGCCTTTGCATCCTGCAGCGACCGGTCGATTATCTTTTTACGCTCATCGACCATGCTCACTATTATAGGGAAACCGTAACGGGCAAGTATAAAGAATACTATTCCGAATACTATCAGCATCCAGAAGAGCAAGCCGGCATCGGGTAATAAGAACGACATTACTTGAATTCAGATATTATACGAAGAGTACCAAGAAACACACTACCACTGCAAACATGGCAACACCCTCGATAAGAGCAGCCGAAAGAATCATACCTGAACGTATGTCACCGGCAGCCTCGGGCTGACGAGCAATTGCCTCCAATGCGGTTGAACCGATGCGACCGATACCGGCTGCAGCACCAACAACTGCTATAGCGGCACCAAGAGCCGCACCTACTTTCGCTACACTTGCAGCAACAGCTGCCTGTAATAAGATTGACATGAACATAATTTTAATATTTTCTAAATTAATACTATAATCGATATATTATAACTCACTAATTTCGTGATGGTTATCGGAGTGATGCTGTGGCTGCGAAAGCCCTATGAACACCGAAGAGAGCATTGTGAACACAAATGCCTGTATAAATGCCACCAAAAGCTCCAAAAAGTTAATAAATACAGTAAAAATTACCGACACGAATGTCATTGCAGTACCAATAACTGTATTTACAGCCATTGTTACGAATATTATACTGACGAATGCCAACACAACAGTGTGTCCGGCAAGGATATTCGCAAAAAGCCTAATCATTAAGGCAAAGGGTTTTACAAAGATTCCGAAGAGCTCAATGAAAGGCATCAAAGGAACGGGCACTTTCAACCATACAGGAACATCGGGCCAGAAGATTTCTTTCCAATATTCCTTATTTCCGAAGATATTTACGATAAAGAATGTAAACAATGCAAGAACCATTGTCACAGCTATATTTCCGGTTACATTTGAGCCTCCGGGAAAGAATGGTATGATACCCATTATATTGCTGAGGAAGATGAAAAAGAAGGCTGTCAGCAGATATGGTACATAACGCGCATATGTAGCGCCGATATTAGGCTTGGCGATATCATCCACAACCATAGCTACAAGCATTTCAAAAGCACCCACAAAGCCTTTTGGCACTTCGTAATTACCCTCGGCCTTATATTTTTTGTACTTGCGAGCCATACAAAGCACTATAACCAAAAGCAGCAAAGCATTGAGAAACAACGCAAAAACAGTCTTTGTAATTGATATATCAATCAATGGACGCGACTCATTACCATTGGCATCGACCTCTACAATCTTGCCTTCGTTGTCGCCATGCGAACAGATGTGAAAGCCCATGTACTCGGCGTCGTGGTGAAACACCTCGGAAGAGAAGACAGCCCAGCCTGAACGCTCGCTGTAGACTATCACAGGAAGGTAAATAGATATATGCTTGTCGCCCCAAGTGGTTATGTGCCACTCGTAAGCATCCTTCACATGTTCGAAGATTATCTTTTTAACATCCACATCGGCCGATTCGCTCTCATGAGCAGCATAGGCCGGAGCAGAAGGCAGCAGCATAAGCACAACAAACGGCAGTAGCAGACGCAAGAATCTTATATTAAAGTATTTATTCATACAAAACTATCCATAAGGCTATAGCACAACAGATTACGCTGCTACACCTTAGCTTTATTTACTCTCTTTTTCAAATAAATGGTATATATGGTTTCGGGCACCAGCATTGTCATGTAGAACAGCAGGAATGCTATAAGCAACTCCTTAGCACGATGCTTGAAAACCATTACAACAACAATCATGGCTGCAATAAGCAGCAGTATCTTCAACACCCTAAAGAGCATAAAACGCTTAAAGAAAAGCTTCTCATTGAGGCGAGGAGTGAGCATAAAGGCAAACAGAGCATAATATATGATAAGATATAGAGAAGATACCACCCACACCTCGTCACACACATATTGCGGAAAGACGATGGCGTACAGCAGATATCCTACCGACAGCACCACAACAAGCGCTGCCAGCAACAGCATGTCATATATTAAAGCATTTCTTGCACTCATACCAATTAAACAGCTTCAACACAAGCTGTTACACTATTATTTCTAACCTCTACAAAGCCTCCGCTTATAAGCAATGTCTGTTCAGCACCCTCGTAGATATAACGTATAGTTCCCTTTTCGAGTACGGATATCAGAGGGGCGTGATTGTAAAGAACGGTAAAGCGTCCTTTTGCCCCGGGGAAGGTAGCACTTTCGACACTGCCACTGAAGAGCAATTTCTCGGGTGATATTATCTCTAATTTATAATTTGAAGACATTGTACCGCTTTTTATCTATTGCTTTGTGTGTTCATCACTTGGCCTGTTCGAGCATCTTCTCGCCCTTGGCAATGGCCTCTTCAATGGTACCTACATTGAGGAAGGCCTGCTCGGGAAGATGGTCGACCTCGCCATCAAGAATCATATTGAATCCTCTTATGGTATCCTCAATTGAAACCATAACACCCTTCACACCTGTAAACTGCTCGGCTACTGTAAAGGGCTGAGAGAGGAAACGCTGCACACGACGTGCGCGGTTTACGGTCTGACGGTCTTCGTCGCTGAGCTCGTCCATACCAAGGATTGATATGATATCCTGCAACTCCTTGTTACGCTGCAGAATCTGTTTTACGCGCTGCGCTGTCTCGTAATGCTCTTTACCGACAATATTGGCATCGAGGATACGTGATGTAGAATCGAGGGGGTCTACAGCAGGATAGATACCGAGCTCGGCAATCTTACGGCTCAACACTGTGGTTGCGTCGAGGTGAGTAAAGGTTGTTGCAGGAGCGGGGTCGGTAAGGTCATCGGCTGGCACATATACGGCCTGTACAGATGTAATAGAACCATGAATGGTAGAGGCGATGCGCTCTTGCATGGCACCCATCTCACTTGCAAGTGTAGGTTGATATCCTACTGAACCGGGCATACGTCCCAAAAGCGCCGACACCTCGGAACCCGCCTGTGTAAAACGGAATATATTATCGATGAAGAACAATATGTCGTTAGACTTGCCATCCTTAGCACCTGCATCACGGAACGACTCGGCAATGGTAAGACCCGAGAGGGCAACCGAAGCACGCGCACCGGGAGGCTCGTTCATCTGTCCGTAAACCAATGTTGCCTGTGACTTTGCTACCTCGTCGTAATCTATCTTTGAGAGGTCCCACTCGCCACGCTCGAGACCCTTCTTGAACTCTTCGCCATATCGGACAACATTCGACTCAATCATCTCGCGCAACAGGTCGTTACCCTCACGGGTACGCTCTCCTACACCGGCAAACACCGAGAATCCGTCGTGACCCTTGGCGATATTGTTGATGAGCTCCATGATGAGCACGGTCTTACCTACACCGGCACCACCAAAGAGACCAATCTTACCACCTTTGCAGTAGGGCTCGAGAAGGTCAATCACCTTGATACCTGTATAAAGCACCTCCTGAACGGTTGAGAGCTCGTCGAACTTGGGAGGCTCGCGGTGTATGGGATAGGCACCGGCCTTGTCAAGTCTCTTCATACCGTCGATTGACTCACCTACCACATTCATCATACGACCTTTTATCTGATTACCGACAGGCATTGTAATAGGCTGACCGGTGGCAACCACTTTCATTCCGCGCGAAAGACCGGCTGTACGGTCCATCGCCACAGTGCGCACTGTATCGTCACCGATATGTTGCTGAACTTCGAGAATGAGTGTATGCCCATCGGAGCATTCAACTGCCAAAGCCTCGTGGATTGAGGGGAGGATAACATTGCCGTCTTCGCCTTTTTCGTTGAAGCTTACGTCGATAACCGCACCAATCACCTGCGAAATATGTCCTACATTCTGTTGCATTTTAGGAAACTGAATTAAATTTCTATATTTTAATATCGGGGCTGCCGGAGTTGTCAGCAATGACATATCACATGGGAGCCACAATATATTTCATTTACAAGTTCATTACATAATACACCTGCTGTGCCGACTATATCTTAGCGAACAAACCTGCATTGGCAAATGTTCCGTAAAAAATATTTGCGAAGATAAGTAAATTTATTCAATTCACAAAAGGGTAATGCGTAACATTATAGTTGCTCAATCCTATTTACCACGTGAAATATTGCGCATATATCGTTTTTGTTGATTGTAAACGACGGATAATTGGGTGATACACACCACAACAGTTCGGAATTCTCCTTATCGTGATAGCATCGTTTAATCATACGCGATTCGTTTGTTACTATCATATAGATTTTATCGGGGTCGAGGTCGCGCATAGACTCTACCCTATTCACACCAACGATGTCACCTGAATGTATCTCGGGTTCCATGGAAGTTCCCGATACAGGGAAGTAGAACTGTGCATTGAACTGCGGAATGGAGACATAACCCGAGGGATTCTCACGCGCAGGGTCGAAGGCATCTCTATAACCTGCCGACACAGGCAGATCGCGATAAAAAGGCGAACCGCCCAACGGCATGAAGAGAGAATCGCTGCGTAGCATCTCTCCCTCGCCAAGCACAAGCCACCTGAGCGATATCTCGGGAAAATTATCGATGATGGAATAGAAAAGGTCCATACTCACTTTGGCATTCTCGTTTACCTGACGGTTAAGGGTACGCTGCGGAATACCTAACACCTTGCTGGCACTGTTCACATTGAGATTCTTGTACTTAAGGACCTGCGACACACGATAACTTAGTTTCTGGTACATGACAAATAATTTTATGGTAATTTCAAAATTTCATTCTCTTTGGTCGCAAAACAAGCTTAAATATTGGCGTATCAATCTGTTTTGTTTAGAACAATTCCAAATAGCCAAATTTTGCTAATTATGCAACATCTTTTACATTTTAAGCAGTTATATTTGCAGCCACAAAAGGCTAACATCGCACACAACGCACCTGCAAGCCGACAGACAAAAGCCATATTTGGCTTAAATGTTGTGCAAACATAAGACAATTTGGCAAAACAAAAAAGAAATCATTAAATAAATATCAGCAATATGGGAGTAAAAGATGTAGGGAAAACGCAATTCTTCTGCGAATGCTTCTTCGAGAAATGCATGGAATGGTTCGATTTCTTGAAATATGGATTCGTAAGACGCGACAGCTGGGTCAGCAATCTGTCGGAACACTACTGCATATACAAGGAATATATGTGCAAGGAGTATGTAAGGGACTTCCTTGACAAAAGGGAGAAGATTCTTAAGAACAATAAATATAGGATGGAGATTAAGATTCTGCAAGAGAAGGGCGAAAAGGGGGTTGTAGGAAAGGTGCTGCTTTACAGCAAGGAGAAGTTCATACATCAGGCTACGCTCAAGGTAAAAGAGAATGAAAACGGGAACGACGGTATGATATTCTGGTCGTTCAATAAGGAAAACAGTTAAAAACAGAGAATCATGAAATCGACAAATATCATAACAGTTCAGATTGTGAGTTTTATTCTTATACTGCTTACTGCAAATAATCTTTTGGAAGATGTAAGCGCAACCATTCTTTTTACTCTCGCGTTTTGCACATTCGCATATTGCGCATTGTACATAAACAAGCATCAGAAGGAATTGCTCAGGGAGATTAACAGAAGATATGCCGAGAGAAAAGCTATACAATAGCATCGATTTGGCTTTTGTTTGTCAAGTGTTATTTGACTGATAACGTGACAGAAGCAGATTTTATTTGATTGCGGTGGGTACATATCCACCGCAATGCTTTTATAATGGTGGGTTAATGGGTTGAGGAGATATCGGCTGCTGCGCAAAGAAACCGCTACATAAACAAAAAGTGCAACCCTAAAAAACAGGATTGCACTTACCAGTGACCGGTTACCCCTACACCGGTTTGCGACGCAGTGCCAACAGATGCTCTATCGACACAGCACCCTCGCGATTGAGGTTTTTATAAAAGATAGCATTCTCGGGGTTAAAATATGAGAGCCAATTGGCAAACAGTGCGTTACTGATATAAACCTCGCAATGCTTAACAAGATTATCGAACTGCTCCTCTTTCCAATTATCGGGCATATGCAACGAGAAGAGAGCCTTGTCGGCATAGAGCGTAAGCGACGAATATGGCATAAGCAGCCCCGAGAGCTCTGTTACTGCAGCAACCCACATAGGCTCGATGCGCTGCTTGTCGTCGTCGCACGACGAGAACAACTCTGCCGCCTGAAGTTTACTGCCCAGATGTGCCGACATGCGGTGCAATGTATCTATTGCATTCTCTTTATTGATAATGAGTTCTTTTTCCATAGTTACAGAATATATTTATTTAAGTTTATTGCTCCATGCTGTATTGACATCTACCTCTATTGCCGTTATACGGCTGCTGCACGACGCATTGCCCACAATGGCAACCATATAATAGCGATAGGACTGCGTAGGTACATAGGGGAACGACATATCACAGAAATCGGTCCGCCTTTCGCTGCCTGATATTATTTTGAAGTTAGTGCCATCGTTGCTGCACAAGAGATAGCATGCCACCCCTTTGAATATCCCAAGGAGATTGCCAACCTTCACCGAAGCATGCAACATCATCTGCATTATTCTTTTATGCAGCTTGGTACCCCAAAGCATGGGTCGTGTTACGAGCATAAAACAGTTGCTGCCCGAATCGTCACCGTCCCATTGCGCAACGGTGGTTTTATCATTGGCATGTATTGTTGCCATCAGCGAAGGATAGCTGTTGACAAATGATTTGTAGCAACTATTCACTCTGCCCCACCCTCCACTATCGAGCGACAGCACGAAAGAATAACCATACTCATGGTTTGAGACTATCAGTTCGCGCTCGGAGTAGAGGAATCCAACTACCGCATTCTGCAGATATCTCACAAACCCGGCCTGTCCGTTCATATAGTTCTGCTGCAGCGACACAACAGATGCCACACGCTGCAACGGCTCACAACACTGCAAGGAGTGGCTGTTGTCATCTACCCTGTCAATGGCTGCCGAAAGAGATGTGACCTTACCGCCTGAGATAAGCAACAGCCCCTTGTCGGTAGAGAACACCACACCCGAGTCTATCCCTGTCACCGAGGAAGGATTATTGCACACCTCGCGCATAAGGGGATAACATGTGGTATAGGCAAATGAGCCCGAAGAATCGGTGGACATCACCCACACACCATCGGAACAGAAGATATATAGGGGGTGTTGTCCGAACTGTCCTTGTGACAGCGCCACTGTGTTGCTACACATGGCGATGATACTCTCGGACGATGGTGTATAGGTCTGCTTTGAAGGGAAGAAGAACGGGTTGTCGACCTCGGACACCTTCATCACATTCTCGCGCACATCGCACACATTCTTCTCGTCGAGGTAATAAGAGTCGCTTACAACATCCCACCCCTCGCCTATCTCTATGCCGGCAACATTGCCAAGTTCATCATTATTACCTGCCTTGGCGATATTCACTGTTATGGTATCGCCGGCTGCAATATATCCGCGTACATTAAGCATCGAATTGAAAGCCACGCTGCCTGCCTCGTAGCTGAGGTCGAAGCCACCGTCGTTGCAATTCCAATATCCGTTTGCATTGTAGACGAATGTATATGCTCCGTTCTTATTATTGAACAGGGCAAGCAGATTATCCCTATTATACCTTATAACTTTGGTATTCGCGTTGGCGAACTGCCATGTTACATTTACCGACACCCTTTGGGTGGAGTCGTTGAGATAACAGGCGTAGTTCAGTGCTGAGTGTGGTGTAAGCTTGAACTCGTTCTTATAGCTTACACCGTCAACAGTCACCACAAAGAGCATTCGGGTTGCCCTTATATCGGGGTACATAAGATAGGGTGTCATATAGTATTTACCGTTATCATATCCCACCTTGAATTTGTCGCCAAAATCCTTCTTTACCACAGAGAGCCCTTTTGTGGTGTTCAGTTCGGTGTACATAACGGCTTTTACCTCTTTCGCTTCTACACCCTGCAAGGAGTAGCAGTCGGCAGCATACCCCTTAAAAAGCGTCTCGCGCAAGTTGGCTATATGAAGCCTTCCATTGAAGAGATAGCTATAGGCTGCTGTAACAGACGAATGGGCTATTGTATCGTCGCCCAACGACTGCGACAGCGCCAGCGAAGATGGAGAGACATCCTTGCACTCGTCCTGCAGTACACCAAAGATAGAATACTCTTTCACTTTGTAGAAGAGAGCCTGCTTGGCCACATCATCAAAAATCTCGCCACTCTTCTTATATTCGTAACGCTCGTAGTCGTCGCTCTTCACTGTATATACCCCATTGGAGTGCGACGAGCTTACCACACCCTTAGACACCACTTTGTGTCCGGGAATGGAGCCGGATGCAAATACGTCGATTGAGACAATAACATTCTCCCATTGTCCCAAGTCGAGCTTATCGAATTTGAACGTTGGCTTGAAGCCCTGTACCTTCACGGTGTAGGTGGAATATCCGTCACTCGGGTTGTTTGGTTCGGAATAGAAGTTACGGGAATCTATTCCCATCCCGTCGACAGAGCCCCTGTCCTCGACATAATAGACCGGCGAAGAGCAGATGTAACTGCCATCGTATAGCCTGAAGGCATAACGAAAGAGCGCCCTGTCAACATAACAGCCCTGTTCGTTGAGCTTGGCCACACACTCGTCGTAATACCCGACAGAGGCATGACTCCAATAGGATGAAGCCACAGTATCATCGGGAGCAACACCTATATAGTATTTATCGTCGGTGACGACTCGCATAACCTGTGACTCAGTGGTAATGGCAAACTCCGGTATCTTGGGACGCTCGTCCAACCATTTGTAACGGTTGGTGTCGAACAGGGCATATGTGATTGCCGTGTCTGCAATGAAACAAACGATGTTACCTGTAAATTCTATTCTGTTCACACCGGTAGCACATTCTGTCACCTGCAGCGAATCGGCATCTACCGACTTAAAGTTTTCGTCGTATATGTGCACCCTGCCCTCTTTTTCGGTTACGCACAAATAACGCTTTGCCATACTGTGCCAATAGACCGATTTATATGTATATGGCAATGTTGCCACGCTTTTGGGCTTGGGCATAGGCTGCAACGAGCCATCTTTGATGCGCAGGTTTAGGATATCAAGACAATCTCCCTCCTGCGTAAAAAGATTATCGGCCTTGTGTACAATTCCTTTAAAGGAGAAACTCTTATACATGGTTGTCATGGTTAAATATTCTGTCGGTTATTGAAAAGAGTTTTCTTCGGCACAGATAAAAGATTATTATGGACATCACTATCACAAGAATGCGGTACATGAAGCTGTTGCCCTTTGAAACCTCTTTTACAACCTCTTTAATGCTGATTATCGTATCGACACGAAAAAGCGTGTCGGTGCGCAGACGCTCGCGGAAGAGAGTGTGGGTGCGTGTAATGAAGACCGTATCGGCACGCTCTTTCACAAAAATGCTGTCCTTGATGAATATGCTGTCGCAACGATGCCGCACTATACGTTGCTCGGCAGTCTGTCTCGCGTGTTCGTTGTTACGCTGCGACACACACGAGACAGAGAGCACCAATAGCAGCAGCAAACTAAATACAGTTCTTACGCTCCTTGTCATACCAATCGAAATAGTTATTCAAACAATTATTACGCTGCACGACACGCATGCTGAGGATATAGTAGAGGAAATCGAGTATGCGGAAGAGTGTACCGCCCTCTTGCGTCACCATGCGTGCATTGCGCAGGATATTTGTTCCGTAGAAATATATCGCCACATAGGTGAGGAACGAGACACACTGCACAACAGCATCCTGCTCTTCCTTGAAATAGCCCAACAGATAGACCGATGCCACGACGATAAAAAAGACTGCCGCATCGCGAAAGAAACAGAAAGCCTTTCTAAAACTCCATTCACGATGGTTGCTCAGGTCGGCAAGCAGGCCAAAAATAAAATTGACAGCAAAGAGTATCACTAACCCGAGAATCTCGTTCTTTATGGGGAACAACAGGGCTGCAATATTGGCACAGAAGGTTGTCACCATAAGTCTTATTGTGTCCATAGCATCAAAGAATTATACATTTGACCAACTGCAGTTCGCAACGCGAAGTGAATTTAACGAACTGACCGGGCATTGTGCCCTCGAGAGTGACCTCGCACTTCGGTTCATCGAATCCAAAATCGTCGTGATGCAGATACTCCTCGTTCCCATCTATACTCACCATTACATTCACAGGGTATGGACCGTTCTTGTGGACACGGATCCTGACATCGCCACCACTGCAACAGAGAGGCTGCGTCTCCCACATGACACCACTTTTGATGATATTCAAATTAATTACCGCCATAATTCTATTTTTCTTTACTTTGTTCAACATTGTTCAGACACGAGGCAGCCAATGCAAAAAACGAGGCAGCACTGTCGCGACGCTCAAACACCGTCATAAGAAGGCCTGCACACTGACAGGCTACGGCGTTATGCAAAGTCGCATCGTTGCCCGATAACCCCTCGGATGGGAGATAAGAAGCCTCATATATGAACTTGCGCAGCACAGGGAGGCTATCGGACTGCGATGCCCAGAAACAGAGGGCCGGAGCCCCCTCTTTTGAGACATCCCTTGTGCAGACAGGCCTGCTGCATCCGCTTCGGGTGTAGGGATTGGACTGCAATTGCGCCATATATGAATCGGAATCGTAGATTATAGTACAATCGCGTTTCCACTTATCGAAGCGCAATGCTATGAGCGCTACAAAATCGTCAGGCAACACAATGGAGCCTGTACCATCGCCATTGTATGTCATCTTATCCAATCCGGGCACATAGGACTTGGGGTTCAGCATGCCACCTCCCTTGTTTTTTTGCACAAAGAGCACAGCCTGCGGCATCAGAGCATCGATATGACGAAGTAGCTGTCGGGAGTCGCGTGTAAGCAGGGTTACATCGGAGTCGTCATCCATCTCGTTTATCAGTTGCAGAACCTTGCCCTGCAACGCCTCAGCCGTAATCATAGCCAATTGGGGAATTTAACTCCGAGTTCCTGAGCCTTGACACGGACACAGTGTTTGTTCTGCAACTCGGACAATGGTATTTTATAAGGCCCGGCCATAAGAACTGCGCGTGCCTGCTGCGTGTTTGTAACATCGGGGAAAGAGTTCTCGTCGACAGCCTCTTCCTCGGGCACTGTTTCACACTCCACAGAATCGCATATCTCCTGCACATTGCCACGTTTTATGACACCGTTGCGAAAATCGGAGCTGTTCTCTATCGCACTCTGATAAAGAGGGTTGTCGGTTGTGTATTGCGCAGGCACAATTCCTGCCGAGTTCACCGCTCCACCCGAGAACTCCACTCTAACCATCGCTGTTCCTATGCGGAAAAAGCAGTTTCTCTCAATTTGTCCACGAATTTCGTATGTTATTCTCTTTTTCATTATGTCCTGTTATTTTAAGTGGGGAGGGATATCCCTCCCCAAACGGTTATTACTCTACGGGAGCCATTATCTCACCCGTATATTCAATCCATGTCGAGCCGTTGTATGTAACAACTGTTCCGGCAGTAAACCATACCCTTTGCTCGCCATTGACTGTGTGTTTCACATCGGCTGTAAGCACCACAACATCATTGGTGTTGGGCGATGCAGGAAGGCTTGATGCACTCACCACCTTTGCTGCACCGGGAATATCGCTCTTGGCTGCAGCACCGTTCACCCAAATGTGGCTGTATCCTTTAAGGCAGAGGCAGTCGATAGTCATCACAACCTCACGCTTAGCCTCTTCGCCCTCGACACGCTCACTCTCCATGTTCTCGTGTTTCATGCAGTAGCGTACAAGACCGTTCTCGTCAATAAGACCGCCACAATGAGAGTAACCGAGAGCATCAAGTGTTGGATCGTGTACAAGTGCAATGTCACCGAATACGGTATGTATGCGTGTACATGCTACGCCCCACACCTCGTCATCTTTCACAGTGATATTCTTGTGCAGCGTGAGGTCAATCTTCTGAATATCGTTGAGCAGTTGCTTACCCAAGAACCACACAGCCTTACGCGAGCAATTAAAGCCTGTGAATTTCACCATTGAGAGGTTAATGAGATCGGCAAAAGTGATTGTCGACGAGAGGTCGTACTGACGTTTGAACTGCCAACGCAATCCCTTGCTGAAGTAATCCCACTGGTAGCCCATCGAGGGGTCCATGGCCTGTACCTTGAACTTACCGGGCTGTCCGACCCATGCTGTGCGGCAACTCTCGAGACGGAACTGACGCAGGATAGCTTCGGCAATCTGGGCCTCGCTGAACTTTATTTTCTTTTTCTGTGCCTTGAAATAGTCGCTCACGATGCTGTTGCACAACTGTTTCTGCAGATATACACGCTCGGGGACAGGCACGACGGTGCTGGGAGATATAAATTTCTGTGTCTCGTATGCTGCTGATGAGAGCAGGATTACCTCTGTTCCGGCAGGAATTGTGGGAACGACACAGTACTCATCGGTAGAGTTCACTTTAGGACCGTTGACAGCCATAGCGATAGGTGCCTCGGTAGTATCGTTCTTGCCTACAAAGAAGAGCATAAGGTCGACACCGGGCAGCTCAATCTGTCCTGTTGGGTCGTAACCGTTCACACCCTTGCATATTGCGGTGTAGTACTCCTGAAAAATCTTACGGTCGCCGGTTGTAGAGAAAGGAATCTCGGCACGCGTTGCCTTAATGCCCGTATAGGTAGCATTCGTGTAGGCTTTGGAGCGTTTCTCGTCAATCATATAGTGGTCGACCTCGAACGAGGTTACGTTCACACGTCGTTTGACACGTCGTTTTACGGTGTCGATAATACTCTCGTCACTTGCCACCTCAATGATTTTCTCGTCAATCTCGGCCTCGATGATGTCACTCATCTCCGAAATGTTGGAAACTGTGGTAGCGTTTCCGTTGCCCTGAGTAGCAAGGCCGGCAATTCCGCGCGAAGCACGAGGTGTTCCCGAAGGGACAACACCTACAGTTGCCATCATCAGGCAACCGGCCTCATCGGTCAACAGATAGGCAGCGATGCCCATTGCCATCACAAGAAGAAGGGAATGATTCTTCTTCAGAAATTCAAAAGTCTTTTTCATTAAAATAATTTTTTAAAGGTTTATAATGTTGTTTATGGTTTCAGGCCTCGAGCGCCGACTCTATGAGTGTGTTTCTGCGGCGTGGCTTAGGCGTAATCTCGGGAGCTACGCTCGACACCCCCTTGGGCATTCCGTCACCGAAATCAGTGCGCATGCGCTGTATACTGGTGTTGCGTCCTTTTATGTCACCTGCGGCAAAAGCATCCTCAATATCTTTCTCATAGTT
>CAJGCJ010000029.1 GCA_904501775.1 uncultured Bacteroidaceae bacterium | reverse complement strand
TACCGAGTCGGCAACCTGCATGTGGTCCTCCAGTCTGTCGGCAAGGAAACTGTGGGCGGCCTTGCTGTAGAAGGCATGGCGTTTCTCCAACTGCTCTTCTATGAAAAGGCGCAGCTCCTCATCGTTCTTGTCCTTTAGCAACGGGCGTTTGCTGCGTGCGATACAGAGTCGTATGAACAGACGCTCTATTGGCACCTGCAAATATATTGTGGTGCCTTGCCGGTTCATGTAGTCAATGTTATCGAAGAAGCAGGGTGTGCCGCCGCCTGTCGATATTATCACATCTTCAAATTCGGCAACTTCGTGCAACATGCGTTGCTCAATGCGTCGGAACTCCTCTTCGCCCTTCTCGGCAAATAATTGTGATATGGTCTTGTGGTAGCGTTCTTCGATGTATATGTCAAGGTCGACAAACCCCAACTTCAACTCTTTGGCAAGCGCACGTCCAAGCGTGGTTTTGCCTGCTCCCATATATCCTACCAATATTATTCGTGTCATTGCTGTTTCTTCGTTGTACGTCTGCGGCCCTTGCCTGCAGCAGATGCCTCGCTTGCCTGTCTTTCGATTATATGCATGCACTCCTCAAGGCTCAAGTCGGCCGGTTTCAGGCTCTTGGGTATCTTGTAGTTGCTCTTCTTGTAGCATATATATGGGCCGAAACGTCCGTTAAGTACCTGAAGGTCGGGCTCGTTGTCAAAGCTCTTTATTATCTTTTCGGCATCGGCCTTACGCTTCTCCTCTATAAGGGCTTCGGCCTCTTCGAAGGTTATAGCCAATGGGTCATAGCCTTTGGGGAGTGATACATAAATGCCTCCGGTCTTGATGTAAGGACCGAATCGTCCAGTACCGATTACTACGCTTTCGCCATCTTTCTCGCCAAGAGTACGTGGCAGGCTGAACAGGTCGAGTGCCTCTTCGAGGGTAATTGTCTCGAGTGTCTGTCCGGGCTTCATCTGTGCAAAACGGGGCTTCTCCTCATCGTTTGCCGAGCCTATCTGCACAATGGGGCCGAAACGGCCGATCTTTACCGATACGGGCTTGTTGCTTGCAGGGTCGGTTCCCAAGATGCGCTCACCGACTTTATGTTCGGTCTTTGTCTGCAGAATACCGTTTACCTGCTTCTCGAATCCGCCATAGAACTCCTTGATGGGTGCAACCCACTCTTTCTTGCCGTCTGCAATGTCGTCGAAATCCTTTTCGACTGTAGCGGTAAAGTTGTAGTCCATTATTTCGGGGAAGTAGTCGAGCAGGAAGTCGTTAACCACGATACCTATGTCTGTGGGTATCAGTTTCTGCTTCTCGGCTCCTACGGTCTCGCTTGCTGTGCTTGATGTAACCTTGTTGTCGGCAAGTCTTATTATATTGTATTGGCGTGTTGTACCTGTCTTGTTGCCCTTCTCGACATACTCGCGCTGCTGTATTGTGCTGATTGTAGGTGCGTAGGTAGAGGGACGGCCGATACCAAGCTCCTCGAGCTTGCGTACAAGGCTTGCCTCGGTGTATCGGGGAGGCTGCTGTGTGAAACGCTCGGTTGCCAATATTTCGGTAGCCAAGAGCTTCTCGCCTATGTTTACCTGTGGCAATGCCGATGTGTCGGGATTGCCGTCATCGTCGGTCGATTCGCGGTATACGTGCAGGAATCCGTCGAATATTGTCACCTCGCCTGTTGCGACGAAGGTCTCTTCGTGACCGCTGATAGAGATGTTTACAGTTGTCTTTTCAACCTGTGCATCGGCCATCTGTGACGCTATAGTACGTTTCCATATAAGTTCGTACAGACGCTTCTCGGGTACACTGCCTTCGATGGATGTGTTGTCCATGTATGTGGGGCGTATAGCCTCGTGTGCCTCTTGTGCTCCCTTTGAACTTGTCGAGAATTTGCGTACATGCAGATACTCGTCGCCGTATGTGTCGGAGATAACCTTCTTGCACGAGTTTATGCAGAGTGAAGAGAGGTTGACCGAGTCGGTACGCATGTAGGTGATATATCCGTTCTCGTATAGTCGCTGTGCTATCATCATGGTTTGCGACACGGTGAAATGGAGCTTGCGTGCAGCCTCCTGTTGCAAGGTCGATGTTGTGAAAGGTGCTGCAGGGCTCTTTTTCAGAGGTTTGGTTGTCACGTCGGTTATTTCCATGTTGGCACCAACGCACGAGTTAAGGAAGGCTTCGGCCTCTTCGCGTGTCTTGAATCGTTTAGAGAGTTCGGCGTTGAGCTTGCGTGTCTCGCCATCGGTAGAGGGGAGCTCGAAGAGTGCAGTCACTCGGTATCCCGATTCGCTTACGAAATTGTTGATTTCGCGTTCGCGCTCCACAACAAGACGCACTGTCACCGACTGTACGCGGCCTGCCGAAAGAGCAGGCTTCACCTTGCGCCACAATACGGGCGATAGCTTGAAACCTACCACGCGGTCGAGCACGCGACGGGCTTGCTGCGCATAGACAAGGTTAGTGTCGATGTCGCGCGGATTCTCTATCGCATGCAGAATAGCGCTCTTGGTAATTTCGTGGAATACTATACGCTTTGTCTTTTCGGGGGTGAGTCCCAATACTGTATAAAGATGCCAGCTTATTGCCTCTCCTTCGCGGTCCTCATCGGATGCCAGCCACACAGTGTCTGCTTTTTCGGCTTCGCTGCGCAAAGATGCCACCAGTTTCTCTTTCTCGGTAGGTATCTCATATTTCGGCTCGAATGTATCGGTGTCTATACTGAACTCTTTTTTCTTGAGGTCGCATATATGACCGTAGCTCGACATTACTTTATACTCCTTGCCCAAAAACTTCTCAATTGTTTTTGCTTTTGCAGGAGACTCAACTATAACTAAATTCTTAGACATGCTTTTTAATATTTTTCATACAGTGACAGGCGTATGTCGCGTTCGTCTGCAATGTGTGGCGATTACCCATCAGTTTGTAAATTTGCGGCAAAAGTATGAAAGATTATCGTATATTAAAACCTATTCCGATAAAAAATGTTGCCTCTTTCAGCTTATCGCCACCTTAAAATAATATATTATTTTATTTAGGTGTACATTTTTAGAAATTAACACTTGCACCTGCAATGACTGCTGCGCCTTGGTCAAAGTATGCGGGGTAGAGCTGATATTTGCTGTTCAAGAGGTTGTAGCCCTGCAGGTACACAGATATCTGTTTGTGGAATCTGTAACTGATTTTTGCATTCAGCATGTTCTTGTCGTCAATGCGTGCATCGTTGCCTTTGGCATATTTTACATAGCTGTATCCAAGTGTGGCGTAAATATTGTTGTACAGACGCGCGTCTGCCTCTATGTTCGCGTTAATCATTGGCTTGAACATAATAAGGTCGTTGCTGCCGCTGCAGTTCCAGTTGTTGTAATGGGCATCGGCGGTGAAGTTGAGCCAGCCGTTGTAGTCGTAGCCTGCCATTACTCCTATATATGCCTTGCGCGATGTGGCGGTGGTGAACTTTGTGTCTATTAGTTCATTCCCGTTATGTATGTAGGGCAACAGATCGTCTTTTGTGTAGGCATAGCCAGCGTATGTCCAAATGGTGAACGGGCTGTAAGTGAGTCGGAGTGTTGCGTTGAAATCGGCTATTGTATATGTTGCGGTGTGCTGTCCGTCGCCCTGTGTGTAGTTCCAATAGGGTGACTCCTGCTCAAGTCTGTCGAATGTGTTCAGTGTGCGTCCGCCTGTTGCCGATACATTCAGTCTAATGTTCTCTTTCAACTCTCCTTCGATGCTGCAGTCGGGGGCGATGGCTATGAATGCTCCGTTGGCGGTGAGCATGTCATAATGCACTCCGGCGCGTATGGTCCATTCGTTGAATCGCAGGTTCATGTAGGGGTTGACGCGAATTGAGGTGTAATTGTTGTATTGTCTCACAGCCTGTGGTCTGAGAGTGCTGTTATAGAACAGTCCGTCGATGGAGATGTCGGCTCCAAGTTTCTCGAAATTTCCGTATATGAACTCGTATGCGAATTCGCCTTTTGCACTCAGATGATTCTCTGTGATTCTATCTTTCATGCCTGACGAATATTTACGCGTGTTTGCCGCATATCCGATCTCTCCCTTATAAGAGAACGCTCCCATTGTCTTCGACTCGATGCCGGCTGCAATGTGGTATCTGTTGCTGTGTTGCTTGTTGCTGACAATTGTCATAGGTGTTGTCTGGTAGTTGAATACCTTGTTGCTGGCATCTGCAGCCACACTGATTGCGAATTTCTTGAAAGAGTGTGTGTAGCGTGTACTAAGGAACGCATTGTAGAAACGCGAGTTCCAGTCGCCGGCTACTCCCTTTACATCGGTCTTGAATCCGTTCAGCGAACCTGCGAAATTGAGGTTGCCGTTTTTGCAGGGTATTATGCTGTATGCGAGCTTGGCATCAATGTTGTTGTTGAGTCCGTAGCCAAGGCGTGCGTAGCCGGGTTTTGTCTTCTCTTTTCCCGGAAGCACCTCTCTTATGTCACGCGAACTGAGGAAGTAACCATAGGGCTTGCCATTTTGCGAGAATACAATGTCGATGGGGGTGTAGTCGCCCGGCATCTCTATGCGGGGTGTCGAACTTATTTTGTTTGCTTTTACAACTACGGGGGCATAGTCGTTCTCTACCTGAACAACAGCATTCAGTGTGTCCTGTTGTGCATAGGCGGTGAGTGCTGCAACTGCTGCAATTACGAGTGTAATATATTTTTTCATTGTTCCTTTGTTTTTACCTGTTATTCGTTGTTTTCTGTCAGTTCCGATAGTCTCTCCTTAATCATCTCGGCAATGTTGTCGTTTGCATTATAGTTGTTCTGCAATGAGAGAAGGTATTGCTTTGCCTCGATATTGCGGTCCTGCGCTGTGTAAAGGTCGGCCAACAGCACGAAACTGCGTGCAAGCCAGTAGGCGTGTGGTGTACTTGTCTCGATGTAGTTCAATACCTCTTTCTCGCAGGCATCGTACTGTTTGTTGTCGAAGTAATGTTGCGCAACCAGATATTTCGCCTCGGCTCCCTGCTTGCTGCGTGTGTCCGAAGCGAGTGTGGTGAGGTCGTTCATGGCTTCGCTGCTGCGGTTCTCGCTTATTAACGATTTTGCACGTGTGTAGTGTGCTTCGCGTTCCCACTCGGGAGAGATGTTTCCTGCCTCGAGTAATTCGGTTGCTGTTTCAATTGCGGTGTTGGGCTCGCCTGTTATGTATGCGCAACGCATGATGTTCATGCGGCATGCCTTACGGCGCTCTTCGTCGCTTGTCTTGTCGAGCAGTTCCTTGTACAGGTTTAAAGCTTCGCTATACTTCTCGTCGCTGTGGTATAGCTCGGCAGCCAATGCCATGGACTCTTCGCTGTATTTGTTGTCGGGGAAGGTTATCACCTTGTTGAAGTGCGACAAGGCCTCAAGCGGTGCCTTGCGGTTGTAGTAGATTATTCCAAGATAGTAGTGGCTGTCGAGGATGAACGAGCCTTCGGGGAACTCCTTGAGGTAACGCTTGAAGGCATCGCATGCCTCGTCGTATCTCTGGCGGCCATATATCTTCTCGGCTGCGGTGTATGTGAGTGTGTCGCGCTCGCTGCTCTCGAGTGCCTTCATACCCGGAGCTGTCGCTGCAAATGCGGCATATTCACCTATCTTGTCCTGCTCTACATATATGTTCTTCAGGTCTTGTGCTGCCACCTGTGCCTCTTCGCTGTGAGGATAGTCGCGTATTATCTGTTTATATGCTGCTGTTGCCTTTGAATACTTGCCTTCCTGATTATATATCATGGCAGTCTCAATGGCAGCGCGGCGTGCCAACGAACTCTTGGGGTATTTCTTGACAAGTTCCTCGAAAACGGCAATAGCCTGTTCGTGATTCTCCTGTTCAACGTATGAGCGTCCTGTCTCGTAATAGGCCTGCTCGGCATAGCTACTGTTGGGGTATTGGGCAATAAGCTGTTTTAGGGTTGTGATTTTTCCTGTATAGTCCTTTGTGAGTCCTTGGGCTACACCTGCACGGTACAGGGCATAGTCGCTGTGTTTCTTGTCTGTCTCGGCTGCTCGCTTATAGTACTGTGTGGCAGTGTTGTAGTTACGGTTGTAGAAATAGCAGTCTCCTATGCGGTTATAAGCATCAGCACGTTGGGCAGCTTTGTCGGCTGTGGCATTACGCAGGAACTGGTCGAATGTCCTGAGTGACTCATTGTATTTGCCTTGCTGGAATTGGGTGTATGCAAGGCTGTACATTGCATCGTTGCTGTTGCGTGGCGAAACGGCCAGTGTGCCTTTATAGTCGATCGCAGCCTTTTTATAGTTTCCTTTACGGTAGTAGGCCTCACCTCTCCAATAGAGAGCGTCGCTGTAGGTGTCGTTGTTGTATTGCGACAGGGCTATAGACTGTGTCATATATTCGATGGCCTTGTCGGGGTCGTTGTCAATAAGCGACTGCACACCAAGACGGTAGAGGATGTTCTGTTTTGCTTTCAGTATCTCGGTCGATGGCTTCTGTATCTTGTTTATTGACTGGAGCGCAACGTCGTAGTTGCGTGTGTTCATATATACCTCGACAAGATATTTCTCAACCTGCGGTACATGAACCGATGCGGGATATTCGTTAAGGAAACGCTCGAACACTTTTACGCTCTCGGCAAAGGGTGAGTATCGTGTCTGGTGTATGCACAAAGCATAATTGTAGAGAGCTTCTTCGCGTATGCTGTTGTCGTTGCTCATTGCTGCAGCCTGTTCAAAGGCAAGGCGCGCGTTTGTGAGGTCGTTGAACTTCAACTGTATTATTCCCAAATGCAGATATGAGTTCTGTGCCATTACGTCATCTTCGTTCGTGCACTTGTCGAACAGGGGGATGGCATCGTTGTACTGCCCGGTTGCAAAATAACTCATTGCAAGCTGGTAGTATGCAATGCGCTGGGGGCGGTTGCACTGCTGTATGTACTCTTTTAAATACGGGATAGCTTCTTTGTAGCGTGTCTGGCCATAAAGTGCTCCACCCAAGATGTGACGCATGGGGATGCTCTGCTTGAGATGGTCGTTGTGCTCAAGGTATAGTCGGGCAAGTTTTTCGGCACGGAGATATTCTCCATTCTTCAAATAGATGCCTGCAAGATAATAGGGCACATCAAGGTAGTACTTGTCGTCAAGCTCTATTGACTTGAATCCCTCGTAGGCACTCTCAAAGTCTTCGTTGTAATAGTCTATTGCGGCCAAGTGGAAAATAGCATCGCTCTTGTATCGTTTGCTTGTGGCTTTCATCACTTTGAGCATCTGCTGTGCAAACTCGTGGTTGCCGGTCTCCTGCGCTGTCAGTGCGCGGTAGAGGGTTGCCCTTTCGCGCTCCTCGGGCGAAAGACGCTCCATGTCCGATTTTGCGAACCACTCCTTTGCCAGCTCGAACTTGTGCTGATAGTAGTACGACTCGGCAATATATACGGCCAAAAGATCCTTCTTTGCACTTTCGGGGTAGCTGTCAAGGTATTGCAGTATAAGGGCACGTCCCTCTGTTGGGTTGATGTGGAATGTAGCTGTTGCTATCAGATAGTCGTGCTCCTGTTTCTCCTGTTTGCTCATTCTGATGCTCTCTATCTTGTTGGCAACGGTGAGCATTGCGGGGTACTCCTTGTCGCTGTAAAGGCGGCGGCACTCATGAATGAGCCACTCGTTGTCGGTAGCCGATATAGGGGCCTGTGCCATGGCGCTGAAGCCTGTAAGTGCAAGAGCTGCGCTTAAAAATATCTTTTTCATATATTTCAAATTATCTGTTTTTCTTAATTTCATCAATAAATTTTGTCACTCCATTGCGTATCGACTGGAGCCCGAATTCCTGCGGGTTTATCTCGGATAGGGGCAGCCACTGCAGCTCACACACATCGTCGTGCGCGGTGACAATGGTATCGTCTTCTACCTCGCACCGATAGAAAAGGTCGAGCGTATGCTCTTCAAAGCCCGAATAGATATATTTATTGGGCAGTGAGAAGAGATACTGCAACGAGGTTACCTTAAGCCCGGTCTCTTCGAGCACCTCGCGTGAGACTCCCTCTTCGCCTGTTTCGAAACTGTCGACAAAGCCGCCCGGCAGGTCGAGTGTCCCTTTTGCGGGCTCTTTTGCTCTGCGGGCAACCAGCAGACGGTCTTGCGAGTCGGTAATAAGTGCAACAGTTGCTGCCTGTGCATTGAAATATAGTTCGAATCCGCAACTGCCACATTTTTTCGATTTAAAGTTGTTCACTTCAAAAAGGTCGCTTCCGCAGCATGGGCAGAATCTGAACAGATGCAAGGGGTGTTCCATTGTACAATTGAGTCTATATATTGTTTTAAACTGCGAAGATACTCTTTTTTTAAGAGGTAAGCCTGCGCTTTCTCTAAAAAAGTATTTCAATTTGCATAATTTAAGTAACGCTGTCAGTTTTTTCCATTGCAGTTGGCTCTATTTCGAATATTTGCACTATCTTAGCAGTCACAATTGCATAAAAGAAAACCAATTTAAACAGAATACAATTATGAGCAAAAAAGCACTTTTGGTAATTTTAGATGGTTGGGGCGTCGGCAATCATGGTAAAGGTGATGTTATATTCAACACTCCTACTCCCTATTGGGATTACCTTACAAGCACCTATCCTAACTCTCAGTTGCAGGCAAGTGGCGAGAATGTAGGTCTTCCTGCAGGTCAGATGGGTAACAGTGAGGTTGGTCACCTCAATATCGGTGGCGGCCGTGTTGTTTATCAGGACCTCCTCAAGATAAACCGTGCTATTGCAGACGGTTCAATAAAGCAGAATCCCCAGCTTGTAGCGGCTGTTGAGTATGCCAAGAACAACGGCAAGAAGCTGCACTTCATGGGTCTTGCTTCGGATGGTGGTGTACACAGCTCACTCGAGCACTTGGAGGCTATATACAACATGGCTGTCGAGTCGGGTGTCAAAGAGACTTATGTTCACTGTTTCATGGACGGTCGTGATACCGACCCCAAGAGCGGTGCAGGTTTCATACAGCAGCTTACCGACAAGAATATGAACATTGCCACCATCGTAGGCCGTTACTATGCAATGGACCGCGACAAACGTTGGGAACGTGTCAAGATTGCTTATGACCTTCTTGTGAGCGGCGAGGGTAAAAAGGCCGACAATATGGTTAAGGCAATGGAGGAGTCTTATGCCGAGGGTGTAACTGACGAATTCGTAAATCCTATAGTAAACAGCAAATTGGATGGTCGCATTGGCGAGGGTGATGCTGTAATCTTCTTCAACTACCGTAACGACCGTGCTAAGGAGCTGACAGTTGTTCTCACACAGCAGGATATGCCTGAGGCTGGCATGCACACCATTCCCGGATTGCAATATTACTGTATGACTCCTTATGATGCAAACTTCAAGGGTGTATATATCCTCTTCGACAAGGAGAATGTAGAGAATACTCTTGGCGAGTACGTTTCTAAGCAGGGAATGAAGCAGCTTCATATTGCCGAGACCGAGAAATATGCACACGTTACATTCTTCTTCAACGGTGGTCGCGAGACTCCTTATGAAGGCGAGGAGCGTATACTTGTTCCCTCTCCCAAGGTTGCAACATACGACTTGCAGCCCGAGATGAGCGCATACGAGGTAAAGGACAAATTGGTTGCCGAGATTAAATCTGAGAAGTACGAGTTCATTGTGGTTAACTTCGCAAACGGTGACATGGTAGGCCACACCGGTATCTATAGCGCAATCGAGAAGGCTGTTACAGCAGTTGATGCTTGTGTAAAGGATGTTATAGAGGCTGCCAAGGCTCATGGCTACGAGGCTATCATCATTGCCGACCACGGTAATGCCGACAACGCTGTGAATGCCGACGGTTCACCCAATACTGCACACTCACTCAATCCCGTACCCTGTGTCTATGTGACCGACAGAGAGAATGCAACCATCAAGGATGGTATCCTTGCCGATGTTGCACCTACAATCCTTAAGATTATGGGTCTCGAGATTCCTGCAGATATGACAGGCAACTGCCTTATTTGATTATACAATTTTCAAACAATAAGAAAAGAGGGAGAATAAGTTTCCCCCTCTTTTTCTTTTAAATATAAGATGGAATTATGGTACAGATAGGTGACGCTATAGTATCTTTTGACATGTTTCAGGAGTACTTCTGCTGCTCTCCTTCGCATTGCAAGGGAATATGCTGTGTTGAGGGTGATGCCGGGGCCCCGGTGCTTATCGACGAGGTCGTGAAGCTCGAGGAGGCTCTTGATGTTGTGATTGACGGTATGACTCCGCAGGCACGCGCAGTAGTCGAGGAACAGGGTGTGGTATATACCGACCGTGACGGCGAACTTGTGACCTCTATTGTGAATGGCAAGGATTGTGTCTTTGCATCGCGTGACGAGAAGGGATGTTGCATCTGTCTCATCGAGAAGGCTTTCCGCGAGGGACGTACCGATTGGCGCAAACCCATATCGTGTTATTTGTATCCGGCACGTTTGCGTAAGGTCGGCGATCTGACTGCTGTCAACTTCCACAAATGGGATGTGTGCCGCAGTGCCTTTGTAGCCGGCAGACGCAAGGGAATACGTGCATACGAGTTCTTGAAAGAGCCGTTGATAGAACGCTTCGGGCAAGAGTGGTACGATGAACTGCTTGTCGTAGCCGAGGAGCTCCGCAAGCAGAATATGCTTTAACTGATATATTATGAACGAAATAGGGGAAAGCTGTTGCTTTCCCCTATTTCTGTTTTATACGCTTTTTTTATTTTTTCTTTCGTGTGAGCACAGCGTCCATGTTGCGTGTCTGGACAAGCTCCAGTGCCTTCTTGAAGTTGTCGTCGTGCTCGTTGATTATCTGCATATATTCGCTCATCTCCCAAAGGTCGCGTGCCAGCAATGCTTTCAGCTGCAGCGATAGCATGGGAACCGATTTCAGATACTCCTCTTCGCCGCCCTGCAATTTTATGCTGTCACGTGCAGCAGCCTCGCGCAGGCTTGTAAGCAGTTTTTCGTCCACGACAAACTCTTTCTTAAAGCTTTTGAAATCGGGATATCTCTTTTTTAGCTCTTCGCGGTTCTCGTCAAGATAGCGCAGTGATGTCTGCAACATTATTCCATGGCTTACTATGTCACGATGATATTTTGTGTAACGTGCAGTGTCGAGTGGCACAAAATAGTCGGGCATAATTCCTCCTCCGCCGTAGACGGTACGTTGCAGACGCTTTGTCTGCATCATCAGCGAGTCGGGGAAATGTATGCTGTCGGCGGTGGTAAGTTCGCCTCTGTTATAACGCTCCATAAGGTCGCTGCCGTATGAGATGGAGTCACCGTAGGGCTTTTGTATGTTGCGTCCCGAGGGTGTGTAGTAGCGTGATATTGTAAGGCGTATCATTGCTCCGTCGGGCAGGTTGAATGCGCGTTGCACAAGTCCCTTGCCGAATGAGCGGCGTCCTACCACTACACCTCTGTCCCAGTCCTGTATCGCACCAGCCAAAATTTCAGATGCCGAGGCCGAGGTCTCGTCTATTATCACAGCGACGTTGCCTTTTGTGAAACGGCCTCCACCTTGTGCCAGATAATCGTATCGTGGGAATACGCGTCCTTCGGTGTATACAATCAGCTGTGTACGCTCCAACAGTTCGTTGGCAATCTCCACTGCTTCGTTGAGAAAACCTCCACCGTTTCCTTGCAGGTCGATGATGAGATTCTTCATTCCAAGGCGCTGCAGTGAGTCGAGCTTAGCCGAAAACTCTTCGTATGTGGTTGCAGCAAAGGAGTTTATATGTATGTAACCATTCTTTTTGTCAATCATATATGCTGCATCCACTGTATATGTGTTTATCTTGTCGCGTGTGAGATTGAATGTGAGCGGGGTGGGTACATTTCGGCGTCTGACATCAATCTTCACTACTGTCCCTTTGGGGCCTCGCAGACGGCGCATAATCTCACCTCTGTCCATCTTGACGCCTGCTATGGTTGTGTCGTTTACCGATACGATGCGGTCGCCGGGCAATATGCCGGCTTTCTCTGACGGGCCGTTAAGTGTTGTCTGAATGACAAAGAGGGTGTCTTCTACAAGATTGAACTGAATGCCAATACCTTCGAAATTGCCCTGCATGGCTTCGTTGAGGCTCTTTACCTCTTTGGGTGTCGAGTAGGTCGAGTGGGGGTCGAGCTCTTTAAGCATCGCTTTTATACCGGCCTCGACAATCTTTGGCTCGTTGACCGAGTCAACATAGAAACGTGTTATTATGTTCTCCGAGAACATCAGTTTTGTCAGCTGCTCGGGCATTCCGTTCCCTCCCTGCTGTGCGTATACACACATTAATGCTGTAAGCAGAGTGCATATTGTCATTAAAATCTTTCTCATCTGTTTTAAGGTATAAGGTTACTTACGTCTTTATTGTATTTTATAAGTTCGCGTACCACACTGCTGCTGATGGCTGCATACTGTGGCTCGCTTACAAGAAATACGGTCTCAATATCTCCTATCTTAAGGTTGATGTCGGCAAGGTCGCGTTCATACTCGAAGTCCTTTACGTTCCGTACACCGCGAAGCAGATATTGTGCTCCTACTTTACGGGCAAAGTCAACAGTGAGTCCTTCGTATGCGCAAGCCTCAACGCGGGGCTCGTCCCTGTAGATGCTGTTTATGTTCTCAATGCGGGCATCGGTGTCGGTATCTGTTCTTTTTTCTGAGTTCACGCCTATTGCCACAACTATCCTGTCGAATAGTTGAAGGGCGCGTTCGACAATGCGGTGATGTCCTATTGTGTAGGGGTCGAATGTCCCGGCAAAGAGTGCTATCTTCTCTTTTTCTCTGTTGTTATTCATTTGCTTTGTCTTCTTCAACAACCAGATTGTCAATAATAAAGTTCTGACGCTCCATTGTGTTCTTGCCCATGTAGTAGCTCAGCAACTCCTCTACCTTGTCGTCCTTGTGCATTGTGACACGTTCGAGACGCATGTCGGGGCCTATGAAGTTACGGAACTCGTCGGGCGATATCTCTCCCAATCCTTTGAATCGTGTTATCTCGGGGTTGGGCGACAACTTCTCGATAGCAGCTATACGCTCCTCTTCGCTGTAACAATAGATTGTCTCAAAATCGCCTTTTGCCCTCTCCTCGGCACCCTTCTTTCCGCGTGCGGCCTTGCGCTTGTTGCGTACACGGAATAGCGGTGTCTGAAGTATGTATACGTGTCCTTTCTTTATGAGTTCGGGGAAGAACTGCAGAAAGAATGTTATAAGCAACAGGCGTATGTGCATTCCGTCGACATCGGCATCGGTTGCTACAATCACCTTGTTGTATCTGAGTCCTTCGAGTCCCTCTTCGATGTTCAGCGCAGCCTGCAGCAGGTTGAACTCGTCGTTCTTGTACACTACGGCACGGCTCATTCCGAAACTGTTCAGGGGCTTACCGCGCAGGCTGAATACCGCCTGTGTGTTGGCATCGCGGCTCTTTGTTATTGAACCGCTTGCCGAGTCGCCCTCGGTGATGAAGATGCTGCTCTCGTCTACCCTGTCGCCTTTTGGGTCGTTGTAGTGTATGCGGCAGTCACGCAGCTTGCGGTTGTGAAGGCTTACTTTCTTTGCCTTCTCGCGTGCCTGCTTGGTGAGACCTGCCAGCTCCTTGCGCTCCTTTTCCGAGGCGGTTATCTTTGCCAGCATGGCCTCGCTGATGTCGGGGTTACGGTGCAGGAAGTTGTCGAGCTCCACTTTTACAAAGTCGCCGATGAACTTCTTTATGCTGGTGCTGTTCTCGTCGGGTGCAATGCGCAACGATCCAAGTTTTACCTTTGTTTGGCTCTCGAAGACGGGCTCCTGAATGTTGACAGCTATTGCTGCCACTATTCCGTTTCGTATGTCGCTGTATTCGAAGTTCTTGGTTGTGAAGAAGTCGTGTATGGTCGATGCCACGAGTTCCTTGAATGCGCTTTGGTGAGTACCGCCCTGTGATGTGTGCTGGCCGTTTACAAAAGAGTAGTACTCTTCGCCATACTGTGCCGCGTGTGTGAATGCAATCTCAATATCCTCGCCCTTCAGGTGTATTATGGGATAGAGAGACTCTGCGGTCATGTTGTCGGTGAGCAGGTCGGCAAGTCCGTTGCGCGACAGTATGCGTCGTCCGTTGAACATGATTGTAAGGCCGGTGTTCAGGTAGGTGTAGTTGCGGAGCAGTGTCTCTACAAAAGCTTCGCGGTATTCGAAGTTGGGGAACAGCTTTGTGTCGGGCGTGAAAGATACATAGGTACCGTTCTCGTCGTTGCTGCTCGCTGTAGTATCGTTCTTTAGCTTTCCTTGTGAGAAAATGGCCGTACGCACAGCTCCGTCGCGGTAGCTGCGTACCTCGAATGTGGTACTCATTGCATTTACAGCCTTAAGGCCGACACCGTTCAAGCCCACCGATTTCTTAAACGCCTTGCTGTCGTATTTACCTCCGGTGTTGAGCATGCTCACTGCTTCAATCAGCTTGCCTTGGGGAATACCGCGTCCATAGTCGCGCACTGTGACACTGTGGTTGTCCTCAATATCAATCTCGATGCGTCGTCCGGCGCTCATCTTGAACTCGTCGATACTGTTGTCTATAACCTCTTTCAGAAGAACATATATACCATCGTCGCTCTGCGAACCGTCGCCGAGCTTTCCGATATACATACCCGGGCGGGTGCGTATATGCTCCATGTCATCGAGGTGGCGTATGTTGTCCTCGGTGTAGGCAACCTGTTCGGTCGGCTCGTTTCCGTTGAAAAGTATATCCTGTTCCATAATCTCTATATTATCCTTGTTTGTTTGTGATTATATGCTCTTTTTGTATGCACGGCGGCGTTTGTGCTGCTCTTTTTCGAAATTGTCCCATTGCGATTGAATCTTTTCGTTCATCTCAAGTTCGGGATTGCTCTCGATATCTTCGATTCCCATTACAATGAAGCGTTGCAGCATATCGTTTATAATCATTGCATTTACTCCCTTGCCTTGATATTGGGGTTTTATTGCCATAAGCAAAAAGTCGATTCTCTTCGGATGCTTGTCCAAAAGGGGCTTCAGGAAGTGTATCCATCCGAATGGCATCAGTCTGCCCTTTGATTTTTGCAGTGCGCGTGCAAATGATGTAAGTGCAACACCTATTCCTATGAGGTTGTCGTCGGCATCTGCTATAAGTGATATCAGGTTTAGGTCTATAAGCGGTATGTACATCTTTATGAACTGCTCAATCTGCCTGTCACTTAGCGGAGAGTATCCGTACAGCGGTGAGTAGCACTCGTTCACCAGCTCGAATAAAGGCTTTCCATACTGTTTTGCCAATTTGCTGCGCGACTCGCATCTGACAACATGCAGGTTGTTCCTCTTGGCTATTATTGCCGAAAGGCGTTCTGCTTTATCCCAATTTTTTTCGGGTACTTTGAAGAGATACTCAATCCAGTCGACATCCTTGATGTATCCCAACTGTTCCATGTGCTTGGGGTAATAGGGATAGTTATATATGGTTGCCATTGTTCCAAGACGGTCGAAACCCTCTATAAGCATGCCTTCGCGGTCGAAGTCGGTGAATCCCAATGGGCCTTGAACCTCGGTCATACCTCGCTCTTTTCCCCATTTCTCAACGGTGTCGAGCAAGGCCTTCGACACCTCGATGTCGTCAATGAAGTCTATCCATCCGAAGCGCACAGCCTTGCAGTTCCACTTTTCGTTTGCTCTGTTGTTTATTATGGCAGCAACGCGTCCTGCTATCTTGTTGTCCTTGTATGCAAGGAAATAGTCGGCCTCGCAGAACTCGAATGCAGCATTCTTCTCCTTGTCAAGCGTTGTAATCATGTCCTCGTAAAGGTCGGGGACAAAATATTCATTGCCTTTGTATAACTCGCAGTTGAAACGGATGAACTGTTTCAGCTCCTTTTTTGTGCTTACTTTTACAATGGTTGTCGACATGTTATCTATCTATTCGGAATAATTGTGTAAAAATAGTAAAATAAGTGCACAAAAACAAATTATGCATTTGTTATAAGATAGATGGTGTATGCAATATAAACAGCAATGAGGAGAACACCTTCTATGCGGTTAATGGTGTTTTTCCCTCCGAATTTTGCCACAATGTATATAAGCAGTGACGAGAACAGCAGTACGTAGTAGTCGACATAGCTGAATTCATTCAGCGAAATAGGTGTTATGGTGGCGCTGCATCCCAAGATGAAGAATATGTTCAGGATGTTGCTGCCAAGTACATTTCCGAGTGCGATGCCTACGTTGCCTTTGCGTGCCGCATTTACGGATACTGCAAGTTCGGGGAGCGAACTGCCTGCCGATACGATAGTTATGCCTATTACAGCCTCGGAGAGTCCAATGATGCGTGCTATGTTTGTGGCGCCGTTTACAAAGACTTTACCTCCAATGATAAGCAAAGCAAGGCCGCCTACAATAAAGAGAATGGTTTTGATTACAGACAAAGGCGCTTCGCTCTCTTCATCTTCGCCATTGCCCGTTATAGAGAATGTGTATCTTATGAAGACCAAAAGGAAACAGATGAGTGTTAGTCCTCCGTAGCGGGTAATCTCTTCTCCGGGAGCACCGCCCACCAGCATGCTTCCCGATACAAGAATCAATGCCATGGATGCCAGCAGGTTGAACGGGATTTCGCGTGTAAGCATTCGCGAGTCGAATTTGATTGGCGCAATAAGGGCTGCAATACCCAATATGATAAGGCTGTTGAATATGTTGCTACCTATGATATTGCCGAGAGCAATACCTGAACTTCCGTTCAATGCCGAGCTCAAACTGATTACAAACTCCGGTAGTGATGTGCCTATTGCAACAATTGTAAGGCCTATTACAAGCTCGCTTATATTGAAACGTCGTGCAAGTGCCGATGCCCCTTTTGTGAGCCAGTCCGCACCGAAGATTACCATTGCGGTGCCGATGATGAAGTAGAAGATTGACAGTATCATTTGTTCTTGGTTTAGTTGGTCGCGAAATTATAAAAAATATGTTTTCGAAGGAACTGATAATGATCATTTATTGCATTATCTTGCTGCATTTTACAAGCACCTTCTTTTCGTTGGTAAGGGTTGTGGCAAATAGATAGATATCGCCTCCTTCTGCTATTTTCAGGCGTTTGCGCAATACCTGTACGGTGTCGGGGAAGTTGCGCACTGTGATATTGGCTTTTTCTATCCCTTTCAGCAGTTCTTTAATCTCGTTTTTGGAGAATGTTGCCCACTCTTCTATTCTGAAGACTCTTCCGGGAAAATCCTTTATAAACTCGGCTGATGTGTAGAGGTTGCTGTTTGGATGCAGTTTCTCAACCTTTG
>CAJGCJ010000028.1 GCA_904501775.1 uncultured Bacteroidaceae bacterium | reverse complement strand
GTTGGGTACAACCCCTTATAGCAAAGGAACAAAGAGAGGCAATCCCTACTTCAACAACCGCATGGATGCCGTTGCCGAACTCTACCGCAGAGGAGGCATAAAACAGATAATTGTAAGTGGCGACAGCAGCAGGAACTATGATGAGACTGCAAAGATGAGCAGCGCACTAAAAAAAAGAGGAGTACCCGGCAAGATAATTGTAAGGGACACTAAAGGGCAGAACACACTAAAAAGCATAAAGAATATAAAGGAGCGGTTCATGAAAGATGAATTCATAGTAGTATCGCAACAGTTCCAGAACGAGCGCGCCATATTCATTGCCAACCACTACAAGATGAATGCTGTTGGATATAATGCAAGGGACATAAATATAAAAAGCGGATACAGAACATTCTTTCGCGAAAAACTGTCACGAATAAAAATATTCTTCGACCTGTTCAAAGAGTGATTATACTATAGCAAAAGCAATAAATAAGAAACCAGCGTTTATGCGCTGGTTTCTTATTTGTGTATACCTCATCTGTTACATCAACAGATATTTGAGTATTGAATCCCAATCGGGGAATTGCTTTGAGCCCATCTGTATCCACTCGCCGCTAAACTCACTTGCACCATTCTTTGCATTGTCATCTATCAGATAATCGCCAATGCAAAGCTCTTTATGATGGCTTATTACAACGCGCTTGTGAAAAATTCCGTTCATATGCTTTTTTACCCACTCCACCTTGTCGCTTGCAGCTGTAGGGTTGTTCCATGGCGATGTAGTAAGTATATATACATCGTAATTCTTGGCAAGCAACTGAACAGCCTCCAATGCTCCGGGAATAGGCTGCATAAGTGAGAAGATACCGGGAACTTCATCAATTCGTCCTTTATACTCCTCTTTAACTTCTTCACTCAATTTATCAACTCCCGACTGAAAATCGACAAGTACACCGTCCATGTCGAAAAATATTCTCTTCTTATTCATAGCAAATAAATCTATTTAGAGTATTGCAATAGCTTTTGAACTTAACTTTATTTTTTTTATAATACCACCTTGAACAAACAGACAAGCGAGCGGGACAATACCAAACTTGACTGGTTATTTTATATCCGGTGCAGTATATATTTGAGTCCACCTCAAATATAATAAATGTAGCGATATAAAAAAAATCTATACCGATTATTTTTAAGTCGCTACTTGAATGCTAATGCACATCAATGCCCTACAGAATAGAAAATTCCCCCTTATTTATATAGAACTGCTAAAAATATATGTCGTACAAACCAAACTTTTTATCAAATTTACTTGTCTATATGTAAAGTATACATTACATTTGCTGCGTAATTAAATTTAACCATTATGAAAACAAGTTATTTATTCCCTACAGCATTCTGTAAAATCGGTTGGAGTCTGTTTATTCCATCACTTTTGTTCGGACTCTGTTATCTTTTTATAAGCGACAATGCCATTGACATCGGCGGCACAAAGACATTTGCGCTATTCGACGGACTTACTGAGACATCACTATTCTGCATCACAGACAATACAAGCTGGACCGACGAGTTCATCATCATTCTACTTACAATATCATTGCTGTTCATCGGATTCTCACGCGAAGAGGACGAAGACGAATGTATTGCAAACATAAGGATGAACTCTATCGTGTGGGCAATAATGGTAAACAGTATTATACTTATTGTCGGTACGCTGTTAATATTCGGATTGCCCTATTTCAACTTCATGGCAATACACATGTTCAGTCTTATGCTGCTGTTCATTATCAAATACAAGACAGCCGTATATCTTTTCAGAAGAAACAACAGCATACAAGAGAGCATACTCCAAGAATAGAAGACCCAACAAACAGACAGAGAAATGACAAATAACATACGCATCGAAAGAGCAATAAAACGTATTACACAACAGCAGCTTGCCGAAATGGTACAAGTGAGCCGTCAAACCATTAATGCCATAGAACAAGGCAAGTATGTACCATCTACGGTACTCGCCATTAAGATTTCTGCAGTATTTGACAAGAGTGTAAACGATATCTTCCAACTGGAAGATGGAGATTAAAGGATTTCATCTTGCGAACTGGTTCGCAAGATGATTTTTTTACCCAAGCATGTCGCCCCTCCCAATGGGCGAGGCAATTGGTATCCGCCACACAAAGCATACAAGCAGAGATGTAGAGCATCTTAAGTTGTATGCACGTTTTGAGGGTTGAAAATCTTTTGTTATTTTTGCACCGGTTATTCTTAAGTGAGGATAACCATGACAGAAGCAGCCAACGCCAAATGATTAAAAAACAGCATACGGCAGTTCCTGTCACAAATTAATAACGGAGATAAATATTTGATAACAACTATGGGAAGAAAGAAATTCTCGGAGCGAGAAATTGGAATAATCCGCAAACTACTGCATTCGAAAATGGTAAGCAAACGCGGACAACAAAAGATGGTGCGCCACACACTGCGTACTGTTTTTGAATTCAACATCTCCGATTTCAATGTTCAGGGAAAGGCATTCGGCCCCGAGGACCTTGACGAGTGCGTACGTCGCGGACGTATTCAGGTACTTGACGAAGCTACAATAGAGGCGATGAAAAGGCGTCATGCCGAAAAGAAACAACATGACGAGTCTTTGCGTCAGGCCGAAGCTATCGCAAACGGCGAAGCTGTCGATTGGCAACAGGTTCTTAAAGAGTGGAACGAATATTATTCGCAAAACCCCGAGGAGTAAAATCTCTTACTAAGAAAAACATATAAATTCATACATAGGGCACAATTCCCGTTTTGCACCGAATCATCACATTGGCACAAGCTGTAATTCAATTTACGTTTGTGCCAATATATTTTATCTGCAATATTTGAAACTACAACATCTATAGTCATACAGCATTTAACAGATATCTATAAGTGAACTGCTGTTTTTCACGAACATATCCATGAGTTATTTGTTATTATTCTGAATAGCAACCATTATATCAGTATTATTCATGGAAAATATCAGAAAATTCCTACCCTATCTCAAGGAGTACGGTCACACGCAGGGAAAGCCCTTTGTCATTGATTTCTATGCAACATGGTGTGCACCATGCAGAGCCATGTCACCTTTTGTCGAGCAGTTGGCAAGAGAGTATTCCGATGTTATTGATGTTATCAAGATCGACATTGAGAAAAACGAGGCATTTGCTGCTGCAGCAAACATTCATTCAATTCCTACGCTCTTTTTTGTTGACAGAAACGGTAACATCACAAGACATACCGGAAGTTTGCCATACCCGGAACTGGAGAGAATGACAAAGATAATCATTGCATAAAAGTGCAATACAAGTCTGCGTCATGTAACAATAATAGAGTATGAACAGGTCATCAAAGATATCAGAACAGCCGATTATTATTTATAAATCAACTAAAAAAAGCAATATATGAACTACATAACAAAGAGCGTTTCCATGCTATGTGCAGCATTGTGCAGTTACAACATTTCATCTGTCGCCTGCACCGGTATATCACTGACAGCAAAAGACGGCAGCTATATACAGGCACGCACAATAGAGAATGCCGACACCAAATTACCGAGCGAATATGTCATCATTCCACGCGGACACAGGATTGTATCCTACACACCGGAGGCAAAGAACGGGCTCTCCTTCACTGCAAAATATGGTGTTGTGGGGCTATGCGTGGTACAAAAGGAGTTTATAGCCGAGGGTATTAACGAGGAGGGACTATCGACAGGACTGTTCTTCTTTCCTTCATACGGTTCATACAAGCCATACGATGCAAAGAAAGCCAATATTTCCATAGGCGATTTACAGTTGAACAGTTGGATGCTTACGCAATTTGCAACAGTTGACGAAGTTATAGAGGCAGTTACAAAAGGTATCATAAGGGTTGTAGGGCTCGACAAGAGCGCAGTTGTACATTACAGGATAGGAGACAAGAGCGGCCGTCAGGTTGTATTGGAATTTGTCAATGGCGTTCCGCATTTCTACGAAAACAGCGTTGGAGTGATAACAAATGCTCCGGGTTTCGAATGGCATCTTACCAACCTCAACAATTACGTTAACCTTTTCAGCGGCAGTGCGCCAATGCAGACACTGGGCAAGCAGGAATTGAAACCCATTGGAGGCAACTCGGGTTTTCTTGGACTGCCGGGCGATGCCACACCCCCATCACGTTTTGTGAGGGCAGCCTTCTTTTGCAACACAGCCCCACAGATGCCCGACGGATTCTCAACCGTAACACAGAGTTTTCACATACTAAACAATTTTGACATTCCTATAGGCATTGAGCATAAGGCAGACGAGATACCCGACCTACCAAGTGCAACACAGTGGACATCGGCAATAGATCTTACTAACAGAAAAGTATATTATAAGACAGCATATAACAACAATATAAGGTGTATCGACCTAAGCAGCATCGACTTCGAAAAAGTAAAATTCCAATGGCATCCGCTCGACAGGGAAGAGATGCAGCCAATAGAGACAATTGAAATAAAGCAGTAAATACATCTTACAAGCATTTGTTCCGAGTAAATATTTTTACCCGGAACAAATGTTTTATTGCGCAGAATATTCTTCTTTCATATACTGCAAAAGAATCTGATATTTTCAGTAACTTTGCACACTGTCTCCCAAAAGAATTGAACCGGAAAAGATGAATGAGATAAAGAAAAGTATTTTTGAACGACCTTTGTGGGTCACATTGTTCGCACTTACAGCTGCTGTTGCGTGGGGCTGGGCCTACCCGCTTATTAAGCTTGGTTTCGATGAATTCGGAATAACAAGAGATATGACCGGCAGCAAGATGCTGTTTGCAGGTGTCAGATTCACCCTTGCCGGTATCATTGTGCTTGCCATTGCAGCAGCCACAAAAAAAAGATTTACAGTAAACACAAACAACGGTTGGGGTTACATCTTTTTGTTCTCACTGCTTAACACCACCCTGCACTACACATTCTTCTACATCGGATTATCGCACAGCGACGGTGCAAGAGCGGCCATTCTTAACTCGCTGGGTGTTTTTCTGCTGGTGCTGCTTGCCTGTCTCTTTTACAAGAGCGACAAACTCACACTGCGCAAGATTATAGGATGCGCTATAGGCTTTGCAGGTATTCTTGCCTTGAACACAGGAAATACGAGCAGCGCCGGATTCGACTACATGGGCGACGGAATGATTATCCTCAACACTATATGTGCAGCATTTGCAGGAATAATGACACGAGGATTGGGCAAGCATACCGATATTTTTGCAGGTACCGGCTACAGCCTTGCCATAGGTGGTGTGATGCTGATATTCCCGGGCATCATAATGGGTGGCACATTACCACACATCACACTCTACGGAGTTGTGATTCTGATGCTGCTCATATCTATCTCGGCATTAGGATTCACCATCTACAACAAGCTGCTCACATGCAACCCTATCGGCAAGATTGCAATATACAACTCACTCATACCTGTCGTAGGTGCTGTAACATCATCACTCTGCCTCGACGAGCCATTCTATTGGAAATATCTGTTGGCTGCAATATTGGCTACAGCCGGTATATACATCATCAACAAAGGAAAGGGATAAAAGAGAGTACTGATACAACATGAGCCCCAAAGTCATTTCGGACTTTGGGGCTCATATTGTTGTTACCCTATCACTTTATAATGACCATCGTAGCACCGAAGCCATATTTCTGGAACGATGCATCCTGATAGAGACAACGCGGATATTTGCGCTTGAGTTCCTGCATTATGGCATTGCGCAGTACACCCTCGCCTTTTCCATGTATAAAGACAATCTTCTTGCCCTTCTCCTTGATATGCTCATTAAGTGTGCTGCGCACCACATCCATCTGGTGATTAAGAATATCAAAAGCGTTCAGACCGGCTGTCGTTTCAAGCAGACTGTCGGCATGCAAATCCACTTCAAGGATATCACTGCCCTTTGCCATTTTAGGTTGCTGCACAGGCTGCTGCGCCTTTTCGCCTTTACTCTTCTCAATTATTACGCGCTGAATTTCTGCGACATCTGTCATTATCTCCTTAACCGGTTTGTCGTCGTTGACAAGGTCATATATCAATGCGTCCTCTTCGAAGAAGGGGTTCTCGCGGAAGAGGTGAAGTTTGTAGAACTTCACAGTATCTATGCGGCGGTCAATATTCATCGAGGGTTTAAGAACATAGCTCTTATCCTGCTTGAACGGCAACAGCTGCACGCAAACATGTTCAAGGTCATTAAGTTCTTCGCGACCAAACTCTTCGATGAACTGTTTACTGTTAGGCTCAAGAAGGCCGTTTCCTCGTACACGCCAATTACGGCCTTCAGCAGATGAATATGTAAAATAGAGGTAATAGTTGCTGTCGTTTATTATGTAGGCCTCGAATCGTGAGTTGGATAGCGATCTTTCGTCCATCGGCAGATAGGCCAACATTATATTAAGCCGTTCTCCCTCGGGACGCTCCATCGGCCGGAACGAAACAATAGGCATCGAATCCTCTTCGTCACTCTCTTTTGCAACCTTGGCAGTTGTAGGCTTACGCTTTACAGGTTCTTCCTTGGGCGACAGGCTCTTCTTTGTAAAATTATACTCGTTTGTATCTACAGCCACACACTCGTATATGGGCATAGGTATCTCGAAGCCGTCGGCACCCTCAACAATTACAGTATCCTTTCCACGGAAACCGGTTACTACTCCACCGCCTGTCTCGTGGATGAATCGTACTTTATCTCCTACTTTCATCTTATTCTATACTTTTTCAAAATTTCAATTTCATGAATTCCTGTTCGAAATTGGGCGTAAGAACTCCCTTGCCCATTGAGGAATGAATCTCGTCAAGCGACCAGAAACGGCCGCCGTCAAGTTCGTCGCTTGGCAATATCTCTCCGTCGTATGTCGTACGGTATACATAGATGAGTTCCTTCTCGCGCTCACTCTCAAAGATGTATTTGACAAGGAATTGCGGTTTAAAAGAGGTAATACCGAGTTCTTCGGCAACCTCGCGTCTGAGCGCATCAGTTATCTCTTCGCCATAGTCGACGTGTCCGCCTACGGCTGTATCCCATTTGCCGGGTTGTATCTCTTTCCACAAAGGACGTTGCTGAAGATATAGCCTGCCCTCCTTGTCAAAGAGATGCAGATGTACCACCGGATGAAGTTTCTTACTGCCATCGTGACATTCACCGCGTGTGGCACTGCCTATCACACATCCATCCTCGTCGACCAAAGGAAAAATTTCGGCACAGTTGTCGCTTTTCATAATATTATATTTTGCGCGAAGGTACAAATAAGTCACAACATAAACAAACGTTCCACATCGAGCCGTATAAGTTGTACATCACCTTCATTGCCACGTTGCAGAGGCTCAACCTGAAATAGCTTATCATATTCGTCATAGTGTAGGGGCAGACGCAATGTACCCTCGGTAACAATTATTGTATCGTTGCTCTCCCTTGTATATGAGTAGTGAAGAAGAATTACAAGGGAGTCGTAAGAGAGATACTCCACTTCTACCAGATATGAACCGTTTTCGGGCGACAGTATCTCATTCGTATAGAGTTTGGGCAGATGTGATGATGTCCACAGGGACAACGACGGCTCAACTGACGAGAGACGGCCCTCGTTGCCAAGCAGTTCGGCCGGCCCCAATTGCAGCGAACCTATTGGCAAATTGTTTAAATTATAAGGCTGCACAGTCAACAGCACATGTCTGTTCCGGGTATTTTCATTATCGAATAGGTTGTGCGAGTTCTCTCTCTGAGAACTTGGTCCATCAGCCTCGCATGCGGCACACAACAGAAGAAACAACATATATAATAGACGCATCATAATTCCATTGATTATCAATAGAAAAACAACGCATCGGCCGCAAATGTTTCAACAAGTCAAAAATTCGTAAAATATATAGCGCAATCTGTCACAAGTGCAGTCTGAACCTATCGTAGCCTACATACCGACTCGCTTTGTTATGGTACCAGCAGAGAGCTGTCGCCATAACTCAAGAAACGGAAATCATTATCAAGAGCATAGTTATATATGCTTTTCCAATTGCCTTTTACGAAAGCCGATACAAGCAGCAGCAGCGTGCTCTTGGGCTGATGGAAGTTTGTAACAATGGTATTTACAATACGGTATTTATAGCCCGGTGCTATTATAATCTGTGTATGCGAATGCACACGGTCCATAGAGTGTTTATCGAGATATGTAACCAATGCCTGCAGAGCCTCAACAGAGGTAATCGTGTGCTCGCCTTCGTAAGGAGTCCATTGAGCGACATGCAACTCTTCGGGCAATATATCGGGGTTATTATATACCGCTTCGCCAAGAAAGTAAAGGCTCTCGAGAGTACGCACCGATGTTGTTCCGACAGCTATAGCTTTACCCTCCGCAGCAATAAGCCTGTTTATAAGCTGACGGCTCACCTCGATATACTCTTCGTGCATTTCGTGCTCACCGATAGAATCGCTCTTTACAGGTTTGAAAGTTCCGGCTCCGACATGCAACGTGACCTCGGCAAGTTCCACGCCCTTTTTGACAAGATTATCCATCACAGCCGGAGTAAAATGAAGCCCTGCGGTAGGTGCTGCAACAGAGCCTTTTATCTTGGAATATACAGTCTGATAGGTCTCTTTATCCGACTCCTCTGTGCTACGGTTAAGATAAGGAGGAATAGGAAGTTCACCTGCAACCTCGAGCAGTTCAGCAAAAGAGCATCCCTTATCCCATGTAAAACGTACACAGTTTACGGCACCCACTGAGACGCGCTCGGCAGTAAGTGTCACAACAAAGTCACCGACATTGAGCTGACGTGTCAATACACCACCCTTCCAACGTGAAGAGTTGCCAACCAGACATCGCCACTCGCACATCTGTGTCTGCTGAAAAATAAGTTGGTAATCGTTGGGCGATTCGGGCTCAAGACAGAACACCTCAATCTGTGCGCCAGTCTCCTTGCGGAAGCGCAGACGCGCCTGAATAACCTTTGTATTATTGAAAATCATCAACGAGCCCGATGGGATATAATCGGGAAGATTACAGAATGTATCGTGCGATATATCTCCACCCTTATATAACAACAACTTAGAACTGTCGCGCTGTGAAAGAGGATATTTCGCTATTCTCTCATCGGGCAGATCATAATCGTATTCTGCTATTTCAATGTTGCGTGTATCTTTCATCTTATTTATCTGCTTACAAGGCGCAAAATTATAAAAAATAGCCGACATTCGGGCCTATATGACAAAATAAAAGTCCGGCACTCAAAATCAATTTGAGTGCCGGACTTTTTCGTATGGTATAAGTTATCTTATTACATCATACCGCCCATGCCGCCCATGCCGGGAGCACCCATAGGGAGTTCGGGCTTATCCTCTTTCTTCTCAACAATAACACACTCGGTTGTGAGGAACATGCCTGCAATTGATGCAGCATTCTCAAGAGCTACGCGAGTTACCTTGGCAGGGTCAACCACACCGGCCGCAAAGAGGTTCTCATAAACATCGGTGCGGGCATTGTAGCCATAGTCACCTTTACCCTCGCGTACCTTCTGTACAATTACGGCACCCTCTTTTCCTGCGTTTGCAACAATCTGACGAAGGGGCTCTTCGATGGCACGTTTCACAATCTCGACACCGGTCTTCTCATCGGCATTCACGACCTCGAGACCCTCAAGCGACTCGATTGCACGGATATATGTTACACCACCACCGGGAACTATACCCTCTTCAATAGCTGCACGTGTAGCGCAAAGAGCATCGTCTACGCGGTCTTTCTTCTCTTTCATCTCAACCTCTGATGCTGCACCTACATAGAGCACTGCCACACCGCCTGCAAGCTTAGCCAGACGCTCCTGAAGTTTCTCCTTGTCGTAGTCGCTCTTTGTTGTTGCAATCTGAGCCTTGATCTGTGCCACGCGGTTCTCAATAGCCTCTTTGTTACCGTTGCCGTCAACAATTGTGGTATTGTCCTTGCTTACGGTAATCTTACCGCAAGTACCCAACATTTCGAGTGTAGCCTGCTCGAGCTTGATACCCTTCTCTTCGCTTATAACGATACCACCTGTGAGTGTTGCAATATCCTCGAGCATATCCTTACGACGGTCACCGAAACCGGGAGCCTTGACTGCACAAATCTTAAGCTGTCCGCGCAGACGGTTAACAACCAATGTTGTAAGAGCCTCGCTCTCAACATCCTCAGCAATGATAAGAAGAGGACGTCCTGTCTGCAATGCAGGCTCAAGAATGGGAAGCATATCCTTAAGAGTAGTTATCTTCTTATCGTAGATAAGCACATAAGGATTCTCCATCTGGCACTCCATTTTCTCGGTATCTGTGATAAAGTATGCCGAGAGATAGCCACGGTCGAACTGCATACCCTCAACAACACCAATTGTCGTATCGCGGCTCTTAGCCTCTTCGATTGTGATTACTCCGTCCTTTGATACCTTGCGCATAGCATCGGCAATGAGTTTGCCAATCTCGGCATCGTTATTTGCCGAAATTGTTGCAACCTGCTCAATCTTATCGTAGTCGGCACCAACCTCTTCGCTCTGCGATTTTATAGACTCGACAATGCGTGAAACAGCCTTATCAATACCACGCTTAAGATCCATAGGATTAGCGCCGGCTGTCACGTTACGCAAACCTTGTGTAATGATAGCCTGTGCAAGGACTGTTGCTGTTGTTGTACCGTCACCTGCATCGTCACCGGTCTTTGATGCTACAGACTTAACAAGCTGCGCACCTGTGTTCATGTAAGCATCGTCGAGCTCAATCTCCTTTGCTACCGACACACCGTCCTTTGTAATTTGGGGAGCACCGAACTTTTTCTCTATAATGACATTACGACCTTTGGGGCCCAATGTAACCTTCACTGCATTTGCAAGCTCGTCAACACCCTTCTTAAGCTGGTCGCGAGCATCCATATTGAAAAGAATCTCTTTTGCCATAATCTTTCTCTATATTTTCTTATTCAACTTATATTTATCCAAGGATAGCAAGTACATCGCTTTGGCGCATGATAAGATATTTTTCGCCCTCAAACTCAAGTTCTGTACCTGAATATTTGCCATATAATACCTGATCGCCAACTGCAATCACCATATCTTCGTCCTTTGTACCGTTGCCAACTGCAACCACTTTACCCTGAAGGGGTTTCTCTTTTGCTGTATCGGGGATTATGATACCGCCGATTGTTCTCTCCTCTGCAGGCTGGGGCAAAATAAGCACACGGTCTGCCAATGGTTTAATGTTCATAATTGTATAGTTTTATTAATTTATTAATTATTTTCCTTTTAAAACGATGACAATTCAAGTCATACACATTAATCTAATAACGAAAAGCGTGCCAATTTTGTTTTTACGACATTAAAACTTATTTTTTGTGAATATTTTTATTACGTCTGCCATTTTGACACAGAAATTAAGACAGAGAAGATAACAGTAAAAACAATTTTGTCACACCGTAACTGCTTATTTTAGTACAATTCGTAAGAACAATAGGCACTCGCTGTAAAAAATATTGAAGCAGGCACGGTTTTAAAGACTCATTTGCCCACATCTTTGAGGTAAACCTCCAAGATATTGTGCACTCGCTGTAAAAAATATTGAAGCAAGCTTCATATTTCTTGCTCGTTGTTACTATCTTTGCACTATATTAAAAAATAGATATAAATAAATATCAGATATGAACAAATATGTTAAATGGGGAGTGGTAGGTACCATTATTGCAGGCACTGCAATATATCTGGGAATAAGCACCTTTATTCCAAAGGTAAACAAGGAGTTGGAGGCTACACCCGTACAAAGCAAAGGCAAACAGAGCCGCGATTTGAATGTCAAGGCTGTCATTATCACAGAGTCATCAATGTCGGACGATTTCTTTGTCAGCGGTTCTATTATCCCCGACGAAGAGGTAAACCTCACTTTCGAGACCGCCGGAAAAATTACGGAAATTCTCTTTGAAGAGGGCTCATACGTTTCCAAAGGAGAACTCCTTGCCAAGACCAACGATGCACCGTTGCAAGCCGAACTGCGCAAGCTCGAATCGCAACTGAAGCTGTACACCGACCGTATGCACCGACAGAATGTGCTGCTTGAGAAAGAGGCGGTGAGCCAAGAGGCTTTTCAGGAGGCACAGACAAGCCTTGCAATACTACGTGCCGAAATAGACGGAGTAAAGGCCAAGATTGCTCAGACCGAGCTTCGTGCTCCCTTTGACGGAGTAATCGGATTGAGACAGATGAGTGTGGGTAGCTACGCATCGTCAACCACCACCATTGCAAAACTCACAAAGACCAACCGTCTGAAACTGGAATTTGCAATTCCCGAGCGATATGCCGGCATTGTGGTAAAGGGTACTCCTGTAAAGTTCCTCGTTGACGGCGACCTTGAGGAACGCACCGCAACCATCTATGCTATAGACAGCGATGCCGACATTGACACACGCTCATTTACAGTGCGCGCCCTATACGACAACAAAAACGGCAAGCTGCATCCCGGACGCTATGCCAATATCACCCTCACCGCACAGACATTCATGAATGCAATCTCGGTTCCGAGCCAAGCCATTGTATCGGAAATGGGTGTAGACAAAGTATTCCTGTACAAAGGTGGCAAGGCGGTTCCTGCCGAAATAAAGAAAGGATTGCGCAACGAGGCCAACGTACAGGTTCTTGACGGCCTTGCTGTTGGCGATACAGTAATAGTATCGGGAACCATGCAGTTGCGTACCGGACAAAAAGTGATACTCGACAATATTAAATAAAAGAAACAAGAGAGCATTATGAATATATCCGAACTAAGTATTCGCCGACCGGTACTTGCTACGGTACTCACACTTATAATCCTGCTTTTCGGTGCAGTAGGTTATGTAAGTTTGGGAGTACGTGAATACCCATCGGTCGACAATCCCATAATTTCGGTAACATGTTCCTATGCCGGTGCAAATGCCGACGTAATAGAAAACCAGATAACCGAGCCTCTTGAACAGAATATCAACGGTATTCCCGGCATACGTTCACTAACAAGCATCAGCCAACAGGGAAGCAGCCGCATAACAGTGGAATTCGAACTTTCGGTAGACCTTGAGACTGCAGCAAACGACGTACGCGACAAGGTATCTCGTGCCCAAAGATATCTGCCGCGCGACTGCGACCCACCTACAGTATCGAAAGCCGATGCCGACGCCATGCCTATACTCATGGTTGCGATACAGAGCGAGAAGCGCTCGCTGCTTGAGATAAGCGAAATTGCCGACCTTACAGTAAAAGAGCAGCTGCAAACAATCCCCGAAGTGAGTAGCGTATCAATATGGGGAGAGAAGCGCTATTGTATGCGTCTGTGGCTCGACCCTATTAAAATGGCCGGTTACGGAGTAACTCCCATGGATGTGAAAAGCGCGTTGGATGCCGAGAATGTCGAGCTGCCATCGGGTAGCATCGAAGGCGACAATATAGAACTTGCAATCCGCACATTAGGACTCATGTCCACAACAGAGGAGTTCAACAATCTTATCATAAAAGAGAGCGAAGGACGCATTGTACGTTTCAGCGACATAGGACGTGCCGAATTGAGCGCACGCGACCTTAAGAGCTACATGAAGATGAACGGCGTTCCAATGGTAGGTGTCGTAGTGATACCACAGCCCGGTGCCAATCACATAAACATTGCCGAGGCCGTCTACGAGCGCATGGAGAAGATGAAGAAAGACCTTCCCGATGATGTCACATACAGCTACGGATTCGACAATACAAAGTTCATCCGTGCATCAATAAACGAGGTAAAGACAACCGTTTACGAGGCCTTCATCCTTGTGATTATAATCATCTTCCTCTTCTTGCGCGACTGGCGTGTAACCATAATCCCCTGTATCGTAATACCGGTATCGCTCATAGGAGCATTCTTCTTCATGTATGCATTGGGATTTTCGATAAACGTACTCTCGATGCTTGCCATTGTGCTGTCGGTGGGTCTTGTAGTAGACGATGCTATTGTCATGACCGAGAACATATACATCCGCATCGAAAGGGGCATGCGACCACGCGCAGCAGGTATAGAAGGTTCGAAAGAGATTTTCTTTGCAGTCATATCAACAACAATTACCCTATTGGCTGTATTCCTGCCAATCGTATTCATGGAGGGAACAACAGGACGCCTGTTCCGCGAGTTCAGTTTTGTTGTGGCAGGCTCGGTTATAATATCATCATTTGCCGCGCTCACCATCACCCCCATGCTTGCAACAAAGATATTGAAGCGCCGTCAGCAAAAGAGCTGGTTCTACAACAAGACCGAGCCATTCTTTGCCGGCATGAACCGATACTATTCGATAAGCCTCGACATGTTCCTGCGCCACAAATATATAGCGATTGTGATAATGATTGCTGCACTTGGCGGATGTGTATGGATGTGGAAGAGTATTCCTGCCGAGATGGCACCGATGGAAGACCGTTCGAGCATCACAATCAGAACAATGGGTGCAGAAGGTGTCACTTATGAATATATGCGCGACTACACCGAGGAGATAAGCCGCATGGCCGATTCTATAGTGCCCGACGCTGCATTCATCACTGCACGTGTTTCGAGTGGGTCGGGTAATATACAGATAACACTCAAGGACCTTAAGGAGAGAGACTACACACAGATGTCAGTAGCCGAGAAACTGTCAAAGGCTGTACGCAGCAAGACAGATGCACGTGCTTTTGTACAGCAACAATCGACATTCGGAAGCCGAAGAGGCGGAATGCCCGTACAATATGTACTGCAGGCAACAAACATCGAGAAGTTGCAGGAGATTCTGCCCGAGTTCCTTAATAAGGTACACGACAACCCTACATTCCAGATGGCCGATGTAGACCTTAAGTTTAGTAAGCCCGAGATTCAGGTTGCAATAAACCGTGAGAAATCCAATATACTTGGAGTGAACACCAAGGACATTGCACAGACACTGCAATACGGACTGAGCGGACAACGCATGGGTTATCTCTATTTGAACGGCAAGCAATATGAGATTGTGGGCGAGATAAACCGCCAGCAACGTAACGCGCCATCTAACCTAAAAGCAATTTATGTACGCAGTGACAAAGGCGAGATGATACAGCTCGAGAACCTTGTCGACCTCATCGAGAGCATTGCACCGCCCAAGCTCTACCGTTATAACCGATTCGTATCGGCTACAATATCTGCCGGACTGGCCGAAGGCAAGACTATTGGCGACGGACTCGCCGAGATGGACAAAATAGCCGAGACAACACTCGACGACACATTCCGCACTGCCCTCACAGGTGATTCGCGCGAATTCCGCGAGAGTTCATCGAGTCTCTTCTTTGCCTTCACATTGGCACTGTTGCTTATTTACCTTATATTGGCAGCACAGTTCGAGAGCTTCAAAGACCCGTTTGTAATTATGCTCACCGTGCCGCTTGCCGTATGTGGAGCACTCATATTCATGTTTGCCTACGGACAGACAATGAACATATTCAGCCAGATAGGTATAATCATGCTCGTGGGACTGGTGGCCAAGAACGGTATTCTGATTGTGGAGTTTGCCAACCAGCGCCAAAAGAACGGCATTGAGAAGGAGGTTGCGATACGCGAGGCATCGGTGCAGCGTCTGCGCCCAATTCTGATGACAAGCGCATCTACAGTATTGGGCCTTATGCCTTTGATGTATGCGACAGGTGAAGGCTGTAACGGACGTATTGCAATGGGAACAGCCGTTGTAGGAGGTATGATCATATCTACCATCTTTACAATGTACATAGTACCGGCAATATACTCATACGTATCTACAAACATAGCCAACAAGGATAAAGAATGAAAGCAAGAGTTATCACATATATAACAGCACTGTTGTCTGTCACATGTGCAATGGCACAGAACAGTGACAGCATATTGAAGAACTGCCTATTGCGCGGACTCGAGAACAACTACTCGCTACGCATGGTGCGCAACGAAGCACAAATAGCCGAGAATAACACCGGATGGGCAAACGCAGGCATGCTTCCTGTAGCAAGTGCAACAGCCTCGTATAGCGGTACACTGGACAATAACGATGCCACATCGCGCGAAGATGGAAGCACCGTAAGCCAACGCAATGTCACCGACCATACGCTGCATGCAGGTATAGATTTGCAATGGACCATATTCGACGGATTCAAGATGCAGGCCGACTACAACAGATTGAAAGAGTTGCATCTGTTGAGCGAGACACAGACACGCATTGCAGTAGAGGATTTCATTGCCGAATTCACAGCCGAATATTACAATTTCATTCAGCAGCGACTGAGAATGAACAACCTCAACTATGCAGTGAGACTGTCACGCGAACGACTTCGCATTGTACAGGACCGTTATATCATTGGAGACAACTCGCGTCTCGACCTTTTACAGGCCCGTGTAGACTTCAATGCAGACAGCGCTGAGAGCGTAAAACAGAACGAGAAACTTATAACATCGCGCATACGCCTTTACCAGCTGATGGCCGAGCGAAACGTTAACGAGCGTTTCATCATCACCGACAGTACAATATACACCGACAATGAGATGGACTTCGCTGCACTGTGGAATGAAACCCTTTCAAACAACAGCGAGTTAATGGCATCGGCACACAACAAGGAGATTGCTGCGCTGGACCTTAAAAGCATACAATCGCGCGACTACCCCTATCTGCGTCTGAATGCAGGCTACGGATATACACACAACAGATATGATGTAAACTCTATAAAGAGACGTAGTGATTGGGGAGCCGACTTTGGCCTAACAGTGGGCTTTAAACTGTTTGACGGCAAGCGCAGCCGCGAACGCAGGAATGCAAAGATTGCAATAGAGAATGCCGAATTGCAAAAACAAAACATTGAGCTCAAGCTGTTCGCCGACCTTAACAACCTGTGGCAATCGTATCAGAACAACAAGCAGTTGCTTGCGCTTGAACGACAGAACGTAATTGCAGCCCGAGAGAACTACGACATCGCCTATGAGCGCTATCTGCTTGGCGACCTTTCGGGTATCGAGATGCGCGAAGCACAGAAGAGCCTCCTCGATGCCGAGGACCGTATTCTCGTAGCCGAATACAACACCAAGATTTGTGAGATTTCACTGCAACTCATAAGTGGCAACATAAGCAAGTATATTGAATAGAAATAGTATGAAGTGGATTATTAAGTTATACAATGCCATGCGCAGTCTGATGAAACGCGCTTTTGTCATGTACTACCGACAGATGAGCAAATACCGTATATCGTGGTCGCTCATAAAGCTTGTCGACAGTTTCGGCAGTCTTCAACTGGCATCGGCAGCACTCACTTACCACACCCTGTTTGCCATCGTCCCGGTAATGGCACTCATGACAGCAATAGCCAAGGGACTT
>CAJGCJ010000027.1 GCA_904501775.1 uncultured Bacteroidaceae bacterium | reverse complement strand
GTTGAATGCACCGGGTACACGCCAGAAACCGTTTGACCAGTTTGAGTGGATGTTGATGTACTGCCACATGCTGAAGTTGTCACCGTCGAAGTTGTAACGGGGAAGTGCACCCCATTTCTTTGTCATCTCACCGGTGGGAACACACCAACCGAGGTATTTGTCGTTGGTGTCGTTGAGGTTGTCATTTGCATAGTCGCCGGGAAGGAAACGATCCTTGAAAGGCACACGTGAAATGAAGAAGTTCTCGTCGCGATAAACTTCTTCTCCTTCTGCGGGTTGACCATAGTTGCTGCCGGGTGTCCATTTTGCCAATACAGCGACAATGTTGTCGGGCTGTCCGTACTGAACATACATCTCATGGGTGGGCACGCTCTGTGCAGCGCCGTTGATGCAGAATGCCGCAGCAACAGCTGAAAGTAGTAGATGTTTGATTTTCATAAAGTTATTATTTTGGGTTAATAATGAAGTTTTCTTCAAGTGGTAAAATTAACTATATTATTTTAAATAATAATTATATTTATACATTTATTTGCTTAAATGTTGTTGTGTATGTTGTATTGGCTGTGATACGAAAAAAGGCAGAGAGCGGTTGCTCTCTGCCTTTTTGGGAGTTTATTGAAACTGTATGTTATACTACACCCTGTGCCATCATCGCTTTTGCTACCTTCAGGAATCCTGCAACGTTGGCTCCCTTTACATAGTCGATGTAACCGTCCTCGCGCATACCGTATTTTACACATGCGCTGTGGATGTTGTTCATAATCTCGTGCAGTTTCTCGTCTACCTTCGCGCTGCTCCAGTTGAGCTTGTATGAGTTCTGTGACATCTCCAGACCCGATACAGATACACCACCGGCATTTGATGCCTTTCCGGGTGCGTACATGATTCTTGCCTCTTGGAATACATGGATTGCCTCGGGTGTGCTGGGCATGTTGGCACCTTCTGATACTGCTATTACGCCGTTTGCAACAAGCGCCTTTGCTGCCTCTTCGTTGATTTCGTTCTGTGTAGCTGAGGGGAGTGCGATGTCGGCCTTCTCGTACCAAGGCTTGGCATCTGCTACATACTTGCAGCCATATTTGTCGGCATACTCTTTGATACGTCCGCGACGTACGTTCTTGAGCTCCATGATAAAGTCGAGCTTTTCGCGGTCGATGCCGTCGGGGTCATATATATATCCGTTTGAGTCGCTCATGGTGAGTACCTTGCCGCCCAGCTGGATAACCTTTTCGACAGTGTATTGTGCCACATTACCCGAACCTGATACAAGGCAGGTCTTGCCCTTGATGTCGAGACCGCGCATCTTGAGCATTTCGCGCAAGAAGTATATGTTGCCGTAACCTGTTGCCTCGGGACGTATCAGTGAACCGCCAAACTCGATGCCCTTACCTGTGAAGACACCATTGAATTCGCGTGTCAGCTTCTTGTACATACCGAACATGTAGCCTACCTCGCGGCCGCCTACGCCGATGTCACCGGCAGGGACGTCCATTTCGGGGCCGATGTGGCGCCACAACTCTGTGATGAAGGCTTGACAGAAACGCATTACCTCGGCGTCGCTCTTGCCCTTGGGGTCGAAGTCGGAACCGCCCTTTGCGCCTCCCATGGGAAGGGTGGTGAGTGAGTTCTTGAATGTCTGCTCGAATGCAAGGTATTTAAGGATTCCGATGTTTACCGAGGGGTGGAAACGTATACCGCCTTTGTAGGGGCCGATAGCATTGTTGTGCTGTACGCGATAACCTGTGTTTACCTGAATCTTGCCTTTGTCGTCCATCCATGTTACACGGAATGTGAAAATGCGGTCAGGGATACAAAGACGTTCTATAAGGTTGCATGCCTCGAATTCGGGATGCTTGTTGTACTCTTCTTCAATTGACTGTAGAACTTCGCTTACTGCCTGATAGTACTCGGGCTCGTTGGGGAATCTTTTCTTGAGGTTCTCTAATGTTGTTTCGACTTTCATCTTTATATATGGTTTTTTGGTTTTTCCTTTCTTAACGCTGCAAAGATAATGTTTTTCTGATAAAAAGTGAAGAAAAGTAAGGTTTTTTTTGAAATAAATGGATTTTTGTCTGTTTTGTAAGTGAAAATGAATCTTTTTTATATTAACTTTCACTTTTGTGAAGATTTTTGTTTGTTTTATTTGTGCTTTTGCAGATAGTTATTTCAGTAAACTATTTTTATAGCTGAGCAAAATGTGATATATTCGCGACATTTGATAATATTTATATATGATTACAATACTTGAAGAGCTTTTTGTCTCTGTGACGGGTGTGCAGCCGCAGGCGGTTGTGAAACTTACGGGCGACGGGTCCAATCGTGCATATTATCGTCTGGTGTCGGACGGGGTGTCGCTCATTGGCGTGGCGGGTGTTTCGGTTGAAGAGAACAGGGCTTTTGTGGCTGTTGCCAAGGCTTTTTGTGAATGTGGGATAGATGCTCCGCGTGTGCTTGCCGTCTCTGATGATTCGTTGTGTTATTTGCAAGAGGATTTGGGTGATGTCACTCTGTTTGACAGAATGAAACAGTCGCGTGACGAGAGCTGTTTCTCGCAACCCGACATCAATGCCTTGTGCAGAGTGATGCAGCTGCTTCCCGATATACAGTATAAGGTTGCCCGTAAACTCGATTTTGCGGTGTGCTATCCCGTGGCCGATTTCGACAGGCGTGCGGTGATGTGGGACCTTAATTATTTCAAATATTGTTTCCTGAAAGGCGTGGGGGCCGAATTTGACGAGAAGAAGGTTGAGGATGAGTTTGAGACTCTTGCCGCAATTCTGCTTGCCGAGAATGGCGATACCTTCATGTATCGCGATTTCCAGTCGCGCAATGTGATGTGGCACGATGAACGCCCGTGGTTTATTGATTTTCAGGGTGGACGCAAAGGACCTATATATTATGATGTCGCGTCGTTTGTGGGTCAGGCAAGAGCCAAATACACATGCGAGGTGGCCGATATTATGCTCGATGCATACATAGAGTCGCTAAGCCGATACAGGGAGGTCGAAAAGGGGGAGTTTGTAAATACTTTGCGTTATTTTAGAATATTCCGTCTTATGCAGAATCTCGGAGCATATGGTTTCAGAGGGCTTTTCGAAAGAAAAAAACGGTTTGTCGAGAGTATTCCGGCTGCCATGGCGCAGTTGAATGAGCTGCTGTGCAAGGTTGAGGATGTTCTGCCGACACTATGCGGACTGATGAAAGAGATAGCTGCCATGCCACGTTTTGTGCCCGATGAGCACGAAGGGCTTGTTGTCGATGTGTACAGTTTTTCGTATCGCCGTGGTATCCCCGAGGACTATTCGGGCAACGGGGGCGGTTTTGTGTTCGACTGTCGTGCTATACATAACCCCGGACGCTATGAGCCGTATAAGAAACTGACAGGTATGGACGAGCCTGTAAAGAAGTTCCTCGAGGAGCAGAGCCGTATTGCCGATTTTCTTGAGAATGTCTATGCTCTGGCAGATAATATGGTCGAGGATTACCTGAGGCGTGGCTTCTCGCACATACAACTCTGTTTCGGATGTACGGGCGGACAGCACCGTTCGGTGTACAGTGCCGAGCATACAGCCGAGCATATTGCCAAGAAATTTGGAGTGCGAGTAAACGTAAATCATATCATGCAAGGTGTTAAATATACCCTTAATAAGTAAAAATATTAAAGGATAGCGTGATAGATGCTTTTTTTGATGCTGTTTTCAGATGCTACTTTCTTTTGCTTTTCCGTTTTTTTTAGATAACTTTGCGCAATTAAATAGAAAAGAACAGAAAACTATATAGTTTTACACAAAAATGAAGAAGAAATTTCCGGTTTACAGCCAACTGAATTTGCCACAATTGAATAAAGAGGTCCTGAATGAGTGGGACGCTAATGACGTGTTTACAAAAAGTATGACCGAGCGCGAGGGTGCTCCTTCGTTCGTCTTCTTCGAGGGTCCTCCCTCGGCAAACGGTATGCCCGGTATACACCATGTAATGGCTCGTAGTATAAAGGATGTGTTCTGCCGCTTTAAGACAATGAAGGGCTTCCAAGTTAAGAGAAAGGCCGGATGGGATACTCACGGCTTGCCTGTTGAGCTTGGCGTTGAGAAAAAACTGAATATTACAAAAGAGGATATCGGTAAGAAGATTACTGTAGACGACTATAACCGCAACTGCCGCGAAGAGGTGATGAAATACACCAAAGAGTGGACCGACCTTACACGCCAGATGGGTTATTGGGTAGACCTTGAGAATCCTTATATCACATACGAGAACAGCTATATCGAGACTCTGTGGTGGTTGCTTAAGCAGCTTTACAACAAGGGCCTGTTGTATAAAGGCTATACCATACAGCCCTATTCGCCTGCTGCAGGAACAGGACTCAGCTCGCATGAGCTTAACCAGCCCGGTTGCTACCGTGACGTCAAAGATACAACAGCTGTAGCCCAGTTCCGTATGCTCGACCCCAAGAACGAGATGACCGGGTGGGGTACTCCCTATTTCATAGCATGGACAACTACACCATGGACTCTTCCTTCAAATACAGCATTGTGCGTAGGTCCCAAGATAGACTATGTGGCTGTACAAACATACAACGCATATACAGGCGAGCCTATCACAGTGGTGCTTGCTAAGGCTCTGGTTGCAGCACACTTCAATGCTGCCGGTGCCGAGATGCCTCTCGAGGAGTACAAGCAAGGTGACAAGATAGTTCCTTATAGAATTGTTGCCGAGTACAAGGGTAGCGACCTTGTTGGTATGCATTACGAACAGTTGTTCCCTTGGGTGAAGCCTATAGTTAAGGATGGCGATAAGTTCGTTGATGCTTCGGGCGATGCATTCCGCGTTATCCCCGGTGACTATGTGACAACCGAGGACGGTACAGGTATTGTACATATTGCCCCCACATTCGGTGCAGACGACGCTTTTGTAGCCAAGGCAGCCGGTGTCCCCTCTTTGTTTATGGTAAACAAGAAGGGCGAGACACGTCCTATGGTCGATTTTCAGGGTCGTTTCTGGTGTATCGACGAGCTTGACGGGGAGTTTGTTGACAATTTTGTAAATAAAGAGATATATTCACAGTATGCAGGTGCGTATGTGAAGAATGCATACGATCCTCAGTATACTGTTGACGGACGCTACGACGAGAAGGCTGCTGCAAAGGCCGAGACTCTTGATGTAGTGCTCTGTATGGTGCTCAAGCAGCAGAACAAGGTGTTCAAGATTGAGAAACATGTACACAACTATCCTCACTGCTGGCGCACCGACAAGCCTGTGTTATACTATCCTCTCGACAGCTGGTTCGTGCGCGCATCGCAGATGAAGGAGCGCATGAGCGAGCTTAACGGTACCATTACATGGAAACCTGAGTCTACAGGTACAGGACGTTTCGGCAAATGGCTTGAGAATCTTAACGACTGGAACCTTAGCCGTAGCCGTTATTGGGGTACTCCGCTGCCTATCTGGATCAGCGAGGATGGCGAGCAGAAGTGTATCGGTTCGGTTGCCGAGCTATATGACGAGATTGAGAAGGCTGTTGCAGCAGGTGTGATGGCATCGAACCCCTATAAAGAGAAGGGCTTTGTTGTTGGCGACTACAGTAAAGAGAACTATGACAAGATTGATTTGCACCGTCCTTATGTCGATGATATTGTTCTTGTTTCGTCTAACGGCCTGCCAATGAAGCGCGAGCTCGACCTCATTGACGTTTGGTTCGACTCGGGTGCGATGCCCTATGCACAGATTCACTATCCCTTTGAGAACAAGGAGATTCTGGATAACCGCACTGTATACCCTGCCGACTTCATTGCCGAGGGCGTCGACCAGACACGTGGTTGGTTCTACACTTTGCATGCGATAGCTACAATGGTGTTCGACAGTGTGGCTTACAAGACTGTAATATCTAACGGACTGGTGCTCGACAAGAATGGCGACAAGATGTCAAAGCGTCTGGGCAATGCTGTTGATCCGTTTGTTACAATAGAGAAGTATGGTAGCGACGCTTTGCGTTGGTATATGATTACCAACTCGGCTCCTTGGGATAACCTTCGTTTCAACGAGGATGGTGTAAAAGAGGTTACACGTTCGTTCTTCGGTAAACTGTATCAGACATACAGCTTCTTTACAATGTATGCCAATGTCGACGGATTTACATACGAAGAGCCCGAGGTGGCTTTGCAGGAGCGTCCCGAGCTCGACCGTTGGGTGCTATCGGAGTTGAATTCCTTGGTGAAGAATGTAAACGAGTGTCTTAACGATTATGAGCCAACAAAGGCCGGTCGTCTTATTCAGGACTTCGTCATAGATAAGGTAAGTAACTGGTTCGTACGTCTGAGCCGCAAGCGTTTCTGGGGTTCGGGTATGGGTCTTGACAAACTGTCGGCTTATCAGACACTGTACACATGTCTTGAGACTGTGGCCCGTCTGATGGCTCCTATTGCTCCTTTCTATGCCGAGCGTCTTTATCAGGATTTGACTTCGGTTACAGGTCGTGCCGACTCTTCATCGGTGCATCTTGCGAAATATCCCGAGTGTAACGAGGAACTTGTAGATACTGAACTTGAGTATCGCATGGGATTGGCACAGCAAATATCATCAATGGTACTTGCGCTGCGCAAGAAAGAGCAGATTATCGTTCGTCAGCCTTTGCAGAAGATTGCTATTCCTACAACCGACGAGGTGATGATTGGTCGCGTTGAGGCTGTGAAGCAGCTCATACTAAACGAGGTCAACGTGAAAGAGCTCGTGTTCGTTGATGGTGGCGGTATTCTGGTTAAGAAGATCAAATGTAACTTCAGAACACTTGGTAAGAAATTCGGAAAGTTGATGAAGAGTGTCAATGCTGCCGTAATTGAGATGTCGCAGGAGCAGATTGCCCACCTCGAAAAGAACGGTTCTATTGCTTTTATGGTTGAGGGTACAGAGGCTGTCATTGAGCTTGCCGATGTTGAGATATTCAGCGAGGATGTGCCGGGCTGGACTGTTGCCAACGAGGGAGCACTCACTGTGGCACTTGATGTTGAGGTTACCGACGAATTGCGCCGCGAGGGTATTGCACGCGAAATAATCAAGAGAATTCAGGCAATGCGTAAGGAGCAGGGTCTCGAGATTGTAGACAGAATTGCAGTATCGCTGAGCAAGAATGAGGCTACCGACGAGGCTGTGAATGAGTTTGCCGAGCATATATGCAATCAAGTACTTGCCGACAGCATTGAGATTTGCGAATCACTTGCAGGTGAAGAGGTAGACCTTGACGGCATTGTCCTGAACATAAAAATTGAAAAACGATAAAACTAAATAACTAACTAACCTTTTAAAAAGTATTATTATGTCTGAAAAAGTTCGTTACTCTGATGAGGAGTTGGAAGAGTTCCGTGCTGTGATTATGCAGAAACTGGAACTTGCACAGCGCGATTACGACAAAATTATGCGTGGATTGCGTGGCGAGGATGGTAATGATGTGGCTGATACGTCGCCTACATATAAAGGACTCGAAGATGGTAGTTTTGCTGCTGCGCTCGATGAGCAGATGCGTTTGGCACAGCGTCAGGCTAAGTTTATTCAGGGTCTGCAGGCTGCACTTATCCGTATTGAGAACAAAACATACGGTGTGTGCCGCGAGACAGGAAAACTTATTTCCAAAGAGCGACTTATGGCTGTACCTCATGCTACATTGAGCATTGAGGCTAAGAATAATCGCAATTAATGGAGCAAAAAGAAAATATTGTGTATAAGAAGCGTGGCTTGCTTGCTGTCGCTATCCTGCTTGGTGCTATAATAATAGACCAAGTTATCAAAGTTACTGTAAAACTCTCGATGTTTCTGCACGAGAGTTTTGCGGTATGTGGTGATTGGTTCTATATCTATTTTACCGAGAATCCGGGCATGGCTTTCGGAATGGAGATTGGCAGCAAACTCTTCCTTACGCTATTCAGAATTGTTGCTGTGTCGTTCCTTGGATATTATCTCTATCGCATTGTGAACAATGCAAGGTTTTCGACAGGATATGTGGTGTGTGTGGCTCTGGTAATGGCCGGTGCTGCAGGTAACATAATCGATTGCCTTTTCTATGGCGAGATTTTCAGCGACAGCGTAGGTCGGGTGGCTACACTTGTGCCGTGGGGCGAGGGTTACGCTCCTTTCCTCTATGGCAAGGTGGTGGATATGTTCCACTTCCCATTGTTCTCGTTCGATTGGCCGCAATGGATTCCCTTTATAGGCGGAGACCATTTCGTTTTCTTCAGTCCTATCTTTAACTTTGCCGACGCGTGCATCAGCTGCAGTGTCATTACAATAGCTTTATTCTATTATAAATATGTAAGTTATCCGCTTAGCAAATGAAATGTGGTGTAGCTAAATATTTGTTGCTTTTGTTTCTTGTCGTCTTGACAGGATGCGAGAAGAAGATTCCACGGGATATAATACAACCTTCGGATATGAAGGAACTTCTGTACGATTATCACTTGGCAAATGTAATGAGCAACGAGGTCGGAGGCAATAAGGACTACGAACAAAAGTTATATGCGCTTTACATGTTCGACAAGCATGGCGTCACAAAAGAGAAGTTCGACTCGTCGATGGTGTGGTATACACGTAATCCAAAGCATCTGTATGATATATACTCGTCGCTCTACGATAGACTGGATGCCGAGGTGGCATTGCTGTCGGGCGAGAAGGTCGTTAAGAAGAGTGATAAGAACAGGATGCTCAAGGACACTGTAAACTTGTGGATAGATGAAAAGGTGCTTCTCTTCTCTTCGGCGCAATATATGCAAAAGAGGGTGTTCGCGTATGAATCGGACAGCACATATGCATTGGGCGACAGTATATCGTTTGCAATGAATGTGCATTTCATAAAACCGATGGAAGCGGATCTTGCCCCAAGGGCTCAGGCGGCTTTGGTTGTAGAATATGCCGACAGTACCTATTCGAGTGGCGGAGTGTCGATAGTGAGAGATGGCCGATATGCAATAGAATTGCCACGCAACAGTGAATCGTTGGTGAAGAGAATAAATGGATATATCTATTATGCCGACGATGACGAATTGCAGAGAGCAAGAATGCTCGTGGGCGATATCTCGCTGATGCGCATACATCCGCAGATTAATAATGATGATATTCAGTGATAAGATGTTCTATGTAGCACACAGAATATATTTGTCAAAGGAGAACTTTCTTAGGCTTCATGTAGTTGAGGTGGTTAATAAGAGAGTTCTCTCTGTTTTTCCTTTCGACACCGAGAAAGAGGCTATGGTGTGGGCCGATGCCCTTGTCTTGAGCGATGTTCCCTTGCCGGCATTTGCAGGCACAATTGATGAGGTGTTGCCGTCTGTCGATTCCGATAATATCCCTACTATATTATATGAGGTGCAGCAAGCAGATAACGGATACTGTTTTAGAAAAATATCTTGAATAAAGGCCTCTTCTCAGGTATTATTGGAAAACTGTTCTTTTGTGTCATTTTTTTATTGTTTATCCTCTAATGTTGAATGTATGACTATGCTTTTTGCCATTGTCTTGCAAAAGGTTAAAACGGGATATTTTATTTATTGATAAAAACGATAAGTGCTATCGGTAGAATAAATAGATTAAAGATGCTTAAATTTTCTTTTGTAAGTACTTTTGTATTCGCAAAATGAAAATGCTTGAAACGACACAGTAATATACAGGAAATTGTAATATAAATTAATTAATAACTACTATGTTTAATAATTTTCAAGGATTCAATGTTCTGGAGAAAATCCAGAAGGACAAGGTCCACAAAAGAAAAAGAAATGTTTCTTGGACCACTCTGAAACTGTTGTTCATCATTATGGTGACTCTGTTCGTTGCATTTATGCCTACCGAGAGTTTCGGTATTCCCGGACTTACCGTGACACAGCACCGTGTTATTTCAATGTTCGTGTTTGCAGCACTTATGTGGCTTACCGAGGCTTTGCCTTCGTGGGTTACATCTATGGTTGTTGTTGTTGTGATGCTGTTCACTGTTTCTGACAGTGCATTCAGTTTCTTTAAGAGCGATGTTGAGGGATTCGGACAGCTGGTATCTTACAAGGATATCATGCACTGCTTTGCCGATCCTACAATTATGCTTTTCATCGGTGGTTTTGTACTTGCTATCGGTATGACAAAGACAAAGCTCGATGTTGCATTGGCACGTGTGTTGCTCAAGCCTTTCGGTACAAAGTCTGAGATTGTTCTTTTGGGATTCCTTCTTGTTACAGCTATCTTCTCGGCATTCGTAAGCAACACTGCTACAGCTGCCATGATGCTTGCTTTCTTGGCTCCTGTGCTCCGTTCTTTGCCTGCTGACGGTAAGGGTCGTATTGCGCTTGCAATGGCTATCCCCGTTGGTGCTAACCTCGGTGGTATCATGACTCCTATCGGTACACCTCCCAACCTTATCGTTCTTGACAACTTGAATAAGTTCTGTGGTATCGATATCACATTTACCGAGTGGATGTTGCGCATGATTCCTTTTGTATTGGTGCTTTTGTTCCTTTCATGGATTCTGTTGCGTTACCTCTTCCCCTTCAAGCAAAAGAATATCGAGATTAAGATTGAGGGTGAGATGCGTTGGGATTTCCATACAATAGTTGTTGTTGCTACATTCCTTGTTACAATATTCCTCTGGATGTTCGGTAAGGAACTTTGGGGATTGAACACCAATGTTGTTGCCATGATTCCTATCGCAGCATTCTGTGCAGCCGGTATCCTGCAGCGTCGCGACCTTGAGGAGATTAACTGGAGCGTGCTCTGGATGGTAGCCGGAGGTTTCTCTCTTGGTGTAGCTCTTAGCAAGACAGGCTTGGGTAGCGTACTCGTTGAGGCTATTCCTTTTGCAACATGGTCACCTCTTGTAGTGATGATTATTTCGGGTCTTGTTTGCTTCGTGTTCTCGAACTTTATCTCTCACTCGGCTGCAGCATCGTTGCTTGCTCCTATCCTTGCTCTTGTTGCAGGTGGTATCTCTGCCGATCCTACTGCAAGTACAGCATTTGCCGAGATGGGTGGTGCTTCGGCATTGATGGTTGGTGTAGCAATTTCTTCATCGGTGTCAATGATTCTTCCTATCAGTACACCTCCCAATGCTATTGCTCACTCAACAGGTTTCATCGAGCAGAAGGATATGATGAAGGTTGGTATCATCTTGGGATTGTTAGGTTTGGTTCTCGGATATGCAATGCTTATCTTCTGTAAGTTCTAAATAGTCCTAAGATTATAAATAATAAGGTATTCCGCCTTACAAATCACATCTTTTTCAGTAAAAGATGTGATTTGTAAGGCGGAATTCTTATCTTCGCACGACGTTGTAGAAAATAATGGAACTGAGACAACTGAAATATTTTGTAAAGAGTGCCGAGTATCTTAATTTCTCCGAGGCTGCAAAACATCTGTACATAACGCAGAGTACATTGTCGCAGCAGATTAAGCAGCTGGAGTTTGAATTGGGATTCTCACTGTTCTATAGAAACAGCAGGTGTATAGAGCTCACAGAGGCCGGTGAGGAATTTCTCCCGTTTGCCAAGCGCACGATACAGGATGCCGAGGATGGTGTGCAGCGTCTTTACGATTTAAGGCATGTGAAGGCCGGTACATTGCGCGTGGGCGTTACCTACAGTTTGAACACTGTGCTTACCGAGGGTGTGCTCGAGTTTATGAAACGTTTCCCCGATATCAAACTTGAGATATGTTACAAGACGGTGAATGAGCTTCTTGAGTTGCTCCGCAACAATAAACTCGATTTTATTCTGTCGTACAAGCCTCTTGTGAATGTGCCCGAGGTGGAGTCGACTCCTCTGTTCGAGAATGCGTTGGCTGTGGTGGTTAATAAAGAGCATACCTTGGCTTCGTGCAAGAAACTGAAGTTGTCCGATTTGCAGAATTTTCAGATGGTATTGCCTGCTACAGGATTACAGGCGCGTATGATGCTCGACCGTCTTATGGAGAAGAATGAGTTCAAACTGCAGTCGCATGTTGAGCTCAATGAGACAAATATTCTGCTGCAGCTGGTGGCTTCAAGCGGATATGCGACAATCCTATCTTCGTCGGCGGTCTTTGGTGACAACCGTTTCAAGTCGATTGTCCTCGATGAGCCGGGTAATGTGATGGAGGCTTCTTTGCTGCGGTTGAAGGGTGCCTATCAAAAGGCTGCATCAAAGGAATTCATTGCTATACTGCTTGACACAGATGCTGTAAAGCGCAGGCTTATGAACTGGTTCGACTGATTTTTTGTAAAATATAAAATGTGATAAATATAGAATTATGGTAGAGAAATATAGTGCAGTAAAGCGTATTCCGAGTTTCGATGTAGATATGTCATCGACCCTAAAACCTGCGTCATTCCTGAATTATGCCCAAGAGGCTGCAAATATTCATGCCGATTATCTGGGAGTGGGTTACGATTCTATGCATGTTACACGCAAGGCTTGGGTGTTGTCGAAAATACATGTGGTGTTCCATAAGTTACCTAAATGGAGAGAGCATGTGAATATGCAATCGTGGCACAAGGGTGCCAACGGCTACCAATATTTCCGTGATTTTGTGATGTTTGATGCCGAAGGAAAAGAGAAACTCGTTTCGGCTACTACATCGTGGCTGGTAATTGACATCGACACACGCAGGCTTTCGAAATATTCGGAACTTGCCGAGGATGAAGGACGCTGTATAAAGGAGGATGTCATTGCCGAGGCTCCCCAGAAGGTTATTATGCCCAAGGATGTTGAAGCGGTGAATGTGATGAGCCATCAGGTTAATTACTCGGACCTTGACATGGTTGGACATGTAAACAATGTGAAGTATACCGAGTGGGCGATGAATGTTATCGAACTCGAGGTAACAAAGAACCGTCAGCTAAAGGATCTGATTGTAAACTTTAACAGTGAGGTTAAAGAGGGTGATGTAGTGGAGTTGTTTAGATATTGCGAAGCTGTAGGTGATGATTTGGTATATTATATCGAGGGTAGAGTGAACGGTAAGAACTCATTTACAGCAAGACTCGTTTTCTGATATTCTGTTAAATAGGTCCGTGCATTTTTGTTTTTGATGCGAATTGTGTACCTTTGCGGGTCTATTTTTACAGTTTAGTAATAAAATTTATCGGATGAAAAGATTTTTATTGGTATTTCTTGCTATAACCTCTTTGGCATTTGTGGCGCAGGCACAAGATAAAAAAGAGGGTATATATGTTATGGGTGCGTCTTTCTCATTCTCTGACTCTATTGTCTATTTTACAGAGGTGCAGTTGATGGATAGTGTACAATTGGAGAAGGGTACTAAATTCCTTCCTAACAGAGATCTTTATTCGCATCAGTTGCAGGACTATATGGCGGTGAAGGAGGGAATGCCCGAAAGGACCTCTATTGTCATATTCGCAAAAAGCAAGAACAAGATTAAGAAACGCGAAACCAAGCTTAAGAACCGTCTCGAGAACAAGAGGGGGCTTAAGGTCCGTTATTTAGGAGAAAAATTCAGTTTCACCCGTCCCTGATAGATTATGTCTTTCGGAAAAATTATTATGACGCTGTTGTGTGCAGTGTCAATGTTAGGTTTTGTCTCGTGTGTGGATTCGGAAGATTCTGTGGGGCATAATGGAGGTGGTGGTGCCGGTGTCGGTGTTGATACGCTTCGTACATCACTGCTGATTTATATGATGGCCGAGAATAACCTTAACAGTTATGCAGCAAGGGATATGGAAGAGATTTCGGATGTTGCTGCATCTGTGCCTGCCGACTGTGGTCTGTTCGTCTTCGTCGATGATGTCATGCTCCCGCGTCTGTTGAGATATTATAATAATAACGGACTTGCCGAATGTGATACTCTTTACGCTTTTGAAGAGGATTTCTGTTCGAGTGATATAAACAATATGGCTGTTGTATGCGATATTCTGCTAGAGCGGTTCAATATGTGTGAACTGAATCTTATCATGTGGTCGCATGGCGATGGATGGCTGTTGGATAAAAGTCGTAAAAGTGTTGCCCGGGCTATTGGACACGATAACTGTGAGAATAGCGCATGGGGCGGATCAATGTCGAAGGGAAGTATAGAGATGAAAGAACTTGCCGGTCTTATAGACTCTTTGCCGGTGGATGTGAAACTGTTGATGTATGATGCTTGTCTCATGCAGTGCATTGAATCGGTATATGAATTGCGCAACAGTGTAGACTATATTCTTACATCGCCAGCAGAGATTCCCGGAGAAGGTGCCCCGTATGATAAAATAATTCCTCTTTTCTTTGCCGATGTGCTGGATGTTGAGGATGTGATGATGGAGTATTACAACTATCATAAATTAAAAACAGGTGTATTGCTCTCAGTTGTCGACTGTCAATGGGTTGATGATTTCGCCGATGCTACAATGCCATATATTGCAAAGTATTTCTCGGGTGATGTGGCATTTGATTATGAGAAGATTTTCTCATATATCGACGGAGGCTTTTTCTATGGAAGCTATTCATATCCCGACTTTTTTGATATGAATGGGGTTATGATGAATTGCCTTTCAGATGAAGAGTATAAAGAATGGCGCGCTGCTTTCGACAAGATGGTCCCATATTCATGCTGTACGGCAAGATGGATGTCTGTCTACTCTTACTATACTACTGGTCACGACTATTATTATACAGATACAAAGCAGTATGGCGGAGTTTCAATGTATCTTCCTCGTGAAGAGGCTGTATATGGGGGCTTGAATGAGGATTTCAGAACTACAGGATGGTATGAGAGGGTAGGCTGGACAAGATAGTCCCTGCCAAACACATTACTTATTATGATACAAATTAATCCCTGCCACATGGCAGGGATTAATTTGTATTTATTGCTTTTAGAATTGAACATGCAGTTTGATTCTTATACCATCCTTGTCAATTCCCGGCAGGTCGCGGTAGGTAAGTCTTCTTACATAGTCTATTCTTAGCACCTTGAAGATGTTTTCTACACCGACTGCAACCTCTACATATGGCGTAGAGTTCATGTAGTGGTATGAATCGTTCTCATATGGGAACTTGAACAAATCGCCTGTGTTTGTAGGGTCGGGGCGGTTCTTGTCGCTGAGATTGCCGAACAGTCCCCTGCACGATACAACTTCGCGCCAATTGAGTTTGCGAATGAGTGGCAGGCGGTTGAAGATAAGTCCGTTCATGAAATATGTGAGGTCCCATGAAGCATATTCGTCGTTGAAGAACTCCATTGCGTTCATTAGCCAATACGATTCATCCTGTATGGTGTATGACAGGTTTGCATTTGGGCTTATGAGTAAGGGGAATGGAACAGTGTTCCATATTTTTCCGGCCTTAAGTATGCAGTCGGTATATCCGAATGCCGAGAACCAGAAGCGTTTCTTGAATGTACCTTCGGTGTGGTGGTAGTTGTAGTCGCCACCTATAATTCCTTTGAATCCTATGCGGTGCTTTAATGTAAATACGGGATGTTCGGGCAGCACCGAGTGCCTGTTCCATTTCGTTTGTGTGAATTTCTCCTTTGGAGCGTATCGCAGGTATATCTCCAACTCCGATTGTGTTACGTCTTTTACATTGGTGATGGTTGTTTTGCCGTTTTCGGTGTGTGCGCGTTCGAATGGTATGAGGTGGGTCGACTCGTCAATGCGGTTGCGTAACGTAACAGCATAAGAGAAGTGGTTGTAGAACTCACGCGTGTATGTGAACTCGGCTTTCTTTAAATAGCCTATTTTATTGTCGTCTTGGCGTTTGAGACTTAAGAAAATGTTGTCTTTGTTAGTGTACAGGTAATTCTGACCATATTGGTATATGTCGCTTTCGTAGTGAAGACGTAATGAATGGATGGGGAATTCGTTGGGGTGCTCTTTCTTTTTCTTGAATGAGTATTCAACTTCTCCCATGTATTTCCATCTGTTGTCGCGCATACCGTATGCAACGAAGAAACGTCCGAACAGGTGAGGGTTCAGATAGGCCGATGTCATTGCACCTGTTCTCAGGCGCAATCCTTCAAGCTCGTTGTAACTGAACGATGTGTTGACAGGACCATAGAAGATGGGTGGCTCGTGTTCGCGTATGGGAATCCATCCGGTGAACAGAAAGGCAACTCCTTTTTCAAACCAGTAGTAATAGGGGTTTGCTCTTAGCTCTTTCATCATCTTTCCTACCGATTGCTCCTTCTCGCTTATTTCGGCAAGGCGGTTTTGGGCCCAATAGGCAGTGTCTCGGCGAGTGGAATTGTCATCTTCGAACACTTTGCCCGGGAACTTGATTATCTCTTGTGCGGTACTGTCTTGGGTAAAGTTATAGTTGGCATATGCTACATTGCGACTTGCATAGAGTCCGTTTACGGCATCCAATACCTTGAATTCTGTTACAAGGGACTCTTCGTTTAGTATTCGGGTGCCGTCGGGCAGTCGGGTAAAGCTTTGTTTTATGTTCATATACTCCACGAAGTTCATGTTAATGTCGTGGGGTACATTCATCTGTACCAATTTTATAAAGAAGGTCGAGTCGGAAGTTACATATATGTGGCCGGTGAAGCCGAACGACTCGGAGTTGAACGGGGTAAATGCAAGGTCGATACAGTTCTCTCCATCAATGTCGAGGGTGTCCATGATATAATAACGGTAGAATGTGGGGCCCAGCTTTGACAATGGGCTCACGAATTTGCTGCCGAAAAGAGAGATGTTGTCGCTGAATATGTCCACATCCTTGAATGTCTCTTCGTATAGGGCTTCGAGTGATTCGGCCGATATTATTTCGTCTATACCTTCGCGTTTGCGGGCTTTTACATGCTGTCTTTGGCGTTTTGGCGATTTCTGATAGTAGTCGGTTGCTATAAGCTCGCGTGCTGAAACGTGCAGAATGGGCTTTCCCGAAATATGTGATGTGTCGATGTAGTTGTCGAGAAACTCAAATTTCTTACCGAAATGGCTGTCGTTCGATGAATTGAAGTTGTTCAGTGCGACATTCAGTTTCTCGTGGCGGTCGCGGCTGTAAAAAGGCTTGTTTTCAGGAGCATTGTCGTCGCGTCTCTCTATTATTGTGCGCACCAATGTTACAGCCGGGTTGTTTTTGCGGGAGTATTTCTCTTTCTTTGGCTTTATTGTTATCTCAGAGAGCATATAACTTTCGGCGCGCATTTTTACTTTAATAGGCAGTTTTGTCTTTTTTGTCAGTGGAATGCGCATCTCTTTATATCCTATGCTGGATACTATAAGTGTATCTTTTAAAGTGGGGAGGTAAAACGAGAAGTTGCCATAGTTGTCAGAACTGCAGCCCAATGTGCTTCCGCTTATTCTTATTGAGACGTAGGGTAGTGATTCTTTTGTCTCTACATCTGTTACCTTTCCGAAAATGCGTATCTGTGACGTCGCATTCTGTGCAACGATAGGGGTGGTAAATAATAATAGTATTATATATATATAATGTATAAGTGTTGATCGCATGCTTTATATTGTATCTGTTTTACCTGCAAAATTCGTTTGTCGTGCAAAATTAAATATTTTTGGGCTAATGGGGCATGGCTTATGCCTCTTTTTGGGTTTATTTAAGTAAATATTCCCACATTTAAATGTTATTATCACTATCAACAAGGTTGTTGAAAAGTCGCGAGTTCATGCAAGTTGTTGATAGTTAAAGAGTACAGCAGTGAAGTTTGATTCTTTGAATTTTTCTTGTGATTTTTTCTTTGAAAAAGTTTGGAAGTAATGTATAAAAGTCATTACCTTTGCATCGTTTCTCGCTCCCCTGATGGAGAGAAAGAAACAAGAGTGCTCTTTAAGATGTTTATTTTTGCTCCGGCGGTTTTAGAAAACAAGTTTTGAAAATTTTTCAAAAAAAGTTCTAAAAAAGTTTGGTAGGTCAAAAAAAAGCATTACCTTTGCACTCGCTTTCGGGAAGGAACGCAAGTTACTTAGTTCGGAAGCACGACGATCCTTGAAAACATTCCATACAGACAAAGCAGTACAACATATTGTAATTGCCTTTTGTAATTACAAGATAAGAAGTAAGGAACTTTATTAAAACCGTCAATCAGTTGTAATCAACTGACGATTCTTTTAAATAAAACGGTCCTAGGCCAGTACAATCAGACAATACGCTGCT
>CAJGCJ010000026.1 GCA_904501775.1 uncultured Bacteroidaceae bacterium | reverse complement strand
TAGCGCATTTGCGGGGCTGGTAGCGCAAATTGGTAGCGCATTTTGTCCGTTTCGGTCCTTGTTTGTCCGCAAATGTCTAAAAGGCTATCGTTCTTAGTAAGAATAGATTGCAAATGCAAAAATCTGTATTTCAACGGATTCTTCTTAACTTGTTATATATAAACAAAAAAGCCTCTCAGCATAACTGAAAGGCTTTTTGCGGTGCGTACGGGACTCGAACCCGTGACCCCATGCGTGACAGGCATGTATTCTAACCAACTGAACTAACGCACCAATGTTTCAATGTCTCTTTTAGCAATCTCTCTCGATTGTGGGTGCAAAGATACAAACATTTTTTCTTTTTGCAAGAATTTTCAATGCTTTTTTTATGCTCCACCCTAAAAATAGCTATAAAAGGATGCTTTATTGCTCTAAAATGAGCTGAAAAAGATATACGTCTCTATATTTTTTGTTTCGGAACTCCCAATCTTTCAGTTCGGCTGTTACTGAGAATCCTGCATTTTTGAATAGTTTGCATGCTGCAAGGTTGTCGGTAAAGACATAGGCATAGAGCTGATGAAGGTCTAATATTTCGCTTGCATACTGCTTGACAAGTTCCAGTGTCTCGTTTGCATATCCTTTTCCTCTTCTCTCTTTCTCTATAACTATGCCCACTTCGGCGCGACGCGATGTCGGGTTGAAGTCTATCAGGTCTATTGCCCCTGCTATTTCGCCGTTTGTTGTCTCTATCATCAGACGCAATTGGCGGTCGGTGTATATGTCGTGACTGTTTTCTGTTATGTACTTGTGCAGCAGATAGCGCGAGTAGGGGGTTTTGCATGCCGATACGTTCCACATACGGGTGTCGTTTTCGATGTGGAACATAAAATCGATATCTGTGGGTTCTGGGGCACGCAGTGTTATTCTTGCCGATTGAAGATATTTCTGCTCTTCCATCTCTTTTGTCATTTTTTGCGGCTGTAAATTTCGCTCTCTGTTATGAGAAGTCCGCTTTTAGTTGAGTAGGTTGCTATTTTAAGAGTGTTCTTAGGTGTTTCTTCAAGCAGTGAGAGTATTGTCTTGTAGTTATAGTTGTCGCAGTCGTATACAACAGTATCGAATTTAGCTATCTCCTTTACGGTAAGATGGCCCTGTGGCAGTGTTGCCTCTGTTGCTTCAACGAACTGATGATATCCCTTGGGATGTTCCCTTTTCAATATCTCCTTAACATCTTCTAAGCACTCCTTACATCCTATCACAAGCATGTTCATTGTTGGTTTTTGTTCAATGGCATTGCTGTGGCAGAATTTGTTTCCTACGTAGGCAAGCATTGCGCGTGTCCAGATGGCAAGGCTTATTGGAAGGCTTACAAGCAGCGAGTAGTGTGCATAGTGCTTGTTAAAGAATATCTGCATTGCCTGATAGAAGGTGTAGACATATCTGTATGAGCTCTTTACTGTACTTTCGCCTTTGTAATGCAGTATCCGCGAGGGTAGGAAATAGTTGTTATATCCGCTCTTGAGTATTCGGTAAGAGAGGTCTATGTCTTCGCCATACATAAAGAAATTCTCGTCAAGAAGTCCGGCATGGTCAAGAGTCTTCCGGCGCAGGAACATGAATGCGCCCGATATAATCTCTATGCGGTTTGTCTTGTTCTCGTCAAGGTAGCGCATATAGTAGCGTCCGAAGATGCGCGACTTGGGGAAAAGGTTTGTGAGACCTGTCATTTTGCAGAATGCCACAAACGGGGTGGGGAGTCCTCGGCGCGATTCGGGTGCGAATGTTCCGTCGGTACGCAGCATGTATGCACCTGCACCGCCGGCGTCGGGTGTTCTGTCCATGAAACTGATGTATTCGCCTATGGTGTTCTCGCCAATTATAGTATCGGGGTTCAGCAGCAGCACATACTCTCCTTTGGAGATTCGTATAGCCTGATTGTTGGCGCACGCGAAGCCCCTGTTCTCCTTATTCCAGATAAACTTTACATTCGGGAAACGTGGGGTAAGATACTCCTCTGAGTTATCGGATGAGTTGTTGTCCACTACGATTATCTCGCAGGGGTAGTCTGCAATGCTTCTTTCCACCGAATGCAGACACTGTTCGAGGAAATATTTCACATTGTAGCTTACTATTATGACCGATAGTTTCATCTTTATTCGTTTCCGTTGTCGAGTATTTGATTGAGTGCTCCTTTTGTGGGATAGTTATATATATATGCTGCAGCGCACACGATAGCGCAATAGAAAGAACTATCGTCGTTGAGCATGAAATATATGATGCTGCTTATGGCTGTTCCGCCTACAATCAAAGCGATGCGTAGCACGGATGCCTTATAATACTTCTGTATTTGTATCTCTTTGCTTTTGCCAATGTTCTTTTCCACCGTTTTACTGAATAATTTCATTGACAGTGGAATAGATGCTATTGTGGCGATGCTTATCAATTGCAGTATGTATCGGGTGTTGGCTGCCGGTTGAACATCGGGTGTGAAGAGCCCTGTGCAGCCTGCTGCAACAGTGAGTGCAATGATGGCTACGCCTGCAAAAAAGAGTCCTGTCACCTTCTTTAATATATTATTCTCCATCTCTTAAATCGTTTTACCGGTAAAGGGTGTACGGTTTACTATTGAGCGTCCAAGAGTTATCTCATCGGCATATTCTATTTCATCGCCCACTGATATTCCGCGTGCTATGACCGATAGCTTTACATCATATTGCATAAGTTTGCGGTAGATGTAGAAGTTTGTGGTGTCGCCCTCCATCGTTGAGCTGAGCGCAAGTATTATCTCTTTTACCTCGCCTGTTGCTACGCGTCCAATGAGGCTCTCGATGTTCAGGTCGCTTGGCGATACTCCGTCCATAGGTGATATCACTCCACCCAACACATGATATACACCCCTGTATTGCATTGTGTTCTCTACGGCCATTACATCCTGTATATTCTCAACAACGCATATAACCGAGTGGTCGCGCGAGGGGTTGGCGCATACGGGGCATATTTCGTTGTCCGATATGCTGTGACACTCGCGGCAATATACTGCTTCGCGTTTAAGGCGTATAATGGAATCCGAGAAAGACTCCACCTCGTCCTCTTGTTTGCGCAAAAGGTGCAGCACAAGGCGTGTTGCAGTCTTGCGTCCTATTCCCGGCAGTTTGGTAAATTCGCTTACTGCACGTTCCAATAGTGTAGAGGGGTATTCTTGGCTCATAATCGGGTGCGAAGATACTGAAAAATTGGAGATATACGGCTGTTTTTAACGAAAGAAAGCATTATATTCGCAACAAATTGTATTATAAAGCATAATGAAGAATAAAGATATAAAATCGGCACGCTTTGTCATAAGCAACTCCGACATAGCGAAATGCCCTACAGATGGTAAACCCGAGTATGCGTTCATCGGCCGTTCCAATGTCGGTAAATCGAGTCTTATAAATATGCTCACCCGACAGACCAAGCTGGCTATGACCTCCTCTATGCCGGGAAAGACCTTGCTCATAAACCATTTCATAGTGAACGACGAGTGGTATCTTGTTGACCTTCCCGGTTACGGATATGCCAAGCGCAGCAAGTCGCAAACCGAGAAATTGGAACATATAATATCGTCATATGTGCTTGACAGGGAGCAGATGACCCTTTTGTTTGTTCTTGTCGACTCGCGTCACGCGCCACAACTGATAGATCTGGAGTTTTTCGAGTGGCTGGGCGAAAACTCTGTACCCTTTGCAATTGTTTTCACAAAGGCCGATAAATTGAAGAAGACCCAGCTGGCTAACAATATTAAGAGCTATAAGGGCAAATTGCTTGAGCAGTGGGAGGAGCTGCCCCCTATTTTTGTGACATCTTCCGAGACTGCAATGGGCCGCACTGAGTTGCTCGAGTATATATATGATATAAATGAGTCATTATAAAATGATAATGAGAAAAGTGTTTCTGCTTTTGATTGTATTGTTTATTGCATCATGCAGTGGCGACAAGTACCGAATAAAAGGTTCATACGAAGGCGCTGCCGACGGGACAAAGCTATACATCACAGCCATAGATGAGTTCTTTACTCCCATCGACTCGGCAGTTGTGCGTGACGGACTGTTCTCGTTCAGCGGAAAGGCGGATACTCCGGTAGTGCGTATGCTTATATCTTCTGTTGAGCTCGATGGCGGTCCTATTGTTATTGAGAACGGCAGGACAGATGTCATACTCGGCAATGGAATGAGGCGCGGAGGTAGCACATTGAATAAACAGTTGCAACACTTCTACGACAAGCGCGATGTAATGGGACGTCGTATGGAGTCTATAATTGATTTTATCAACGGGACACCCTCAATGACTGCATCACAACGCGACAGCATACAGTTGTGTGTGGCTGCTGCTAAAGCCGATTTTGTTGAGATGCTGCAAAGGACCATAGGCGGTAATATGGATAACGCTCTCGGTGCCTTTCTGCTTACACAAAGCGAGGATTATTTTTCGCCCGACGAGATATACTCCCTGATGTCGATGGTGCCCCGACACCTGCACGACAAGCTATTCGTGGCAATGTATGAGAGGGTGAAGGATGAGGCTTCGCGTAAAATGCGCGCAATGGCCACGTCGGTGGGTGGTACATACATAAACTTCGAACTGCCCGATGCAGACGGAAATAAAGTACTCCTGTCCGATATCATAACAAAGAACCGTTATACGCTGCTCGACTTCTGGGCAAGTTGGTGTGCTCCCTGCCGTCAAGAGATGCCGGTAATAAGGAAGATATACAACGATTATAAGAAGAGTGGTGTTGCGGTAGTCTCGCTCTCGGTAGACAGCAGCATCGAGGAGTGGAAAGAGGGTGTATCGTCGCTTGGCATGCAGTGGGTGCAGCTGTGCGATGTTGCGGGTGGCAGTGCCGAGGTTGCTTCAGCCTATGGAGTGGAGAGTATTCCGACACTTATATTGATAGATTCCGAAGGAAAGATTATTATGCGAGGAGAGCCTGCTGTGCGTGTTGCCGAGAGGCTTTCCGAGCTACTGAAATAAATCTATATCCCATTTTGTTTATAGTGGGTCTACATCGTAGAACATTGTTACTGCCTTGTAGCGTTTGTTGTCCTGCAGTTCGTTCTGTAGTGCTATCAGGGTGTCGTTTATTATGTATTGCGACAGGTTGTTCTCTACTTTAAGTACAATTTTGCGTATGTATTGTTGTTGTACACGCGCGACAGGGGGTAAATCGGGGCCAAGCACGCGATAATCGAACAGTTGGCGCATTCGTTCTCCTACAATCTCCGAGAACTCTTCGAGCAGATGTATGTCGCGGTGTTTCATGTATACATATACCAATCGATAGTAGGGAGGGTAGTGGAATAGCATCCTCTCTGCTAATTGGTTGTTGTAAAACTGTTTATAGTCGTTTTGTACGATGAGTGGAATTATGGGATTGTCGGGCTGTCTTGTCTGTATGTACACTTTGCCCTGTCCGTTACCTCTTCCGGCGCGTCCTGCAACCTGTGCCATAAGCTGAAAAGCACGCTCGGCCGATCTGAAGTCGGGGTAGTTGAGAAGAGTGTCGGCATTCAATATTCCTACAACTGCCACGTTCTCAAAGTCGAGTCCTTTAGATACCATCTGTGTACCTATTAGGATGTCGGTCTTCCCTTCTTGAAAGTCATTTATTATGCCTTCGTATGCTGTACGTGTACGTGTTGTGTCAAGGTCCATGCGTGCGGTGCGTGCATTGGGAAATATCTTCAGCAAGTCGTCTTCTATCTTTTCAGTGCCATAGCCAAGGTTAATAAAATTGTTCTCTTCGCAGTTGGGACATATCTTTGGTGCAGGTATGGTATATCCGCAGTAGTGACATGTCAGCTTGCCGGCATTCTTGTGTAGTGTAAGGCTCACGTCGCAGTGCTTGCAGCGTGGCACCCATCCACAGTTTCTACACTCCATAAGAGGCGAGTAGCCCCGACGGTTCTGGAACAGAATAACCTGTTTCTTGTCGCTCAGGGCCTTGCCTATCGCCTCGGTAAGCGGGTCGGTGAAGGGGCCTGTTATCTGCTTGCGGCGCGACAGGTCTTGAAGGTCGAGTATCTCAATGTCGGGCATCTGCACCGAGCGGAAACGTCTGTTCAGGTTTACAAGTCCATATTTCCCGGTTGTTGCGTTGTAATAGGTGTCTATCGACGGGGTAGCGGTACCAAGCAGTGTCTTTGCCCCAAAATATGATGCAAGTACCATGGCGGCATTGCGTGCATTGTAACGTGGTGCCGGCTCCTGTTGTTTGTAGCTGTTCTCATGCTCCTCGTCAACTATAACAAGCCCTAAATTCTTGAACGGAAGAAACATGGAAGAACGCACTCCCAATATTATGTCGTAGGGGGTGTCGCTCAACTGTTTTTTCCATATTTCGACACGTTCGGCATCCGAGAATTTGGAGTGGTACAACCCGATGCGGTTGCCGAATACGCGGCGCAAACGTTCTATAATCTGTTTTGTGAGGGCTATCTCGGGCAGCATGTAAAGTACCTGTTTGCCACTCTCTATGGCTTTTGTTATAAGGTGTATATATACTTCGGTCTTTCCGGCAGATGTTACTCCATGCAACAGTGTCACATTTTTTGTGGCAAAACTATCCTCTATTTTCTCAAGCGCTTCAGCCTGTGCTTCGTTTAAGCTGTTCTGTGGTGTAACAGGTGTTGTGTTATTCGAAAGTCGTCCTATCTCCACCTCGTAGCTTTCGAATATGGCCTTGTCAATGAGTTCCTTGCAGATGTTAGGCGATACATCGGCCTCCTCAATAAGTTTGTGCTTTGATATCTCCCCTCCGCCAGATGTCAATTGCAGATAGGTGTTCAGCAGGCGTTGCTGACGTGGCGCACGCGACAGCGACTGTTGTATAAGGTTGAGGGCTGTTGCGTTGTTGTATCGTGCTGTAAGGCGTATGCGCTGTTCCATCTTGGGCTTGAATTCGCCTTTCAGTCCCTGCGGTACTGCAGCCTTGAATATCTCGCCCATGCTGCACATATAATAACGACTTATCCACTCCCATAATTTTGTTTGTGTGGGGAGCAGGATGGGGCTCTCGTCAAGGAGTTCGGTTATGGGGCGTACGGTATATTCGGTGGGCTCGTTGTCGTGTATCCTTGAGACCAATGCCGTATAATGCTTGCTTTTGCCTAATGGTACGCTGACCCTGCATCCTTCCCGGATAAGGCTCCCCAACTCCTTTGGTACGCTGTATGTAAAGGTGTCGGCTAACGGTAACGGCAATATTACATCGGCAAACAGTGGCATCTTTCTATCTTATTATTCCAATTGCGAAGATAGTTATTTTGCCTGTAACTTGCAGAATGTTTCCATATTAACTTATGCACAAAAAAGAGGAATGGGATTATCTGTCAAAACTTGGTTAATAGCAGAAACTGAATATCACAAGCATACGAATATACCTTAATAAAAGAGAAGAATAATGTAACCGCTTCTGCCTTTATTGTATTATTTGTTTAAAGCAGAAGCGGAAGAAAGGGGTAATTTAATGTGTATTTACAGGTGTGCGTCTGATGTCCGAAAAGTCGCTGCCGGCAGGAGCTTGGAATCCTTTTAGTCCGAATTCGGGAAGCACTGCAAATACGTATTCAAAAATCTCAGATTGAAGATGCTCGTAAGGAACCCAGTTTGTACCATCGAAGAAGAAATAGAGCTCCAAAGGCAATCCTTGTGGTGTCGGCTGCAGCTGACGCACCATTATAATCATATTTTTATTTACAGATGGGTGGTTGCGCAGCCACTCCTCCAACCACTCGCGGAATGCGGTGAGGTTTACAATCTTTTCATCTTTATCACTGCCTAGGTACCCTTTTTCTATAAGTTCCTTGCGTTTGTCGTCGCTACAGAACGCAATGCTGTTCATATCTATGAATATTGAACGCTTGATTCGTCTGCCACCGCTGTCCCACATTCCCCGCCAGTTCTGGAACGAGTCGCTGACAAGAGCGTAAGGCGGTATTGTGCTTATTGTATTGTCCCAGTTGCGCACTTTAACGGTGGTCAGGGTGACATCGATGACAAAACCGTCGGCGTCATATTTGGGCATGGTAATCCAGTCGCCCGGACGCAGCATGTCGTTTGCCGAGAGCTGCACGCCTGCAACAAGTCCCATAATGCTGTCTTTGAACACCAACATGAGTACTGCTGCCGATGCACCAAGTCCGGCAAGCAGTTTCATGGGATCCTTGTCTATAACGATACTTGCAATTATAATTATTCCAATGAATATGGTTGCAATCTTAAGCATCTGGAAGACTCCCTGCAACGTGTGGTTTCTTGTCTTTTCCGCACTGCTTGATATTATATACAGCGAAGAGAGAAGCGAGCATATTACCATTATGAAGAGTAATATAATGTAAACCCATATAGCTTTTGATACAATGATGTAGAGTGCTGTATTCTTATCTACTATTATTGGCAGCAGTGCAGTTATGATTATTGCTACAATAAGGTTACATGTGCTCTTCAGTGTCTTTTTGTTAAGCAGGATTTCGTCCCATGTGGTGCTGGTTTTCTTTGTAACTATGTTTACTATGGGGATAATGATTCTTTGGCATATAAAATTACTGCCAAGAAGCAGCAGTATTATACCAAGTATTACAATAATCCAATACATGGGTCCGATACTGCTTTTCTCCAATCCCAATCCTTCGAGTAGTGATATAAGACTATTTTCCATCTTCTTAAAAAGAAACCGACAGGGGGCACTGCTCCCTATCGGTTGTGTTTTGTTTTATCCTTTATATTAGAAAAGATATGCTACTGATATTTGCCAAGTATTTGTCTTTGACTTTGTCATTACATTCCAAGCACCATCTGTAAACTTTGAATACTCGCTGGTGTTACCCATTGCGATGTTGTAGTTTACATGTGCCTGAACATGGTTCAAAAGTACCGCACCGATACCAAGGTTTAGGCTCAGCTGGCTCTTCTTGTATTCGAAACGTGCTACATCCTTCCAATCCTTTTCAGAGTCTCCGATTGTGAATCCGAATTGTGGACCTACTGCGATGAAAGGTACTGCTACGTTGCTGATAACGGGAAGTGCAAGGTCGTAACGAAGATATACGGGAATCTCGATACTCTGTTTCTTTACCTTGTCGCCACCAAGCTCGGCACCGCTTTGTGAATATAGAACATCGGCCTCAAGACCAAGACCAACGATAGGCAATGTGAATTTTGCCATTGGGCCAACAAAGAAACCTGTGTAACCCTCTGTATCGCCTTTCATGTCGCTGGGGCTGCCTGTAAGGTTTGTACCGGCCTTAATACCGAACTTCAACTGTGCGCTTGCGGGGATAGTTGCAATAAGGCATAGAGCAAAAATTAATCCGAAAATCTTTTTCATAAGTTTGTGTTTTTTGTAGGTTATTATTTCAAAAACGTTTGCGTTGTTAAATAAGTTTGCGCAATCCGTAAGCCGGACTGCGCAAAAATAATTATTTTATTGATATTTAAACAAATTATTATGTAAAAATATCGGATAGCGTTGTTTCGCTTTATGTTTTTCTGTTCTGTTTATCTTCTTTGGCGGCGTACAGATACCTTTGTCGATGGGCTGCCACCCGATTTGCTTTTCTCTTTTTTGGCTTTTGCTGTATTCTCTTTTTTCTTGCGTGTAGTGCGTGTGCTCTTTTTCTCTTTGCTCTTCTCCTCTTTTGGTGTGGCTATAGAGTCTGTTGCTATTGAATCGGTTGTAGCCTCGAGTTTGGGTTGCGGTGTGTTCCACAAACCTTTACGGAAGGCTTCAAGTTCGCCTTCTATCTTGGCTTGCTCTTTCTTCACTGCAACCGAGTCCTTGCAATACTGGTTTATCGCGAGGTTGCGCAAGTTGACAGTCTTGTATATCTCGCCTTCGTAGCAGTGCTTTGTGAAATAGTCGTCAAGGCTCATTGTAGATACGTTGTTGTAACTGCTCGACATTACGGTCTGCAATGACAGCAATGGAGCTATTTCATCATACTTGAGCCAGAACAAGGGGAATTTTGTGGTCTCGTTGCCATACTCTCCGGTACGGTGGAGCACCGGGCAGATTGCAACCACCCTGTGGTTGTAGGTCGATGTGCGCTGGTCGTAGTAGTGGCTCTCTTTTATGTAGTAGCTGAGCACCTCGTTTGTGGGCATGTCGCTGGGGTTTACCACAAGCACGCTATCTTCGGTGAACTCGTAATATATACCGTGGTTCTCGAGCAGTTCGCGGGGCTCTACCTTGTGCTCTTCTGTGAAATTCTCGTAACCGTCGATGTTGTAGTCGTATGCAGTTATTGAGTTGTCGAGAATGTGACGGAAGATGTATGTGAAAAGGTTCATGCTCTTTCCGATAGGCTGAACCGGGTAGTAGAGCGAGGCGTTCTTCTCCTTTTGAAGGTCGAGTGTCCTGTATACATCGCGTTTCCACACGACATCCTCTGGTGTCTCGGTCTTGGGATATTGGCTCTTTGCTCTTTCTGACAATGGAACTTCGTACACCTGTGTTTCGTTACTCTTGCTCTTGTTCTGCTCTTGTTTGCGTGCCGGTGGCTGTGCCATGGCATACTGTCCGAATGCAATTATTACAAGAAGTACGAGTATTCTGTTTATCTTTTCCATAATATGAGTAATTATGCTTGTTTCATTTTTAGTTTATAATAACCTCGAGTGATGTCGGTAGCTGACGCTCTACTTTGTCGGGGCCCACAGCCTTTACGTTGGAGATGTAGAAACGCTTTCCTCTCTGCAGGTTACGTATCATATCCTTTTGTGCCGCCGAGAATAGTGCTCCGTCCGATTTGCGGGGTATTGCGTTACCCATGTTGTCGAAGAATACTATGTCGAACGATTTCACTTCGAAATTTATGTTCAGCAGTCCGTCGTCTATAGCTGCAACAATACCCTTTGTGCCCATAAGCGACTGCTTGGCAAATGGCTTGCCACCACGGTAGCGCTGTCTGTTTCCATCCTTGTCGTTGTACTCGATGAATGGGGTGGGGTCGGGCAACTGACGTACGCGGAAGGCATATTGTCCCATGCTTTGTCTGCGTCCCTCTTCGTTTGTTGCGGTAACCTCAATCTTCAGTTCTTCGCCTATCTGTGTCGGTACTACGATATATCCGCCTTTTCTGTCGCTCTTGAGTGTTCCCTTACCCTTTGCTATGCTTGCCGATATCCTGTTGGCAGGAACACCGGGTACCGAGATGCTTATAGGGTTCTCGAAACCGGCATAGAGTACGTTCATGAGCGATGCACTTACAGTTGCCGTAGGTTCGACAACGGTATATGTCTGCGAGAAATTGTAGCGCGATGTGCTGCCGCTACCATCGTTTACCATCATATATCCATCGAGGGTGTAGTCGCCTGTAGTGTTGCACAGACGTGTGTAGAGTCCGTTCTCAGTGTCGAGCTTTTCATCCTCGATGTATATTTCGGGGCGTTGGGTCGAGTCTACCGCTGCCAATATTATTTGTGCCACAAACTCATTGCCGCGTACGACATTCTTTGAGTTGGGAATAACAAGTGCACGAATCTGGTTTACGCGTACATCGCCAAGGTCAATGTTCTTTGCGAGTGTGTGCAACACCTCTCCTTCGGCATAGCGTATATCGTTCTGTAGCTTTGTGAGCAGTGTAACGGCTGCTATTGCTGGCATGTTCTCAAAGTGATATTCCTGCCAGTTCTTCATCAACGATATGTCCTTGCGGGGTATCTCGGTGCTGAAGTTATCTTCTATTATCTTGCGTTGCACGCTGTCGGTGAGCATGCCGAGTATATTCTCGCGGTACGATGTAATCTCGTCATACAGCTCTTTTCCTTGTCCGCTGCCGGGGGCAAGCATCACATATGTCGCAGCCTCAAGGTCTTCGCGGTTCTCGAGGTTCGAGTAGTCACCGTTCTTGCCGTCGGCTTTCTTTGCTATGCGTATCTTCAGGTGCTCGGCCAGTTGGTAGAGCGAGTCGGACATCGAACGTACGTTCTGTGCACGTTCGTACCACTCTCCAACCTTCTCGGGGTTCTGTGCCATCGACTCCTCGAAGTTCTGATACAGAGCCATGTTCTGTATGTTGGCATTCGCGGTGCTTCGCGACAGGCTCTCATCGACAAGTGTAAAGCCGTTGAGTACGTCAGACGATACGTTCAAGGCAAGCATTGCCATAAGAAGAACGTACATAAGATTTATCATCTTCTGACGTGGGGATACTTTATTTTTTTTGATTTTCATCAGTTTTTCTTGTTCTGCGGTTTTACTGCTGTCTGTTCATGTTGCATGTCATTGCCTCGAGCATACGTGCATACATGATATTGAGTTCTTTAATCTGTGCTGCCATCTTCTTGGTCTCTTCGTTGACAAGGTCGATGTTGCTTACCTGATTGCCTGCACTGCGCAACTGTACTTCGTAGAGTGCATTTATGCCGGTGATGTTGCGTGCGAGTGTATCCATCTCTTCCATGTTGCGTCCAAGACTCTCTGTCTGCTCCGAAATGCGCTTGATAGCCTCATTGAGCGCGCGTATCTTCTCGACATAATCCTTGGTAGCATCGTCCATCTCTGTCACAAGGCTCGGGTCAACGGTTTGTGAACCGCCTGCTAAGCCTGTTCCGCCAATAACCACAGTTCCGCCTGAAACACCTGCCGGTGTGGCAATATTGTCTGAACCGTCGACTGCTTCAATTCCGCTGATGTTGCCAATAACAACACTTCCCATAGCCTCTCCGCGTTCGGCTCTGCGTTCGGCACGTTCCTCCTTGCGGTCCTCTTCGGCAAGTTCGTATGGACGTTCAAATGCCGAGAAGAAGAATACTACAACCTCGGCACCCATACCAATGAACAGCATAAGGTTGGCACCGGCTATGTGGGTCAGTTTGAAGAGTGTTCCAAGAATAACGATTGCTGCACCCCAACTGTATATGTAGTTGGTGTATGTTCTGCCTTTAGGAGAATCCATAAAGGTCTGTATACTGCTTATTATGTTTCTTTTCTTACTCATGACAGATAGTGTGTGTTGTGATTGTTAGTTATTTTCTTCTTGATATTCCGCTGAAGCTGCGAACGCATCTGAATCCGATGTACGAACGCGATTCATTCTGATACTCGTATGAACGTGTCGCTCCTTGTATGTAGCGTACAGGGTCTTTCCACGAGCCTCCACGGATGGCCTTTTTCTTCAGGCTGTACGGGTCTTCCTTTGCTGCGCGGTATTGCAGGTCGGGGTTGATGTCGCTCATCTGCAGGATTCCTGCTTCGGTGTATATGGTCGAGGTCCACTCGGCTACGTTTCCGGCCATGTCGTAGAGACCGTTGCTGTTTGCCGAATATATTCCGCACCGCGATGTTATAAGGTTGCCGTCTTGTGTGTAATTGCCTTCACCGGGCTTGTAGTTGGCATAATAGCATCCTTTGTCGCTCTTTGTGTCATTGCTGTCCCATGGGAATTTTCCTCCCTCTTTGCCGCGTGCAGCAAATTCCCACTCGGCTTCCGATGGCAGGCGATATCGTTGTATGTATTTAGCCTGTCCGCGCATGCCGCGAAGAAGATAGTCGGTGCGCCATGCACAATAGGCATTTGCCTGCTCCCAGCTTACTCCTACAACAGGGTATTCGCTATAGTTGGGGTGGCTGAAATACAAATTAAGATATACTTCGTTGTTTGCATTCGGGAAATCGTTTACCCAGCAAGTTGTATCGGGGTAGATATTGATGATATATGTGTTGAGGAAATCGTAGACACTCGACAAGGGTCGTGTGATGGTTTCGTTTATGATACGTCCTTCGTCGTTAATGTAGGCAGTGTCTTTGGATATTGTTACCACTGCATCGTAGTCGGTGGGAATGTCGGTGTTGCGGTTACGCTCTTCGGGGTTCAGACGGTGCTTGCGCAATGCTGCCTGTGTGTAATCGTATATCTCATAACGATAGTTCATCTGTGTAGCATCGAGCATCTTAACTCCTGTTATGGGGTTTGTGATATATACGCTCTCAATGGCGCGCTGCTCGTCTTCTGTCGGTTTTTTCCAAGGAATTGGCTTGCTCCAGTTAAGATAGGGTGTGATGGGCTCGCCGAATTCATCTTCGGTTATTTTGAAGGTCTCGTCGCCTCCATAAGCGGGGTCGGCAAGGCGCTCACGGATGATAGAGTCGCGCACCCAATATACGAATTGACGGTATTTGGCATTTGATACTTCGGTCTCGTCCATCCAAAAGGCGTCTACCGAGATATCCTTTACAGGTGTTGTTATTCCCCACAACGAGTCGGCCTCTTCTGCGCCTATTTTTATTGAACCACGCTCAACCAGCACCATGCCGTAGGGTGTAGGCTCGTTGATGGCTGTACCGCTTATTCCGGTTACTTCACCTCCTATGCTGCTGCTTTTGCTTGGTCCAAGACACGATTGCATTATAAGCATTGCAAGGAATAATGGCAGATAGATTATCTTTTTCATCATTTCAAGATTCTTATACTGTTATGTTTGTTTTTTCCTTTTTTAAATAAATCAAGTTCTATGTCGTATCCTAAATAGATGTCGTGGTTTCCGTTCTGTGCTCCTATGCCCGAGGTAAATATTTCGTAGGCATAGCTTACGGTTATATTCATTAAGTCAATGCCGGCAAATAGTGTTACCGATGTGTCGTAGCTGTATGTTACACCGCCGAAAAAGCGCTTGTTGTTGTAGGTATAGTTGCCTTTTGCCGTCAAGTCGGTGCGCCACGATACAAAGTCGGTCATTATTTGCATATAGGACTGTATTGTTATTAACGGATTTTTTAACTTTATATTGCCTCCGGCCATAAAATTAAAGAACGGGTCTACCTGAAACTGGTTGCTCTGCCCCAATTCTATGAGTGGAGCATTTATGTGCAGTGCCGATATTCCGGTGTAGAAATGCTTGTGTCTGAACATTATTCCTGCACCAAAATCGAACTTGTTGCCATCTACTGCCGATGATGGGAATGCAGGGTCGTCTTTGTTCTCGCCCAGATTAAGGTCCTTGGGATCCAGTTTTGCGTTCAACATTCCCAACTGTGCTCCTATGGCCAGTTTGCCACCAAAAAGTTTCATGGCATACGAGTAGTTAAGAAAAAGATGCTGGTTGGTAAACATTCCAATTTCGTCGTTCAGTATGCCTACTCCAATGGAGTGGTCGCCCTTGAACATCGACAGGGGCATGTCGGCATTTATGAGCATGCTCTTGGGATTGCCTTCGAATCCTGTAAGCTGGTTGCTGTATGCCGCAAAGGCGTGCAGCTTGCCTGTTGCTCCCGCTCCTGCCGGGTTGTAGAAGTTCTGCATCTTCCAATAGTGGGAGAAGTGTACATCATACTGCGCGCTCACTTTTGATAAAGCGCACAATAGTAGAACGGCGGTTATGTACAACAGCTTTTTCATCCCTTAGATAACGCAAATAAACTGCAGATATTATTTAATCTTTGCCTTTAAAAATCAAAAAGCGCACGAATTTCGTATTTTTTCGTTAAAAAACCTAATCATAGAGCCATTTTACTTGTACTTATTATATAAGAAGTGTTGCTTTCTCTTTTTTTATTACTACTTTAGCGACAGACAACATCAGTTGTAATTAATTTTAATATGGTTGAGTTATGGCAAAGAAGGGGTGTAAGGCCGCAAGGCGTATGAACAAGCGTCAGCTTGTTGAGATGATTGTCGATTTTTTTAATCGTCACGACAGTGAAGAACTCGGTACAAAAGATATTTTCAAGGAGCTGGGCATCACTACGACATCGGCACGCACGTTATGTGTTTCTATCTTGGATGATATGGTCTTCGACGGCTATCTGCTCGAGACATCTTTCCGCCGATATATGTTGGCCAATAGGAATTCGGTTATGTGCGGAACGTTCAAACGCAGTAACGAGGGTTATAATATGGTTTATCCCGATGATGGCAGCGAGCCTGTTATTATAACCGAACGTAACTCGTTACATGCTCTCACTGATGACTATGTGCGTGTCATGCTGTTTGCCAAGCGTCGCGGACGTGGCCTTGAGGGCGAGGTGGTTGAGGTTATGCGCCGTAAACACGATACCTTTGTCGGTGTGCTCAAGGTCGAGAAACACTATGCCCTGCTGCTTACCGAGAGTCGCATATTGCCCAACGATATGTTTATCCCTCGCGAGTATCTGAAGGGTGGAAAGTCGGGTGACAAGGCTGTTGTAAAGCTGCTTGATTGGCCGCTTGACAGCCGTAATCCTGTCGGCAAGGTTGTAGATATATTGGGCAAGAATGGAGAGAATGATGCCGAGATGAATGCAATTCTTGCCGAGTATGGTCTACCCTATGTCTACCCGGCTGCTGTCGAAGAGGCTGCCAACCGTCTGCCGGCAAAGATTACCGAAGAAGAGATTGCACGCCGCGAAGATTTCCGCGGTGTTACCACTTTTACCATCGACCCCTCCGATGCCAAGGACTTTGACGATGCGCTGTCGCTGCGCAAGGTTTCGGACGGCTTGTGGGAGATTGGTGTACACATTGCCGATGTTTCGCACTATGTTACCGAAGGCGGTACAATAGACAAGGAGGCATTTAAGCGTGCGACATCAATATATCTGGTCGACCGCACGATACCTATGCTGCCCGAGCGGCTCTGTAATTTCCTGTGCTCGCTGCGTCCCAACGAAGAGAAGCTCACCTACTCGGTAGTATTTACCATGAACGAGAATGCCGAGGTTAAGAAATACCGTATCGTGAGGGGCGTGATAAACAGCGACCGCCGTTTTACATATGACGAGGTGCAGACTATGATAGATGGTGCCGACGGCGACTATGCTGCCGAAATCATGGTGCTGAATAAACTTGCCCGTATAATGCGCGAAAAGCGTTTTAAGGCAGGTGCAATAGATTTCCAACAGGCCGAGGTGCATTTCCGTCTCGATGAAGAGGGCAAGCCATTGTCGGTATATTTCAGCGAGAGCAACGAGTCACATCAGCTGATTGAGGAGTTCATGTTGCTTGCTAATCGCACCGTTGCCGAGACAATAGGCAAGCCTACAGCCAAGAACCACCCCAAGACCTTTGTCTATCGTATCCACGACACTCCCGACCCCGATAAGCTTACTGTCCTTGCCCGCTTTGTTGCAAAATTGGGATATAAGATGAAGAGTGCATCGGGACGCACCACATCTCCGGCTGCCCTAAACAATCTCCTTACAGATATAAAAGGCAGCAAGGAGCAGAATGTGATAGAGCAGATATCGTTGCGCACAATGCAGAAGGCGCGCTATTCAACCGAGAATATAGGTCACTACGGCCTTGCATTTAAGTTCTACACACACTTCACATCGCCCATACGCCGTTATCCCGACCTTATGGTGCATCGTCTGCTCGACAAGTACCTTAACCAGAACTCGCGTTCGGTGAGCCAGTCGAAGTACGAGGATTTGTGCGAACACTGTTCGGCACAAGAGCAGGTGGCTGCCAATGCCGAGCGTGCCAGCATAAAATATAAACAGGTCGAGTTCATGAGCGGGCATATAGGCGAGGAGTACGATGCTGTGATAAGCGGTGTTACCGAGTGGGGTATATATGCCGAAATAAACGAGAACAAGTGCGAGGGTATGATTCCATTGCGTACTCTGCAGGACGACTATTACGAATTCGATGATGCCAACTATTGTCTTGTGGGCAGACGCAAGCATCGCAAGTATATGATTGGCGATGCTGTACGCATAAAGATTGTGCGTGCCAATCTCGATCGTAAGCAGCTCGACTATGAGCTTGTAGAAGAGTGACATATTTTGTCATAGTACTCATATTTCAGTTTCCATTTAGAATTATACCATACTTTTGTGGTGAGAAAACAGATATAACATGAAACTGCTTGTCATAGAAGATGATACCTCTCTTAGCGAGATAATGTGTCGCGCCTTGCGCGGTGAGGGATATGTGGTTGAGACGGCCACAAACTGTCGCGAAGCCGAAGACAAAATTGCCGGTTACAACTACGACTGTATAATGCTCGATATAATGTTGCCCGATGGCAACGGTCTGCATCTGCTCAAGCATCTTCGGGAACTTGGCAAGAGCGACAGGGTTATTATCATTTCGGCGCGTGACTCAATTGACGACAAGGTCGAAGGGCTCGAGTTGGGTGCCGATGATTATTTGGCAAAGCCTTTTTATATGGCCGAACTCTCGGCACGAATAAAGAGTGTGCTTCGTCGCGGCTCGGCATCGGTGAAGAGTACAATGTCGGCAGGTAACATTGTTATAGATGTGAATGAACGCCGTGTCAAGGTGGCCGATAAGGATATCCAGCTGTTGAAAAAGGAGTTTGATATTCTGCTCTATTTTCTGCAGCGTCCCAATCACATTGTAGACAAGGCTGTGCTTGCCGAGACGGTTTGGGGTGACCATATCG
>CAJGCJ010000025.1 GCA_904501775.1 uncultured Bacteroidaceae bacterium | reverse complement strand
TTGTGCGCGCATTTGTCAATCAGTGATTCCCATACCGAGTCGGTTATTGCGCTCACCTGTGTGGGCGAGTTTCCCTGACAGATGACGAAATAGTCGCATATGGTGCTGCCCAATCCTCTAAGGTCGGCTATTGTTATGCTTTTGCCTTTTTTGTCCTGAATGGCATCTATTATATTTTTAATTATCTCTTCGCTGTTTAAAGTGGTTTTTGCCATTTGATGTGTAATAATAGTTTTTTAATAATTTATTTTCTGCGAAGATAGGCAGATTTATCGTTACTTTTGGCCATGAAAACTTTTTTTTTGGATTTTTTATGTAAAAAAGTGCTTTTTTTGTTTGTATATAAGAAAAAATGCGTATCTTTGCATCGCAATTAAGACTTGGGCGATGGTGTAATGGTAACACTACAGATTCTGGTCCTGTCATTCAAGGTTCGAGTCCTTGTCGCCCAACAAACTTTAAACCGCCTTTCATAGGCGGTTTTTTTGTGCACTGTTTCGGACAATATATAAAGAAAGGTTTACAACATTTCCCAAACTTTTGCATGTGAATAACGAAAGGAGCCTATTACAGACTCCTTTCGTTATTTTATATAACCTATACTGTTTTATTCTTTTTCTATCTCCTCTTCAATGAGATGTATCTTCTGAAGAATAACCTGTGCATCGGTTTTCAGTTTCTCCATTCTCTGACGCATTACATCGAGAAGGCTCTCGCCCTTCTTGTTAGATGTGCTGAGGAAACCTAAGTTGTTCTCGTATGTGGCAATCTCGGCCTTCATGTTCTCGTATTGACGGATTAGCTTCTCGCGTTCGCGTGACAAACTGTTGCCGCCTTTTGCAATGTTGTTACGGAAGTTGGCAAGCTTGCGCTCGTTGGCATTGACGTGCAGGCGTTCGTATATGGCGTTGATGGCGCTCTTGTACTCCTTGTAGAGCTTGTCCTTCTCCTTGAAAGGAACGTGTCCTGTGTTGTTCCATTCATTTGTATACTCATTCAGAGCCTTAGTCTGTTCGTTCTCGGGCAAAGAGCCGTCAATTGCCTTTATATTTGCTATAATCTCTTTTTTCTTCTTGAGATTCTCCTGCTCTACGTTGCGCTGTGAAGAGTTTGCCTTGTTGCGGCGCTCGAAGAACTCGTCGCATGCTCCAACGAAGCGTTTCCAAAGTGCCTCGGAGTGCTTTTGTGGTACAGCACCAATCTCTTTCCACTCTTTCTGCATTTGGGTCAGCGCCTCGGCGGTCTCTTTCCAGTTTTCACTATCTTTAAGTGCCTCAGCCTTTTCGCATAATGCGCGTTTCTTGTCAAGGTTCTCGTTGAGTGACGATTTTATCTGCTTGAAGAATTCGCTTTTGCGTGCGAAGAACTGGTCGCAAGCATAACGGAAACGCTCGAATACCTTGACATTGGCTTTCTGCGGTGCGTAGCCTATCTCTTTCCAACGTGTCTGTACATCGAGAATCTGTTGTGTGGCGTTATTCCATGCCTGATATGTTGTAAGGGTTGCGAAATCGATATTCTCAATCTCCTCGCATAGTGCAACTTTCTGCTCAAGATTCTCGTTTTCGCGCTTTTTCTTCTCTTCGAAGTGCTCCTGATGACGTTTGTTGATTACAGTTGAGGCTTCGCGGAAACGGTTCCATGTGCTTTCGCGAAGGTCGGGCGCAACGGGGCCTGTCTCGCGGAATTCATCGTGCAACTGCTGCAGCTTGCGGAACGACTCTATTACATCCTCGTTATTGGCCAATGCTTCGGCCTGCTCGCACAGACGTACCTTGATTTCAAGATTCTTCTTGAAGTCGTACTCACGGAATTCGTGGTTCAGTTTAAGAACGTCGTAGAATTGCTCTATCTTCTGCTGGTATTGATGCCACATTGTATTGGCCGATGTCTGGGGCACATCCTTGATCTCTTTCCATTGTGCCTGTATATTGCGGAAGGATGTGACATCGGGATTTCCTTGCTCAGCTTTTTCTATCAACTCCTTGAGTTGGTCGAGCAGTGCAAGCTGTGTCTGGTAATTTGCCTGACGACGCTCCTCCTGTGCCTTAATCCATTCGCTGCGCTTCTCCTTGATGCTGCTCATCCATGTTTTGAACGGCTCTTCAAGGGCGTCGGGCTGTGGTACAAACAGATTCTCTTCACCGCCATCCTCTACAAACTTTTTGCATTCGGCCTCTATCTCAAGGCTGCGCAATTTGTAGAATTGTACTTTGAGCGCCTCTGTCTCGGCTTTGCAGTTGAGTACATCGTCGCTTTCTGCTATCTGCTGAAGGCGATTGATAATCTCTTGACGGCTTGCCTGTTTTGAGCTATTGTTCACACTCTCCTCTCTTATCGAGGTGTTTTCTGTTGTTTCCTCAACAGGTTGTTCGTAGCTCAACTGTGTCGTAGCGGCATTGTCAGCCTGTTCAAGGGTGTTCGGGATATTCTGCTCATTGAGCTTAATCTCCGCTTTCTTTGTTTCACTCATCTGCTTATGATTTTAATTAGTGTAAGAAAATCGGTGCGCACATACATGTATGTGTGCACTGTTAATTTTTCCATCAATGTGCGAATATAACAATAAGTTTCGATTATAAGCCATTATAGCGAAAAGTTTTTTCAATAATTGCGGTTTCTGCAAATTGATGCCATGTGGCCATAACGGCATGCTTTTATATGATTTTAATAACAGTGTGTGTAAATAATAAAGCCGTCAGGGTTTGTTTTCCTGACGGCTTTGGTGTTTATGGTTATCCTTTTTTACTTGATAATCACTTTTGCTCCGTTTACAATATACAGGCCTGCAGGAAGTGCGCTTACCTGTGCCGCGTTGTTGGTCTCAAGAACCTTGACACCGGTGATGTTGTAAACAACCCATTTCTCGATGCTGCTGTCAAGTACATTGTCGATACCTGTACCGTCGTTCTCAACTGTGTACTTGAGTGTAATGCCATCTACCTTCTTGTTGTTCATGTCGATGAAATAACCTGTAGGAATCTCAAGTGTATATGCTCCGTTTATAGTTGCATCATATTCTGCTACAAGGGCTACCTGCTCGTATTTGAGCTTAATATCGTTACCATTCTCGTCTTTAGGTGTTGTGCTGAATGTCATGGCAATCTCTCTGCCGCTCTCATTGTGGCGCAATACGGGCTGCAGGCTGTTATCGCATCCGTTTACAATATTATCGAATGTTAAGATTATGTTGCTGATCTTCTCAACAGTTGAACCGCTCGCAGGGTTTACACTCTCAATCTTTGCAGCAGGTGCATCACCTACGAGGTTGTATTTTACAAGTGTTCGTACACCATAACGGCTTGTGACGGGAATCGCCATGTTCATGCCGCTTGGGTTGAGCATGATGTCACCAGTGATGTTAATTTTTACCTCTACATTGTTTGTTGTTGTCAATGCCTTCTTTGCCTTTAAGGTAAGAGTGTTAGCATTTGTCTGGCTGATGGTGAATGTGGTTGAATTGATGCCGTATGCATCTGATGTGACTTTGAGGTTGTTAGGCTTAATTCCCTCTGAACATGTAATTGTTATAGTCTCGACCTTCTCAACTGTACTACCGTTTACAGGTGTTATTTCAAAAGTAGGATACTCGCGCTGCATATAGAGCTTAGGCAATACATCTCCTGCAGTAGCTGATTCATAGCATGCGAAGTTTTTGTACTTTGATGAGTAGTAGAGTGTCTTACCGTTAGAGTTCTTTATGGTTGCAAAACCATTACCATCAACTGTTACGTTCCAGATGTAGTTTTCTGTGGGTAGTTTGTCCGAGAAATTGAAACTGTTGTAAGTTCCTTTTAAGTACAGGTATTGTCCTTCGCTATCTTGCATTGTGTAGCCGCCTTCAGCTGCTGTGAACTTGAATCCGCTATGTGCGATAGCCTCGATGTAGTTCTCGTTTATCTTTGCAGCCTCGCTTTCCAGATATCCATATTCCTTACCGAATACATACTTGGCAACAGTGTCATTTGCGAGGAATGTGTAGTTCTTGCCCGATTCAATGCTGCTTGCAGGTATGTAGGGCATAGTAGGTGAAACTATGTATTTGGCTTCTACAACGTCGCTCTTGTATATATCACCATCTACATCCAAGACTGCCATTACTTTTATGGTTGCAGTGCTTGTGAGTGTCTGGTATAGTACATAATATCCGCTGCGGATTGTTGTACCAACGCGAGGCTCACTGTGATAATCTTCGTAGCTGGGCTCTGTACCGTCAATGGTATAATAGAGGATTGCGCCGCTATCCTGAGGAACTGATGCCTCCACGTTTACTTTGTCTGCATATACTCCTTGCTCGGTAACGAACTGGGGTGTAGGAACAACTATCATGCCATCAGCTGGTGTGAACTCAATGGTGATGCTGCTTATATAGTATGCTCTTTGTGTCGCAGCCCATTTGATTTCTATGTTGCCCTTTGTATCTTCGCAGTCGAATGTGTAGGCTGCATCTGATGTTGTAAGGGTATACTCCTCAGAGGTCTGGTTGTCTACAGTAATGGTCATTTTTGCATCACCGCTGTTGGCTATACTGCTGTTTACAGTAATGCTTTTGATTGTGCACTCTGCAAAAGCTGAAGAGCTTAATGTAAACGAGGGGTTGGGATTGTTCTTGCTACCAATCTGTATACCCTTAACGTTGTTCTGGTCCCAGCCAATATAAGATACGGCTGTTGAGGTCCAATCAAAATCGCTAAGTGTTACAGTGCCTCCATCCTTAGATAGCTCACCACTCTTGAATGTGTGTTTGTAGGTTTCTGCGCCTACTGTGCCTGCCATTGCTATGAGGCAGAAAAGTGAAAGTAAAAATTTCTTCATATGTATCTATTTTATGAGTTTTATTTTCTGATGCAAATATACGATTTTAGCAGATATAAAGAAACAAAATTTATCTGTATATATTGTTAATGTGGAGATTAACATTTGTTGTACTCCCTGTTATATTGATTGAATCCTTGCCGATGGGCAAGGATTCAACATGTTTTATTACTCTTCGGGAGTCTCTCCTTTTGAGGCTTTTTCAATTTTCTCTATGAATTTATGTACATCACCCTCGCCTCCAATCACTTCTCCTGTCTTGTTTCCTTCTGCATCCAATATAAGGAATGTCGGGTAGATGTTTGCGCTGTATCTTGCTGCAATTTCAATGCCGTCACCCTCTTCTGCATCTTTTGATACTACAATATAGTTTGAGTTCAGGTAGTCGGCACATGCCTGTTGGGGGAATATCTTCTTTTTCATCATTCTGCAAGGCTTGCAGCTCTTTGTATAGATGTACATGAAAATAGGTTTGCTCTCACTCTTTGCTTTATCGAGGGCCTCTTGCAATGTAATATTGTGAAAGATTGTTCCCGACTCCTCTCCCGGCTGGGCACTGACATTTTCTGTTACGTTAACAACTGATTCTGATACTTCAGTAGTAGCAGTCTGTTGAGGCTGTTGCTCTGTCTGTGCCGGTTTACCTGTTGTATTGTTACATGCGCATAGTGTCAGCGCAAGCAGAATACAGATGTTCATTCTCTTTTTCATTGTATTTTATTTAAGTGTATTTGTAATCAGTTCCTCTAAACCTTTGCCGGTTGGCGGAGCAAAAGCCGATACTATATTGCCGTTCTTGTCAATTACAATGTATCGTGGTACTCCCGAAATGTGATAGTCACTTTCGAACTGTGACTGTTCTGCACAGTCGGGGAAAAGGTTAATCATGCCCTCCATTCCTTTCTTGACTATTGTAGACTTCCACAATTTCTTTACATTGCTGCGATCTATTGAGACGGTTATGAATTCAATGTTGCCATTACCTTTATATTTATCGCGTAATGCCATATATTTTGGCATGCCGGCCAAGCAACTGCTGCACCATGTGGCCCACACGTCAATGACAAGCACTTTTCCTCGGAATTCAGCAAAAGTGCGTGTATTGCCGTTCACATCTTTTAAATCGGGTGTCGGTGCAACTCTTCCGGGCATTAGAATGGAGTATCTTTCGAAAAGGCCAAGTATCTCTTCCTTCAGTTTGCTATCGGCCACATTCTCTTTGATAATGGGTTGCACGCTGTACATTTCCTCGTTGCATCCGCTGTTGCCTAACGGGAATCTCAGTTTCTCAAGATATACCTTGTGCAGCACTTCGTTGTTGCTTCGGAATACCTCCTTTAACTTGTTGTAGTCGTTGTGGTTCAATCCTCTGATAGGGTAGAACACTGTTATGGTAAGTCCGTCGCGGGCATCATCGAACTTGTCGCCACGCTTCATTGCCTTAAGTGTGAAGTAGTGGTCGGCAAACCGTTCGGGGTTGTGGCAGTTGATGAACGATTTCAGAGAGTCGTCAGACAGCTCGAGCTCTTCGAAGTATTGTGCAAGCTGATAGATATCTTCGTTCTTGCCCCGGCAGCGGAACATATATTCGCCGCTGTTCCACACATAATGGCACATGTTCTTTGTGTGCAGGCCATGGTTGTCGTCACCGATAGCGGTTCTTATGCTGTCGTAGGTATCAATAATCTGTTGTGCTGCTGTGAACTCTTTCTTCCACAAGGTGTCGACCTGTGGCGGAAGTGGCTTGTCGCACGACATCAGCATTATGCCTGCTATAGCAACTGTAAGCAACGTTTTTATGTAAGATATCATTTTGGGTTATGGAGTTTACTGTTTCTTGTTGCCGTAGGATATTCCCAAAAGGTTAATTCCGTGTGCCTCCAACATGTAGTCAATTACGATGTCGCGTTTCTCGTGTATCATCGGGTATTTAGCGATGGGATAACGCTCTTCAAACTCCTCGGTTGTGAGCCACATTATATTCTTGATATATGTTGTGAAGAGGTTGTAGTTGGGGTTGCTCTTCTCCCAGTACGATGTACTTGTAAAGTAGTAGTCCACCCACACCTGCTTGCGCTGTCCTGTACCGAAATTGTCGTTTATCATATCCACAAAGCCAAGCTTGTATTTGTATTTTTCAGCTGCCGGATTTTTGATGTCCATTGTGTCGGCAAAGTTGAAACCGCTCCAGAACTCGTCGGGTGAGCCAAGTTCGTTCTTGCTGTCTACATTCTTGATAAGTTCAATGATAAGCATGCAGCGCTGCTGCTTCAGTGCGTAGGCAGCCTCTTCACTGTTCATCATTTCGTCGGTGAAGCTTATTGCCCAGCTGTCGAAGTTTCCTTTCATGAGCAACTTGCGGGGGTCGGTTGTGGTACCGCCTGATGTTACACCCGAATCCTCACCAAAATTGCGTGGCTCGGTGCGCAGGTTGTCTATCATGTACATCTTCACAGGGAAAGCCGAGTTTGCAAATTCCTTGCTTATGTTGCTAAATATCTCGTTTCTGAAATAGTCGACATAATAGGGCAGATGCTCCTCGGGAAGGTTCCAGCAGGCTGCATCGCGCTCCTCTTCGGGGCCGGCAACGTATATGTCGCCTGTTCCTGTAGAGAGCCAGTTACGGTTGAGGTCGGTCTCTGTGATATCTTTGTATAGCAGATAAACGCCATACTCGTTCTTTATGTCATTTATGATGCTGTCGTATTTGCTATCGCCTTGTGGGAAACCACCGCGTATGGGCGAATAGTTGCCCGATGGGGTTATTGCATCTTCGTCCTTCTGGCATGCTGTGAAAGTTACGGCCAAGGCAAGGATTATACTTGTGAGTGTGATTAGCCTTTTCATAATTGTATGCTGTTTTTGCTGTGTATCTTATTAGTCCTGAGGCAGACGCTTGTCGGGAAGACTATTCTGTACCAGTTTGCCGTTAGCCTGAAGTGCCTCGTCGGGGATTGGTACGGTGTACAAGGGATCGCACTCTTCAAGGCGGTAGGTGCTTGATGCAGTTTCACTGTCGTGCCATATGTGTGTTATGGATGGCATTCCCCAACGGCGAAGGTCGAACCAACGGTGTCCCTCGAAACATAGCTCGCGGCGACGCTCGTCACGCACAAACTGTATCAGTTCCTCTTGGCTGCTGAATGTCTCTTCCTCAAAATCCTCGGGGTCGAAACGCTTCTCGCGCAGAGTGTTGAGCGCATCGGCCGCACCATTAATGTCGCCTGTCATTGCCAGAGCCTCGGCATAGTTGAGATAGGCCTCGGAGAGACGTAATGAACGTCCGAACTCACCTGTTGCAGCCTTTGGCAGGTAGTAGTCAATTTCGGTGGTACCATTCTTGAGTGTGGTATATCCGATATTTACTTTACCATATGCCATGTACATCTGCTCGTTTGTATCACCCATTGGCGATTTTACGATATAGCGGTTCAGGCGCAGGTCATAGTCGACAAATGTGTTCAAAAGTTCCTCGGATGCCTGAAAATAGGGATACATTCTGCTACCGGTCACGGTGTTGGTAGCTGTCAGATAGCTATAGGTCCACTCGAACATGTCCGATATGCTTCCGTACAACCATATTGTTTCCCTTGATTTGTATGACGAGAATGAAGCGTAGTTGCGTATTGTCTTGCCGTTGACGTCGTTGCCGTATAGCAGAATGTCGTTCATGTCATCCAGTTTGAAGTTCTTGTCCTGCATTACATATCCGGCATATTTGGCGGCGTTTGTCCAATCCTCCATATATAAATAGGTACGCGACAGCATCAGCTGCACCATAGGAAGGCTGGTGCGGTAGTTGGCACTCCATTGTTCGCTTGCCGGAAGCTTATGATATGTCTCTTCGGCTGTGTGAAGGTCGGCAAGTATCTGTGTGTACACTTCGCGCACGGTTTTTCGTACCAGATAGTCATCGCTCTCCTCAATTGCACTGTGCAGTTTCAATGGAACACCGAGTGAGTCGGGTGCATAGTTGTAGGGCATGCCGAATATGTTTACAAGGTTGAAATAGTAGAAACCGCGAAGGGCATATGCCTGTGCCTTAACCTTGTTGATATTGTCTTCGGTGTCATTAACCTCGCTCAGGTAGTCTATTACAGCGTTTGCTCCCAGAATAACTTCGTAATAGCTCTGGTATACGTTCGTATGGCCTGAATTTGCGAGTTCCATCATTTCGAACATGTCGGGCTGCCAAGTGAACGATGCTGTGAATCTGTTAGGGTCGAAACCATCGCTTGGAGTCTGATAGGGAGTTGCCTCTATATCGTCATCCATAAGATTGAGGAACACGTTAAAGCCCTCCATGTCGTTGCGCTGATATCCCTCGCCCAAAAGCAACTCATTTAACGATACAGCATCCTTGGGAACGAATTCGCTCTTTGAGTTTGGCTCAAGGAAGTCGCCACATGCTGTAACTGTAAGCAGTGTGATTACTGCGAGTATATTGTCTTTCAATTTCATAGCTTCAAGTTGTTAAAATCCTACACTTAGTCCCATTGAGTAAACGCGTGGCTGTATGGTGTAACCCAGCTCGGGGTCATATCCGCGCCATTTGTCGCTTGCTATTACAAAGAGGTTGTTCACGTTTGCACTTACCTGTATGCGTGACAGTCCTGCCTTCTGGCATATCTTGGATGGCAGATTGTAAGAGAGTGATATCTGTGTACAGCGCAAGAACGATGCATCTGCTACGCGTACATCCGATTGTGCCCACATCGAGTAGATATTGTCAAAGCGACCATTGGGTAGGTTAAGATTGTACAGGTCACGCACCGAGGTGTAGAGTGCAGGGATATTTGTGTGTGCTTCGTCACCCGGTTTCTTCCAACGGTTGTTTAGCTCCTTCGATAGGTTGCTGAAGATGTCGGGCATCTTTCCGTTCGAGAAGGTCGAGTAGGGGTTGGGCAGACGCTTCTTTGCACCCAACATAATTGCGAAGTCGGCACCTAAATGGAAGTTCTTCCAACGGATACGGGTGTTGAAACCACCTGTGAAGTCGGGCTCGCCTTGTCCCGAATATACAAGGAATGTAGTGGGGTCGACACTTCCGTCACCGTCTACGTCGTCGTATGTGGCATTTGCAAATGTGGGATAACCGTTTGTTCCGTTAAGTCCTGTGAACTTATACGACCAGAATGCTGATAGTGGATAGCCGTTCTTCAAAGGACGGTCGCTGTTGCCGTTTAGGAAGTCTATGTGTGTAAGCTCGTCAGCCTTGGCCGTACGGTCATCGTCGCGCGACTTGTTCCAGTTCTTGCTGGCATTGAATCCTACGGTCCATGTGAAATCCTTTGTGCGGTAGGGAGTGAAGTTCAGCGTGTATTCCAGTCCGTGGTTGGTGATTATTGCTCCGTTAAGGGGCATTGTTGAAATACCGTACTCCTGTGCTATGTCCTGACGTATAATAGCGTGTGAGCGTCGTCCATAGTACTCGAAGTTCATTTGCAATCCGAATAGTGCAAGGTCGATACCCAAGTTCCATGTCTTTGTTCTCTCCCACTTAAGCTGCGGGTTGGCAAGGCTCGAGATTGTAAGATAGTATTCGCCGTAGCTCTCGAGAAGTCCTTGGTAGCGTACTATCATCTCGGGGCTTATGCTGTTTACGACATTACCCTGAATACCGTATGTGGCACGAAGGTTCATCTGGTCGAGCCATGGCATATTCTCGGCAACAAAAGGCTCTTGTGCTATTTTCCACGATGCACCGAATGACCATGTGGGGTCGAACTGTTTGTTTACATCCTGTCCGAAACGGTTAGAAGCGTCGGAACGTACGTTGATGTTGATGACATAGCGGTTCATCATCGAGTATGCCACAGTTGCAAAAAATGACATGTAGTTTGTAACGGTTGAACTCTTGCTCCATCCGCCATTGTAGAGCTGTGTGAGTGCGCCCCAGCCTATGCTTATGTCGGTACCGATAGGCTTGAAGTTATCGGGTGTAGTGGGCGAAACTATTATCTCGCCACGCTCGGGAACATAACCCCATACGGTGTTACCGTCGCTCTCGCCCTCGCTTGAGCGTATCTCCATACCCAGCATCGCGTTCAGACGATGGTTCTCGTTGAACTCTTTGCTGAATGAGAGACGGTGTGATGTGCTGTATGAGAGGGTCTGTGAATTTGATTGGTTGAGTACGCCACCAAATGGCATCAGCGCCGCATAGTACTTGTCGCTGCCGGCCTTTTCGCTACCGTATGGGTAACCGCGGTATAGCTGTTCCACATGTGAGGTTCTTTCGCCTGCAAAGCTCTCGCTTGTATTGGTGCTCAGTGACATGCTGCCAGTTGCCTGATAGGTGAGCCAGCTAAGAAGCTTGTATGAGATGTTTGTTGAGGCGTTGAACATTGTTCCTCGGTTCGAAGAGTAGCTGTTCGCCATTTCGTTGAATATGTTGTAGGCGTATTGGTTGTTGTCGCCCAACTGCGCGTTATATTGGTAACGGTAGTATTTTGAATAGTAGGCCAATGAACCGTCCTCTTCGTATGCAGGGATTGCACGGCTTGTGTTCATTGCATAGCTGTACGGGTTGACTCCTGCACCATAGCCGTCGGAGTTGCGCACGCTACCGTTCAACTGTACGTTTATGCTCAATCTGTCATTTACGTTGCTGTTAATGCTCAGACGGGTGGTCAACTGGTCGTTCTCGTTGCCAATTTCGTATCCCTTGTTGTCAGAATAGCCTATTGATGCATTGTAGGTGTACTTGTCTGTTCCACCCGAGATACTCAGGTTGTGATTCTGACTCACCGAATTGCGTGTCAGCAGGTCGAACCAATCGGTGTTGACAGTCTCCAGACGTTGAAGATATTGTGAGAACTCATCTTCGTTTATCATACGCTTGTTGAACATTGCCATGAGTCCCTCGTAGGTGTATACCTGTGGGAGTGGTTCAGTCTGATATCTTACACCTGCTTCGTAGGCCTCTTTGCTGAACTGTATGCGCTCGTATGAGTTCATATAGTCGTATATGTCATAGTTGGGACGCTCGCGCACCGAGATGTTGCCTGTGTAGTTTACGCTTATGCGTCCGGGAGTTCCCTTCTTGGTTGTTATTACGATTACACCGTTCGAAGCCTTTGAACCATAGATTGCTGTAGCCGAAGCATCCTTTAGCACTGTGATGTTGTCAATGTCTTGCGGATTGAGCCACGATATCTGGTTACCGATAAGCTCGCGCATGTCGGTGGTTATGGAAGAACTCATGTCTATCGACAAGGGGTCCTCCTGAATAACTCCGTCAACTACCCACAGAGGGTCACTGTTACCCAGAATTGTAGATGTACCGCGTATGGTTATCTTGGGCGATGCACCTACACGCGCCGAAGAGTTTACAACGCTCATACCGGCAATTTTTCCTTGTAGCATCTGGTCGATGTTCTGATATGCCGGCATCAGTACCTCGTCGGCTTTGATAGTGGTGAAAGCTCCCACCATGTCCTTACGGGGCAGACGGGCATATCCGTCTTCTACGACGGTTACCTCCTCCAATAATGCTCTGTCGGGCTCAAGGTTTACTGTAATGTTACGGCCTATGTTCTGTTGGTCGAGCTTGATAACCTCAGTCTTTGAACCCATAAAACTGATTTTAATCTCTTTCTCGCCCTTATCCAAATAGACATCAATCTTGAAGTTTCCGTTTATATTGGTGCTTGTGGCACGTGCCATCTCCTTGTTTTTTATTACGATGACGCTGGCGCCGGGAAGGGGGTCGCCAAATTCGTCATATACAGTTCCGATGACAGTTGTACCGCTTTGTGCAAACAAAGGAATTGTGCAAAACAGACACAATAATATACTTAGAGCTTTAAGCATCTTGATTTTAGCGTTCATTGTGTGGTGCTTTTTTGTTTTTATAATGTGTTCAGCTTGTAAATGTAGTATCTTTTTGTTTTAAATCCTAAAATAAAATTTAAAATATTACATGATGCCGGAATCAAATTATAATTCGATATGGATATATGCCGGGAATGCATAGCTTCTGTCATTTCTGCTGTTGATACTGCGATACATGCCGGAGATAGTGCGCTTCAGTTTTTTCTTGGCAATTTTTTTCCCTTTGTAAAGGATTGTTATCTTCTTGTCAAGGTCTACCATGTTGTCGTTCAAATGTATTGTGAGGCTCGAATAATCACATCGCTCAATGTTGATGGTGTTGCCTTCGATGCTGGCTATTACAGTAAGTCCGTGATTCAACTGCTCTTTGGGAGCCGATAGCCAATAGAAGTGCTCACGGGTAACGAGTTCCTGACGCCATACAATCTTCTTGGGGTATGGATTACGGCGATACTGTGCCATCCACTCCAGCGAGGCCGCGTCGATGCGGTCCATCCAGTGGCCTTTACCCTCTATGATATTTGTCTGATGTATGTATGCTCCGGGGTTTGCCTGTTGTAGCGAATCCATTAGCTCACCTTTCTCCTTAGCCAGACGGTTGCGCTCGTATGCTGCATCCTTCTCACCCATCCATATCATGAAGGGTAGGTTGTAAAGGTTTACCTGTGACGCGCCTCCGGGGTGTCCTGCCATCATGGATGCAGCAGCCCATTTGTCGGCCATTCTTGGAGCCATGCGCCATGCACCGTCTCCACCGGCCGAATAGCCCATAAGGTATACTTTGTTGGGGTTTACTCCCTCAAACACAACACATGCCTGAATAACCTCTTCGAACAGCTCGTCTAGACCTTCGCGATGCCACATGTTCCATGTGTTCCATGGAGCTCGTGGTGCGATGTACACTCCTTCGAAAGGCTCGTACAGATAAATCTGGTTCATCCACTGCTGGTCGTTCACCTCTTTGGGGCACTCACCGCCTCCATGCATTGATATGAAAAGGCTGCGGCCGTCATCAGGTAATGGACCGAAAGTGCGGGTGGCACATGCAAGTTTCAGGGAGTCGTTTGAGATTGTCAGTTTAGACCATTGCGCCTTTAGACGGTCGGCAGTTGCGCTTATCCACATTGAGTCGATGATTTCTGCCGCTCGCATGCAGTCAGCCTTGTTTAGTTTCTTGTTGGCGAATTTCTGTGATAGAAGTTCTCCTTCGGGTGCTTTGGCCCATCTCTCGAATTCGGCAATCTGTGCAAAGATGCAGTTTGTCGCAAACATCATTATTGCCGCAATGGTAAGTGTTCTTCTCATTTTGTCAGTGTTGTTTTATAGGAAAATTTGGCTTAATGCCATTGATATTATCATGTAGAATGTCATGCCGCTAAGGTCATTTATAATCTGTATGAACGGGCCTGTTGCTACAGCAGGGTTGATGTTGAAACGCTCCAGTACAAGCGGGATGAAGGCTCCGAATGCCGATGCGAACATAATAACCACAAACAGGCTGAGGGGCACTGATAGCGTTACTATATCAGTTGCGCCATGTACAAAGATGTTGTAGATGTATACCATTAACGACAATATGGTGGCGTTTATGATTGCCACTACCGATTCTTTCAGGATATGTCGGAATATATGATTGGTGTTCAGAGAGTTGTTTGCCAATCCCTGTACAACGATGGCCGATGACTGTACACCTACGTTACCTCCCATTCCGGCAAGCAATGGAATGAAGAGTGCCATCTCGGGGTGTGAACCCAATGTGCTTGAGAAACAGTCGAGGAGCATTGATGAGAATATACCTCCAACCATTCCGATAATCAGCCAAGGCAGGCGTGCACGTGTCTGGTAGAACACCGAGTCGTCACTCTCGACGTCTTGTGCAAGACCGGCGGTAAGTTGCTGGTCGTGCTCGGTCTGTTCACGTACCTCGTCCATGACGTCGTCGACAGTAATCTGTCCTACAAGGCGATTGATCTTATCGACAACAGGGATTGCTACAAGATTATATTTCTCGATAAGTGGCGCAATCTCTTCTATGGGGGTGTCTACGTCTACGCTTATGACATCTACATTCATCACATGCTTTACTTTTGACACAGACGGGCTTGTCACCATCTTTGTAAGGGGGAACAAGCCTTTCAGACGTTCATCGTCGTCTACCACATATATATAATAGATGTCATCGAGCTCTTCGGCTTGGCGTCGCATCTCTTTCAGACACTCGGGCATACTCCAGTTCTCGTTCACGACAACCATTTCGGTACCCATAAGACCACCGGCTGTGTCCTCGTCATATTGCAGAAGATCTACAATGTCGCCGGCTTGCTCAATGTCCTTGATGTGCGAAAGCACCTCTTCTTGCTTCTCCTCGTCCATGTCGCGGATAATCTCCACGGCATCGTCACTATCCATGTAGTTGACAAAGCGCTTGGCTATGGCCTCGGATGGCAGCTCTTCGAGCAGTTCGTTACGCAAATCCTCATCCATCTCGATGAGTGCGTCGGCTGCTTTTTCGTTGTCAAGTTGTCTGTAAAGGAAACGGGCCTCTTCTATGTCAAGTTCTTGGCATATCTCAGCAATGTCGGCAGGGTGTAACTTTGATATGCTCTCTTGTAACAGTACCGAATCTTTGTTTTCTATGAATTCTCTTATAGAGTCGATGTACTCTTTATTCATTGTCTGCCTCCTTTCTCTTTATGCTATAATTCGCGCTCAACCTTCAAGGTAAGGCCTATAAAATCTTCTATTGACAATTGCTCGGGGCGTTTGTCAAGAATCGGGTCGCTGAGCAACGGCGACTCCTTGCCTACAATCTGCTGTATCGAGTTACGCAGTTTTTTGCGTCGTTGGTTGAATGTTCCTTTCACAATCTTGCGCAGTAACTCTTCGTCGCACTCAAGCGATGTACGGCTGTTTCGTGTCATGCGTACAACTGCGCTCTTTACTTTGGGCGGCGGCGAGAATACATTCTCGGATACGGTGAAGAGGTACTCTACATCGTACCACAACTGTACGAAGATACTGAGAATGCCGTATGCCTTGTTTCCGGGTGCTGCTGCCAATCTCTCTCCTACCTCTTTCTGTATCATTCCGCTGCAGTAGGGAATGTACTCCTTATTGTCGAGCATCTTGAAGAATATCTGGCTCGATATGTTGTAGGGGTAGTTTCCAATCAGCATGAATGGTGTGTTGCCGAACACCCTGTCGAGGTGCATCTTTAAAAAATCGTCTGGGATGATGTTCTCCTCGCCCAATGCCGCAAGATTCTTGCAAAGATAGCTTACCGACTCTTCATCAATCTCAACGACCTTCAGTGTGCGTCCCTTTTCGAGCAGAAACTGTGTCAGGACTCCCATGCCGGGGCCTACTTCAAGTATGGGCAGTGTGGGACAGATATCCACAGTATCGGCAATGTCTTTGGCGACATTTAGGTCTGTCAAGAAGTGCTGTCCCAATCTTTTCTTTGCTTTTACTGCTTTCATGTGATATCTTGCTGCTTTGGATTAATAAATAATTTCTTAAAATATTATAATTACTTCCCGAAAAAAAGGAGAAATTTTAAGAAACTGCTATCTTTGCAAACGGCTACTGCCGGATGCTCTGTTGCCAATGGTCGGTTTATACCATCTGCAAAGTTAACCAAAAACTGATAAAATAGATTCATAAGCAGTGAAAAAGATTTTAAATATTCTTGTAAAAACGGGTATACCGCTTCTGTTGGGAGCGGTTATCTTGTATTGGATATACAGGAATTTTAATTTCGAAGAGGTCAGCTTGGCTTTTAAAAGCATGGATATGTGGTGGTTTTGGCTCTCGTGTGTGTTCGGTGTGTTGAGCCATGCAATACGTGGATGGCGATGGAATTTGACTCTTGCTCCGTTGGGCTACCATCCGAGCAGTTCAAATTGCGTATATTCTATATTCATTGCATACGCTGCAAATCTGATTGTTCCAAGAATAGGAGAGGTGTCGCGTTGTATAGTGCTTGAACGTTACGACAAAGTGCCTTTTGCCCAGTCTCTTGGTACGCTGGTGTCCGAGAGGCTTGTCGATACCTTGATGGTTGTCATAATAACAGCAATAGCGGTGTTGTCGCAATGGCATGTATTCTATGCATTCGTTGCAGATTCAGGAACCTCCGGCTCGGCTACGGTGTTCTCTTCCATAGGACGTGTGGCTGTCTTTGTGCTCTCGGCAATTGCTGTTGGCATTCTGCTGTATCTGCTGTTGCGCCGAATGTCGTTGTGGGTCAAGATACGCAGCTTCATTTCTCGCTTTTGGGCAGGCTTCACATCGCTTGCCAAGATGCGTAACCTGTGGCTGTTCATAGCTGAGACTGTTGCAATATGGCTATGCTATTTTTTGCAGTTCTATCTCTGCTTCTTCTGTTTCCCGTTCAGTGCCGACTTGTCAGTAGCGGCTGCTCTTCTGCTCTTTGTGGCAGGTAGCATAGCGGTTGTTGTCCCGACACCGAACGGTGCAGGTCCATGGCATTTCTGTGTCATGGGTATAATGATGCTCTATGGGGTAAGTTCTACCAATGCCGGCATATTTGCTCTGATAGTACACTCCCTGCAGACTTTGCTGGTGGCATTGCTCGGAATCGTTGGTTTGATGATGTTACAAATAAAGAAACAATAATAACTTTAAAATTTTTTGAATATGGCTATTACAATTAAGGATTTGCAGCCTCGCGAGGTGTGGAAACATTTTGAAGCGTTGACACAAGTTCCTCGTCCTTCGGGACATCTCGAAAAGGTACAGGAATTCCTCATTGAGTTCGGAAAAAGTATAAATGTAGAGACTTGGAAAGATGAGGCCGGCAATATAATAATGCGTAAACCGGCAACTCCAGGTCTTGAAGGCCGTAAAGGTATAATACTTCAGGCTCATATGGATATGGTGCCCCAGAAGACTCCCGACAGCAAACATAATTTTGAGACCGACCCCATAACGACTGTCGTAAAGGGTGATTGGCTGTATGCCGACAATACCACACTTGGTGCAGACAACGGCTTGGGTGTTGCTGCTATAATGGCTATATTCGAGGATTCATCGTTGCAGCACGGACCTCTTGAGGCTCTTATTACAGCCGATGAAGAGACCGGTATGTATGGTGCTTTCGGCCTTAAAGGCGGTGAGTTGCAGGGAGAGCTCCTCTTGAATCTTGATAGCGAAGAAGAGGGTGTACTTTATATCGGTTGCGCCGGCGGCCTCGATATCACTGCATCTATGGAATTTATGGAGGTTGAGCCTTACGAAGGTGAGGATGCTGCAGTTAAGGTACAGTTGAAGGGCTTGCGCGGAGGTCACTCGGGACTCGAAATCAATGCAGGTCGCGGTAATGCCAACAAGTTGATGGCACGTTTTGTGCGTGAAGCTATCGACGAGTGTGCTGTAAGCATAGCAAGCTGGCATGGTGGCAATATGCGCAATGCAATTCCTGCAAGCTGCGAGGTTGTTCTTACACTCTCAAAAGAGGGCGTTGACGAATTGAAATCAATAGCAGCTAAGTACGAGGCTCTTTACAATAGCGAATATGCTACAATCGAAGAGGGTATAACCTTGAGTGTCGAGGAGTGCGAAGTGCCCGAGACTATAGTTCCCGAGCAGATTCAGGATAACCTTATCGACGTAATACTTGCTTGCCATGATGGTGTGTTGCGTTTCATTCCTACTATCCCCGATACAGTAGAGACATCGAGCAACCTCTCTATTGTTACTATTGACGGCGGTGCTGCCCAGATAAATATCCTTGCCCGCAGTTCATGCGACACGATGAAAGAATTCTTGGCATTGCAGCTGTCAAGCTGTTTTGCGATGGCCGGCATGAAGGTGGAGCTGAGCGGCGGTTACAGCGGCTGGCAGCCTAATGTAAACTCTCCGCTTTTGGCTGCGCTGAAGAGTGCATATAACGAGATGTTCGGTAAACAGCCCGATGTACGTGTCATCCACGCAGGATTGGAGTGTGGTATAATCAGCACCAATTATCCTAAGATGGATATGGTATCGTTCGGTCCCACACTTATGTCACCCCACTCACCCACGGAACGAGTTGATATACCTACAGTGGAAAAATTCTACTCATTGGTGAAGGCTCTTGTTGTTAATGGAGTGCTCTGATAAAAAAAATAAAAAAAACTGTTTTTTTGTTAGTGATAATATTAATTTTGTTTACATTTGCGAAGTTTCGTTAATGACAACAATCAAAATTACAATCAAATATTAACTAAAAAAGTAGTATTATTATGAAAAAGATTATGAAATCAGTAGCAATCTTGCTATCAGTGTGTGTGATGATGTCATCTTGTATGGGCTCTTTCGGTCTTACAAAGAAAATCTATAATTGGAACGAAGGTGTTGGTGATAAGTGGGTTAACGAAATTGTTTTTGTTGCGATGAATATTGTTCCCATTTATAGCATAACTCTTTTTGTAGATGCAGTAGTTCTCAACTCAGTTGAATTCTGGACAGGTGACAGCCCTATTTCATCAAATGTAGGTGAGTCTAAGATTGTTAAGAATGCCAACGGCGAAGAGGTTACCATTACAACAAATGAGAATGGTTACAGCGTATCTAACGGTGAAACAGCTATGAACTTTATCTTTGATGCTAACGACAATAGCTGGAGCATGGAGTACAACAACCAAGTGAACAAGCTTATTTCAATCGATGGTAACAACGCTGTTCTCTATACAGTCAACGGTGAGACTATGAATGTTACTCTTGATGCAGTAGGCGTAAATGCAGCGCGTCAGATGTTCATGGGCAGCTATGCGATGAATTAATTGTTTAAAAGTATATAAAAAAGCAGGCATCATTGTACAATGATGCCTGCTTTTTTATATATTCGCCAAAAGAAACTTTTTATTATGGAGCACCCCGAGAATGATATTGCATATAAGGGCCTTAAGGTTAACGAAGGGGTCGAGAGGCTGAGTTCTATCAATCCCTATCTCTCATTGCGTAAGCGTCGCAAAGCGGCCGAACTCACTGTTGATGATTATGTCGCAGGCATATTGCGTGGCGATGTTACAGTGCTTTCGCGTGCTGTAACCCTCGTAGAGAGCGTGCTGCCACATCATCAAGAGATTGCCAAACAGGTGATAGAACGTTGTTTGCCCTATTCGGGTCGCTCGTTGCGCATAGGTATTACGGGTGTTCCCGGAGCCGGAAAAAGTACATCAATAGATGCTTTTGGCGTTCACGTACTCAACAGTAAAGGCGGCAAGCTTGCAGTGCTGGCTGTCGATCCCAGCAGTGAGCGCAGCAAGGGTAGCATATTGGGCGACAAGACTAGAATGGAGCAGTTGTCGCAGCACCCCAATGCCTTTATCAGACCAAGCGCATCGGCAGGTTCTTTGGGAGGTGTGGCACGCAAGACAAGAGAGACTATAATATTGTGCGAGGCTGCCGGCTACGATACGGTCTTTGTAGAGACAGTAGGCGTTGGACAAAGCGAGACTGCTGTATTCTCAATGGTAGATTTCTTTTTGCTTATACAGATTGCCGGT
>CAJGCJ010000024.1 GCA_904501775.1 uncultured Bacteroidaceae bacterium | reverse complement strand
CTTACCTGTAAGGCAAGCTGTATGGTATGTGGAGGGTTCTGTCAATCCATAAAGGTAAGTCTGTACATCTGCAAAAGTTTTGGGGTGCTATATAAATGTTATTTTTCGGAAATAGTGTATAACATATAAGCAGCACCGCGAGCAGTGCTGCTTATATGTTATACACTATTTCCGAAAAATAACATTTATATAGCACCCCAAAACTTTTGCAGATGTACAGACTTACCTTTATGGATTGACAGAACCCTCCACATACCATACAGCTTGCCTTACAGGTAAGCAGACGAGGCCGGATTAGGGGCATTAAGACAAAAAAAAAGCGAGAAACATTTGTTACTCGCTTTGCTCTTCAGGTAGGACTTGAACCTACGACCCCCTGATTAACAGTCAGGTGCTCTAACCGACTGAGCTACTGAAGAATTTGTCAGGAAAAACGCTCTACTAAAAATAAGCAATTACCTTTTTGGCAACCGTCGCTTTGCTCTTCAGGTAGGACTTGAACCTACGACCCCCTGATTAACAGTCAGGTGCTCTAACCGACTGAGCTACTGAAGAATTTCAAGCGTTTCTCGTTTGACGATGCAAAAGTAGCACAAGTTTTTCAACCTTGCAAATGTTTTGCGCTTTTTTTTGCAAAAAGCGCAATATAGTGGCCCAATAAGTAAAAAAAACAGATTTTTACATTAAAATAACAACATAATTACCCACAATAAAGCAGTAAAAACGTATCTTCGCAGAATAAAACATTTCATTAAAAGAATATGCGCAAAAGATATCTGTTCATAACAATTCCCATAGCTCTATTCACCATCCTTGCAATTTTTGCATTCAACAAGGACAGGCATAAATTCCAGCTATCGCAACAACTGAGTATATTCAACTCTATAATAAAAGAGCTCGACCTGTTTTATGTCGACTCCATCATGCCCCAAAAGATGATTGAAGGGGGAATAAATGCAATGCTCTCGGGACTCGACCCCTACACTGTATACTACCCCGAAAAAGAGGCCGATGAACTTAAGATAATGATAACCGGCAAATATGCAGGCATCGGTTCGGCTATACGTTTTCACACCGGCAAGAACACCACTGTCATCACCGACCCCTATGACAATATGCCGGCAGCAAAGGCTGGTCTCAGGATAGGCGATGCCATATTGAGCATAAACGGAATTGACATACATGGAATGAGCAGCGACAGCGCCAGCAACATGCTGCGAGGCGAGCCCGGAACCAAGCTGACGGTAAAGGTCGAGCGCCCCGGAGTAAAGAAACCCATCACAGTGAACATTGAACGCGCAAGCATTGCACTGCCGCCAATACCCTACTACGGAATACTGAAAGACAGCATAGGCTACATCCAGCTCAGCACCTTCACCGAGAACTGCTCAAAGGATATGCGCCGGGCAATAATAGACCTTAAAGGCCAGGGAGCAAAAAGTTTCATAATAGACCTGCGCAGCAACGGAGGCGGTTCACTGCAGGAATCGGTAAACATTGTCAATCTTTTTGTTCCTAAAGGCAAGACCATTGTCACAACAAAAGGCAAGACAAAAAAATCAAACGAAGAATACAAGACAAGCCGCGAGCCTATAGACACAGAGTCACCGCTCATAATACTTGTCAACGGACAGACAGCATCGGCTTCCGAGATTCTTGCCGGCTCACTGCAGGACTTCGACCGCGCAGTAGTTGTCGGTTCACGGACATTCGGCAAAGGCCTTGTACAGAGCACACGCACATTGCCCGGCAACGGCTATCTTAAGCTCACAACAGCCAAGTATTATATCCCCAGCGGACGCTGTGTACAGGCCCTCGACTACAGCCACCGCCAAGAGGACGGACGTGCACAACGCATCCCCGACAGCCTCACCAACGTATTCTACACCGCTGCAGGCCGAGAGGTACGCGACGGCGGTGGCATACGTCCCGACCTGCAGCCCAAAGGCGAGGAACTAAGCACATTGCTGTACTATCTTATTCAAGATATGACTGTGTTCGACTTTGCAACAGAATATAAGCTGAAACACGAAAAGATAGCTCCTGCCGAGACTTTCGAACTTGACGACGAGTCGTACGCCCAATTTACCAAGATGCTCAAGGAGAGCGGGTTCAACTATGACATGCAGAGCGGCAAGATACTGAAGGAACTGAAGGAGATGATAGAGTTCGAGGGGTATGCCGATATTACAAAAGAGGATATAGCATCACTCGAGAAGAAACTGCAGCACAACCTTGACCATGCGCTCACACACTTCTCAAAGCATGTCAAACAGCTTATAAGCGATGAAATTGTTAAACGGTACTACGGACAGAAGGGTGAAATAATATACAACCTGCGCGACGATACCGACCTTGAGGAGAGCTTCAGAATATTGGAGAATATGGAACGATACAAAGAGATATTATCTCCACAAAAGAAGGCTGTAACAAAAGCAGATTAACACTCTGTAAAAACAGATATAAATAGACACAGAACAGTCACCGACATCAGTCGGTGACTGTTTATTCCGTATAGGGAGTGGCTATAAGGATGTTATTTCCCGATTGTCTCGGCTACTATATCGCCATCCTTGCCATAACAGATAAGAATCATACCCGACTCCTTTACTTGCAGGATAGCCGCATCGTCACTCTTCTTATCAACAACAATCAACGCATTCTCCTGTGCAGTGCGCGACACCACAATCGATGTGTCAGAAGATACAGGACTTCCCACATACAACAGACTGTCATTCAGATACAAGTCATAGCATGCACCCTCGAACTGTTTCGAGAAAGAGATTGTATAACTCTCCTTAATCGCATCCTTGCCCCACGACTGTTGAAGAGTGAAATAGGCAAACAGCACTATCATCATCAGCAGGATGAAAAAGAAAAACACACTGCCGAACAGGAATCTCAAATTAGCATCTTTAGCCTTAGTAATACCCATTTTTCAAACGTCTTGATTTCATTAATTCTGCGCGAAGATAGTCATTTTTTTAAACATTAACGATAACTGATGAAAGAGGATTATAATTATCTTGAGACTTTCAATAAACATGCGGCAAAGTATAATTAAACACTTTGCCGCATGTTTATTGATAGTTGTTCTTTTTTTATCTTCTTATACCAAACAACCCTTTTCTGTGGTTTCTCTTTACATCTGACTTTGCACAGCGTTCAGCTGCTGCTTCAGCAGCCGCCTCGGAATAATGATAATAATAGTTCTGTACATGTGTGTAATAATTCCAATCACTATCATCATAAATCAATACTCCGTTCTCCCACTCCTTTTCGTTTCTACTGTATTCATCATAAACACAATACAAAGTATTATCCTCGTTAAACTCATACTCGTAGGAGTGTTTCTCTTTATCTTCCGTCTTAAAAGATTCTGTTCCATACGCTTCATCAAAGATATGACTTACGTTTACAATCGAAGGCAACTTATCACAAGGCTTTCCAAAGAATCCAAGATACATTAAAGGAGACATATAATCAGTATCCAAAATATCCATGCCCGGAGTGAACTGTTTACTGTAATTTGGCGTATCATCATACTCTATTGTTCTTACCATCGAGGATACAGATTTATAGGAATCACCTACAACTGATACAGTCTCATCTTTTACTGATTCTATATTGCCATTAATCCATGTAAGAATCATGTTTCCTTTAATATCGGCAGTAATATCATTCTCGCTCCATGAACCACCTGCTACTATTTTTACAAGTTGCTCATTTTTATAAATGAATTCACAATTAATAACATCTTCATAATTATAATTATAATCTTCTTCCACGTCACAAGTACGTACTGTAAAACCCTTTATATATCCCTCTTTTGTAAATTTTACATTATAAAGATGAACTTTGTCCCCTTCTGTTTGACATTCTATTTCAAACGGATTATAACTTACATTATACAGCCAACCACTGTCTATACCGGTATACATCAACAAGTTACCATTGTCATCATACCTGAATCTCATGTTTCCATAACCATACTCTATCGACGACAGGCGAAGGCCTTTCACCGTGGGATTTATGCTATCACCAGTCTCTCCACCCCCAATTACTCCCGGTGTTATCGGAGTATCAAAAAATTCCTCTTTATCATCATCACTACATGATGAGATTGCAACTGCAACACCAAACACAACTGCCAACATTGGCAAAAATCTTAAAATACGTTTCATCTCTAATATTTTATATGGTTATTTTTGCAAATATAGCGCCAAGGCTATTATTCAAGAGACAAGATATGTCGAAAAAGCAGACATATTTGTCAGAAAGCAGGACACATATATCATAACAACTCCTCTTCAATTGCTCTATTCAAGATAAGAAGAATCTCTTTGGGCATTGACGAAACGTCAATTTTCCCATTTATCAATGGCAATTGAATACATGCAGTTTCTGAGACAGATGCCCTATATTCCTTTAAATAGACCTCTTCTATAAAATTGTAATTAAGAGCTTCCGAGATTAGCAATAGTCGCTCTACATCTATACTTTTGCTATTGAATATATTATATAAGGAGGAACGTGCACAATTTATACGACGTGCAAATTCGGAATACGAAATGCCTTTTTCATCGACTTTCGCTTGTATTATTCTGCCTATATAAATATCCTTCAGTGGGTGTTCCATTTCACTACCGATGCCGGATTCTGCCGCCCCACACAGAAGATAAATATATAACAAAAGCGTGAGGACCGTACACTATTCATTCTAAAACGAGGTATCGCCAAACACCCTGAAAGATAAATGAACCATAAACGCCCCACGCCGGCCATATATACATATATGCCAACCGAATGGTTGACATGTATATGCAACCATCAAGGAGCATCATGCTGTTCTACCCTATCTTTCGAAATTTTGGCGATTTTCGTTTTAGAGATAAATAAGCATAACGCTTTTGCAACGTATCATTAACTGATACACCAAAAATATTCCGAATATAATTATTCGAGTGACGCAAAGTTAATGATTATTTATTTTTAAGTCAACATAAGGGATTATTTTTTGTCAACTTCGGTAGGTCGAAACTATTGTTTCATTGACGAGACGTCAACTTGCATATTTCAACTAAAAAGAGTATCTTCGCACTCTTAACAAAACATTCTGAATTTTGATTTCAGTCGATAACATAAGAGTTGATTTTGGTGGAACAAACCTGTTCCACGATGTCAGTTTTATCATAAACAAGAAAGACCGCGTGGCACTTGTCGGCAAGAATGGAGCCGGCAAGACCACTCTGTTGCGCATACTCTCGGGCGAACAATCGCCAAGCGAGGGAGCAGTCTCAAAACAGCGTAACATAAGCATAGGTTATCTGCCACAGGTGATGAACCTAAAAGATGGACGCACTGTATTCGAAGAGGCCGAAACTGCATTTGAGCATATCCACGAGATGGAGCAGCAGCTCGAAAGCATGAACAACGAGCTTGCCGAGCGCGATGACTACGAGAGCCCCGAGTATCATCAGCTTATTGAGGACTACACCCACCTGAACGAACAATACACCATGATGGGCGGCAGTCACTATGAGGCCGAGATTGAGCGTGCACTCACAGGACTCGGATTTAAGAGAAGCGACTTTACACGCCCCACCAAAGAGTTCAGCGGAGGATGGCGCATGCGCATCGAACTTGCGAAGTTGTTGCTTCGTCACCCCGACCTGCTGCTACTTGACGAGCCTACCAACCACTTGGATATCGAGAGCATACAATGGCTCGAGCAGTTCCTTGCACGCAGCAGCAATGCCGTACTGCTCGTAAGCCACGACCGCGCTTTCCTTAATGCCGTCACCAACAGAACCATAGAAATATCATGCGGCAGAATCTATGACTACAAATTGTCGTACGACAAGTTCATGGAGACACGCAAGGAACGTAGGGAGCAACAGATACGCGCCTATGAGAATCAGCAGAAGGAGATTGCCGATATAAAGGAATTTATCGAGCGTTTCCGCTACAAGCCAACAAAGGCCGTGCAGGTACAGAGCCGCATCAAACAGCTCGAGAAGATTGTTCCCATTGAGATTGACGAAGAAGATACCAGCCGTCTCAGACTGCGTTTCGCCCCCGCAACACGCAGTGGCAACTACCCTGTGATATGTGACAATGTATCAAAATCGTTCGGCAACCACACCGTATTCGACAATGTCAACTTCACCATCAACCGTGGCGAGAAGGTTGCATTCGTAGGACGTAACGGCGAGGGCAAGACAACCCTTGTACGCTGTATACTCAACGAACTGGAGCACAATGGCACCATTACAATAGGACACAACGTACAGACTGCATATTTTGCACAGCATCAGGCACAGCTGCTCGACGAGAAACTGACTGTTTTCCAGACCATAGACAATGTTGCGACCGGCGACATACGCCTAAGCATACGCGATATATTGGGTGCATTCATGTTCGGCGGAGAGGCATCCGACAAACTTGTCAAAGTTCTATCGGGAGGCGAGCGAAGCCGCCTCGCCATGATACGCCTGTTGCTGCAACAGATGAACTTGCTCATACTCGACGAGCCCACCAACCATCTTGACATGCAGTCGAAGGATGTGCTCAAGGAGGCTATCAAAGAGTTTGACGGAACAGTGATAATCGTAAGCCACGACCGCCACTTCCTTGATGGACTTGTCACAAAAGTATATGAGTTCGGTGATGGAAAGGTGCGCGAACATCTTGGTGGAATATATGAGTACCTGACATCCAAGAATGCCGACAACATAAACGACGCCTTGATAAAACGCGAAACTGTAGCAAAGGTGGTTGCACCAAGCAAGCCGAGTGCCACAGAAAGCCGTTTGAGCTACGAGGCCGAAAAGCAGTTGCAAAAGCAGCGCCGAAAGCTGGAGCGCAATGTAGAGCTGTGCGAACAGAAAGTGAATGAACTCGAAGAGGCTATCTCGGCAATAGAAAACACATTAAGCACTCCCGAGGGCAGCACCACCGAAAACTTCGACAAATACGCGTCACTGAAAAGAGAGTTGGCCGACGCAGAAACCGAATGGGAAAAGTGCATGGAAGAACTTGAGACATTAGAATAAGAAACAAAAAAATAAAACCGGTAAACAATGAAACGTTTATTTATTTACGCATTGGCAGCCATGAGCATTGCTGCATGCACAACTGAAAAACCTATGGAATCAAAAATTGACTTAGCAAACCTTGACCAGACAGTAGCACCCGGTGCCGACTTCTATCAATATGCAACAGGTGGTTGGAACAAGAGCCATCCGCTGACTGATGAATATGCACGATACGGACAGTTCGACGCACTTGCCGAAAAGTGCCGCGAGCAGTTGAAAGACCTTGTCCTTGAGCAGGCAGCTGCAAAGAACGAGCCCGGCAGCAACGGCCAGAAGATTGGCGACCTGTTCAATTTGGCAATGGACAGCACACGTCGCAACAGCGAGGGCTATGCACCCATCGCAGGCATGCTCGACAAAGTAGCATCATTGAAAGACAAAAGCGAGATATTGCCTTTGACAGCGACACTTATGCGCGAAGGTATCTCGGGATTCTTCTACACAGGCATCAGTGCCGACATCATGGATAGCGACAACAACATACTTATGCTCTATCAGGGTGGAATCTCACTTCCCGAGAAGGAGTACTACTTCGACACCGACGAGGCAACCACCAACATACGCAACAAGTTCAAGGAACACATAGTAAAGATGTTCCAGCTATGCGGTTTCGATGCGAAGAAGGCACAGCAGAACATGGAGGCAATCATGAAGATTGAGACACGCATTGCCGACAAGTCGTTCAACAGTGTTGAACAGCGCGAGCCGGCCAAGAACTACCATAAGATGAGCTATGCACAGTTGAAGGAGCAGTTCCCCTCGATCGACTGGGACACATACTTTGGCAACCTCAAGATTTCGGACATTAAAGATATTAACGTATCACAGACAGCTCCTATCAAGGAGGTATGCGACATCCTTTCAGACACTCCTTTGAACGATCTTATCGCATACATGCAGTGGAACATTATCAACAGCACTGCAAATGAGTTGAGCGACGAGATTGGCGAGCAGAATTTCGATTTCTACGGCCGTACATTTTCGGGCCGTCAAGCACAGCAGCCCCGTTGGAAACGTGCTTTAGGCATAGTAAACGGTGCATTGGGCGAAGTTATCGGCCAGTTGTATGTAGCAAAGCACTTCCCCCCTGCTGCAAAAGAGCGCATGATACAACTTGTAAACAACCTTCAGATTGCTCTTGGCGAGCGCATCGACGCACAGTCGTGGATGAGCGACAGCACCAAGATTGCAGCACACGAGAAACTGAATACCTTCACTGTTAAAATCGGTTACCCCGACAAATGGAAAGACTACAGCAAATTAGTTATTAACCCTGAGTTGAGCTATGCTGAAAACTGCCGCACAATTTCACGTTTCGCTTGGGACGACCATATCGAGCGCTGCCACAACAAGCCAGTAGACAAGGACGAGTGGCACATGACACCTCAGACAGTGAACGCATACTACAACCCCACAACAAACGAGATTTGCTTCCCTGCCGGAATTCTGCAATACCCCTTCTTTGACATGGCTGCCGATGACGCATTCAACTATGGAGCTATCGGTGTTGTCATAGGCCACGAGATGACACACGGATTCGACGACAAGGGTCGCCTGTTCGACAAGGACGGTAACTACAAAGAGTGGTGGACAGCAAAAGACTCAGAGAGTTTCAATGCACGCACAAAAGTCATTATCTACCATTTCAACAACATTGAGGTGTTACCCGGCCTTAAGGCTAACGGAGAGTTGACCGTAGGCGAGAACATAGCCGACCACGGCGGACTCACCATCTCAATGCAGGCGTTCCGCAATGCAACAAAGAACAACGAGCTTCCCGTAATTGACGGATTCACCCCCGAGCAGCGTTTCTACCTTGCATATTCTAATGTATGGGCAGGCAACATCCGCGACGAGGAGATACGCAACCGCACCAAGAGCGACCCCCACTCACTTGGACGCTGGCGTGTAAACGGCACTCTCCCCCATATCGAGGATTGGTACCGCGCATTCGGAATAACCGAGAACGACCCTCTTTACATTCCCGTAGAGAACCGTTTGGATGTATGGTAAAAGAAGTATAATCATCATTTAAGATAAAAACAAATGTCTATAAAGGTTCCGAAAGGATTACCTGCGCTTCAGAAAGTAATGAATGAAGGTTTTTCGGTAGAGGTTTTAGAGGCCTCTACCGAAAAAACCTTGCATATAGCATTACTCAATCTTATGCCAATGAAAGAGACCACCGAGGCCGATTTCATCCGCATACTGTCGGGCACATCACACGAGATTGAGCTAACACTGATGAGTCTCGACACCCACACTCCCAAGCACGCATCACCTGCTCACATGCAACAATATTACAAGCCGTTCAGCCAACTGAGAGATAAACAGTTCGACGGTTTCATAATCACCGGTGCACCAATAGAGAAGATTGAATTCGAAGAGGTTACTTATTGGAACGAGCTATGCTCCATAATCGAATGGACAAACAGGAACGTAACATCTACATTATTCATCTGCTGGGCAGCACAGGCCGGGCTATATTATAAGTTCGGCATACAGAAGTATCTTTTGCCAAAGAAGATGTTCGGAATCTTCAACCACAAGGTACTGACACCCGAACATCCCTTATTCAGGGGAATAGGAACTTCGTTCAATGTGCCTCAAAGCCGCCACACCGGACTGCACGAGGAGGATATAATAAACGAACAGCGCATTGAGTTGCTCGCCACATCGGCACTGTCGGGTGTTCATATTGTACAGGAGCGTTGTACAAACAACTTTTTCATAACAGGACACTCGGAGTATGAGACATACACCCTTGACAACGAATATAAACGTGACATTGCAAAAGGCGATGCAATAGAACTACCGCTCAACTATTATACCGGCAACAATCCCGAACTGCCACCCGTAAACAGCTGGCACAATGCCGGCAAACAGCTTTTCGACAATTGGCTGCGGTTCTACGCAACGGACAGCAGAAAAAGAGGTTAAATATCGTCATTGCCAAAAATTCTCTTTAATTGTTTTCGGGCAAGGAATATTTTATACTTGACAGTACTCATAGGCATATTAAATTCCCTGACAAGATCGCTATATTCCATCCCTTCGGCAAACAGGTAGAGCAGCCCTATCTCATCAACAGGCATCTTGCGTATCATCTTCACCACCTCTACTGCATTTAAGGCATTGTCGGGCAAAGAGTTACAACAAGGCAGTTCATCACTGTCCATTTGGGACATATAGACAAAACCGGGCATATTAGCATCATCTCTTTGACGATGATTGTATATGTTACGCATAATAGCAATTACCCACGTATAAAACGAAGAGCCCACTGACAAAGAATCCTTTCTCATAAAGGCCTGCTCCATTGTATCTTGAAACAGGTCCTCGGCCGAACTTTTCTCTTTTGTAAGCATGCGGGCATAACCCATTATGGCACTGTAAGAGTTCCGCAATTCCTTTACAAACATATTGTCATTCATATGCACGGATTATAAATAAAACATTAACTTTTGCAATATATATGGAGATGTGAGGCATGCATAGAATTCAAGCCGTCCGTTTAACAAGTATTAACAAATCAAGACAATTCCTAAATTTTCTTGCATAAAAAAAGGCTCGCTATTCAAGATATAAAAAAAAGGAGTTATCTTTACAGAAACACCCGTTAAGCAGTGTAAAAGTGCTCATCCGCAGACAAACGGAAACAAACAACAAAAAACAATAACATGAAAAACAACATCTTTTTGCTCGCGTTAATACTGTTGATTACAGGATGTTCGCAAGAGAGAAACAGCGCATTGAACATAATTCCAATGCCACAGTCGTACCAATTACAGAACAAGCTGTACAAATTGGCGCCCAGCCCCACATTCTCTATCATTGCCGATGAGGCAACAAAAAGCAACCTTGCCGAGTATATAAAGAGTGTATATCCTGCTGCAAGCATTGTAGAGAACGGCGGTAACATTTCATTGCAGATAAGCGATGCTACAGAGCAGACATCGCCCGAGGGTTACATCGTAACAACAAATGAAGACGGAATTATTGCAAGCAGCAGCAGTGAGGCAGGCCTCTTCTACGCACTGCAAACCATTAACCAATGTATCGTGAATGAGGGAGGAATGCCCTATGGACGCATTGTTGATGAGCCCCGTTTCGCCTATCGTGGAATGATGCTCGACGTATCGCGCCACTTCTTCGACAAGGATTTTGTAATAAAACAGATAGATGCACTTGCACGATACAAGATAAACCGTCTGCATCTGCACCTTACCGATGCTGCAGGATGGCGTATTGAGATAAAGAAATACCCACGCCTTACACAATTCGCCGCATGGCGCGGTGCCGCCACATGGAAGGAATGGTGGAACAACGGCCGTGAATATGTTGAAGAGGGAAGCGCTAATGCTCATGGCGGATACTATACACAAGACGATATCCGCGAAATTGTTGCCTATGCACAAAAGCGCCACATAACAATTATCCCCGAGATTGAGATGCCTGCACATAGCGAAGAGGTACTCACAGCCTACCCCGAGCTCTCTTGTACACACGAGCCCTACAAGCAGGCCGATTTTTGCGTAGGTAACGAGAAGACCTTCGAGTTCCTTGAGAATGTGCTGAGCGAGGTTATAGAGCTGTTTCCCTCGGAATACATTCACATCGGCGGTGACGAGGCAGAGAAAAAATCGTGGCCCACATGTCCGTTATGCCAGAAGCGCATGAAGGAAGAGGGACTAAAGGATGTTGACGAGTTGCAAAGCTACCTCATACAGAGAATTGAGAAGTTCGTCAACAGCAAGGGCCGTCAGATAATAGGCTGGGATGAAATACTAGATGGCGGATTGGCACCCAATGCAACCGTAATGTCATGGCGTGGCACAGAAGGTGGCTTGGCTGCAGCGAAGGCGGGACACAAGGCTATCATGTCACCCGGAACATTCTGCTACCTCGACCAATATCAGGATGCTCCCCACACCCTACCCGAGGCTATCGGTGGATACCTGCCATTAAAGAAAGTATATAGCTACGACCCCATTCCACAAGAGTTCAGCGAAGAGGAGGCAAAATTCATACATGGTGTTCAGGGTAACATTTGGGCAGAATATATTCCCACTCCCGAGCACATGGAGATGATGGCATATCCACGCATACTCGCCATCGCCGAGGTGGGTTGGAGCAACCCCGAGGTAAAATGCTACGACAATTTCCGTAACCGTGCATTAACCGCAGTCGAGTATCTAAAAGAGAAAGGATACAATCCGTTCGACCTTGTAAACGAGACAGGAAACCGTCCCGAAGCCGAGTATCCTGTAGAGCATCTTGCTATTGGCAAAAAGGTAACATACAGCGAGGATGCACCCTACCACGACGGCTATGCAGCTGGCAAGGACACCACACTTGTTGATGGTATCTTCGGTGGATGGAACAACAATGACGGAATATGGCAGGGATTCATCAAGGGTGGCATTGATGTTGTAATAGACCTTGAGAAGGAGACCCCTATCACTTCGGTAAGCGCAGCATTCATGCAGATATGCAATCCATGGATATTCATGCCATGCGAGGTTACTATATCTGCATCCAACGACAACAAGGAGTACAAGGAGCTTACAAAGATTGTACACGAGGTAGTGAAAGACGATGCACTCACATTCAAGCATTTCGGCTGGGAAGGCGAGACACAAGCACGCTACATCCGTTATCAGGCAAAGAGCAGCAGCGAAGGAGGTTGGCTATTTACCGATGAGATTGTCATCAAATAACATACTGCAGGAAACAGGCATAAATTGTTCTTTTGGGAGAATAGAACACAACAAAAGATAAATTCAAAACGCTGCATTTATAAAAAAATCATTACTTTCGCAAATTAGAAAACCATTAAAAAACAACGATATGTACAAGTTTAAACCTATTTTAAAATCAATGTTGTGGGGCGGTGAAAAGATACTTCCCTACAAAGGAATCGTTTCAGACCAGAAGCAGGTGGGAGAGAGCTGGGAAATCTCAGGTGTAAAGGATAACGAATCGGTAGTTGCCGAGGGCCCCGATGCCGGCATGATGTTGCCCGACCTTATTAAGCGCGATGGTGCAAAACTTTTGGGTAAGGTCAACCACGAGCGTTTCGGCGAGGAATTTCCTTTGCTCATAAAGTTCATCGATGCACGTCAGGACCTCTCTATTCAGGTACACCCCAACGACGAGCAGGCATGGGAGCGCCACCAGTCAAAGGGTAAGACCGAGATGTGGTATGTTGTAGATGCCGACCCGGGTTCAAGCCTTCGTTCAGGATTTGCCAAACAGGTTACCCCCGAGGAGTATGAGGCAAGCATTGCCGACAATACCATCACCGACCTTCTTGCCGAGTATGACATCCACGCAGGCGACCTCTTCTTCTTGCCCGCAGGACGTATCCACTCGATTGGCGCAGGTGCTTTCATCGCAGAGATACAGCAGACATCAAACATCACATACCGCATATACGACTTCAACCGTGTAGATGCAAACGGCAACCCCCGCGAGCTTCACACCGAGCAGAGCAAGGCTGTGATAGACTACAGCGTATTGCCCGACTACCGCACACAATATGGGGCTGCTGATGACAAACGTATCGAATTGGTATCGTGCCCCTACTTCACAACTTCACTGTACAATTTGACAAAGGAGCACGAGATTGAGCTTGCGTCACTCGACTCATTTGTAATTGTAATATGTACCGAGGGCGAGGGTACCATCATCGACAACAACGGCGAGGAGATGAAGATACGTCAAGGCGAGTCTATTCTTGTTCCGGCAACAGCTACATCATTGAAGGTTGTTCCCAACAAGAATATGAAGATTCTCACAAGCTGGATTTAATCGACACGATTTTATAGATTTAACATGAGTCCGATATTACAGATAACACTCTGTATTCATATATCGGACTCATGTTGTTCATATACAGGTATCTTGTTTTAAGTACACATTCCATGACCTTCAATATAAATAGAGCGACAACATCCGATATTCCTGTTATAAAGTCTATGGCCGAGGTTGTATTCAGAGATACATATAGAAATATACTCAGCAGCCCGCAGATAGATTATATGATGGAGTGGATGTACTCGTCAGAGAGCCTTGCAAAGCAATTCGGCAATGGCCACTGTTTTTTTATCGCCTATGCAAATGACATTCCATGCGGATATATGTCTATAAAGGATGAGACGGCAAGCAATGAAAGCATTACACTTTTCCACCTTCATAAACTGTATGTAATGCCTGATTTTCAAGGATACAGAATAGGGAAAGCCCTGTTTGAAAAGGCATTTGAGTATGCAAAAGAGAACAGGACGGGCTCAAAAGCACTATTGGAACTTAATGTAAACCGTTTCAACACTGCGCTTGGATTCTATCTGAAGAGAGGGATGAAAATCACAAAAGAGGGAGATTTCCCAATAGGTAACGGCTATTTTATGAATGATTACATCATGAGCATGGAAATTGATTAACATGTACCTTGTCAAGAAACAGGTCCGCTTTTGATTCCATATCAAAAGCGGACCTGTTTCTTGTTTTATAATAGAATTTTATACACTTGCAATGTATTCGCACGCCGAGAGTGCGCATCGCTCACCATCGACAGCTGCCGACACAATACCACCGGCATATCCTGCACCTTCGCCACAGGGGAAGAGACCTTCAATCTGTACATGCTGCAGGGTGTCACTGCTGCGCACAATGCGCACGGGTGACGAGGTACGCGACTCCACTCCAATGAGCTGTGCCTCGCGTGTAAGGAAACCGCGCGAACTGCGTCCGAAATTCTGGAATCCCTGTTGCAGACGTTTTGATATGAACGGTGGCAACCAGAAATTCATGGGCGATGATATCAGCCCCGGAGCATAAGAGCTTTCAACAAGGTCGTAGCTCAGCTTACCGTTCACAAAATCGGTCATTCGCTGCGCCGGCGCTGTCTGACGTCTGTTGCCCATGAGCCAACAGAGACGCTCTATCTTCTCCTGAAAAGCCATCACACGCAACGGTGAATCGGGCGCAAGCGGTTCAAAGCCGTCAACTTCAATCTGTAGGTCGGGATGATTTATATCTTCGCAATTTATCTGCACCACCATAGCCGAGTTGCTCCATCTTCCACCACGATGCGATGCCGACATGCCGTTAACCAACAGTTCTTCGTTGCCTGAAGCAGAGGGAACCACCACACCACCGGGACACATACAGAAGCTGTATACGCCACGACCGTCAACCTGAGTAGTAAAACTATACTCGGCCGGCGGCAGATATTTTCCCCTACCCTGCGGATTATGATATTGAATCTGGTCGATAAGCATTGAGGGATGCTCGAGACGAACACCTACAGCAACACCTTTAGCCTCAATGGCAACACCTTCGCTATGAAGGGTTCTATATACATCCCTGGCCGAATGTCCTGTAGCAAGGACAACTGCCGAGGCATGAATCTCGTCTCTGTTGGTACGTATGCCGCACACCTTGCCGTCCTTCAGCAACAGCTCTTCCATGCGTGTTTCGAAACGCACCTCTCCGCCACAACCGATTATAGTATTTCTTATATTCTCAATTATGCGCGGCAGTTTATCTGTTCCCAAATGGGGGTGAGCATCGGAAAGGATAGAGAGACTCGCACCATGCTGACAGAAGATATTCAGTATATCGTCTATGTTGCCACGTTTTTTACTGCGTGTAAAGAGTTTACCGTCAGAGTAGGCACCTGCACCACCCTCACCGAAGCAGTAATTCGATTCAGAATCGACAGTATGCGTACGCGATATATTTGCGACATCCACCTTACGGCTGCGTACATCCTTGCCGCGCTCCACCACAATGGGGCGAACGCCCTTCTCTATGGCTTTGAGAGCAGCAAACAGGCCTGCCGGACCTGCACCCACTATAATAAGCGGCTCTTTACCGGCCACGTTGGGGTATTCACGATGCCTGTATTCGTCTGCAGGCGGCATTTCATTTACAAAAAGGCGCACCGACAGATTTACATAGACTGTACGCTGACGCGCATCAATGCTCCGACGCAATATCCTCACAGCATTGATTGAGCGTAGACTATGTCCCTTCTCACGCGTCAGATACTCTTTAAGAGCCTGTTCGTTTGCTGCTACCTGCGGCAACACTCTCAACTGATATTCGTATATCATATTACAATCCCAAATTCGATAAATTATTAACCGAAGAGTTCCCTGAAAGCCTCTTCTACCTTTGAAACAGGCCTTATTTCAATTCCCGATGCATCCACATTAAGCCTTTTCGTATTTGACCGGGGCACCAGAATCTTACTGAAACCGAGTTTCTGAGCCTCAGCAATGCGCTGTTCAATGCGGTTGACAGGGCGTATCTCGCCCGACAAACCGACCTCACCGGCCATACATACCGTAGGTTCAATCTCTACATCCATATTGCTCGACAAGATGGCACTTATCACAGCGAGGTCTATTGCAGGGTCATTGACGCGCAATCCGCCTGCGATATTAAGATATACATCTTTCTGAGCAAGCTTAAAGCCTATACGTTTTTCAAGTACCGCAAGCAACATGTTCATGCGTCGGGTATCGAAACCCGTTGCCGAGCGTTGCGGAGTACCATAGACAGCACTGCTTACAAGCGCCTGAACCTCGATAAGGAAAGGACTGACACCCTCTATTGCCGATGCAATGGCAACACCGCTCATCCCGTTATGGCGCTCGCTGAGCAGCAGTTCCGAAGGGTTTGAGACCTGTCGTAATCCCTCGCGACGCATCTCATATATACCCATCTCGGCAGTGCTGCCGAAACGGTTCTTTATTGCACGCAGCACACGATAGAGATGATGTTGGTCACCCTCGAACTGTATGACAACATCCACTATGTGCTCGAGAATCTTGGGGCCGGCAATAGTACCGTCCTTTGTTATGTGACCAATCAGAATCACCGGGATATTATTCTCCTTGGCATATTTGAGCAGCATTGCTGTACACTCGCGCACTTGCGACACGCTTCCGGGCGAAGAGTCGACAGCCTCGCTGCACATTGTCTGTATTGAGTCTACCACTACAATATCGGGAGAGACATTCTTTATATGGGTGAAGACGGTTTCGAGAAGAGTCTCGCAAACGATGTGACAATTGCTTTTGGAGTATTCTATTCTATCGGCACGCAATTTAATTTGTGCAGCGCTCTCTTCACCCGACACATAAAGTACCTTATATCCGGGCATACGCAATACTGTCTGCAATACGAGCGTAGATTTTCCGATGCCGGGCTCACCGCCAAGCAGCAACAACGAGCCGGGGACAAGTCCCCCGCCAAGTACTCTGTTCAATTCGGCATCATTCATATCGATGCGCGGAAGTTCGTCAACCGACACTTCGTCTATCAACTGCGGCTGTGACTCGACAGCTATGTCGCGCACTGAACGTGCAGCCGATGCCGTACGCACCTTTTTCTCGACCAATGAGTTCCATGCCCCGCACGAAGGGCACTTACCGGCCCACTTGGGCGTGTCGTATCCGCACTCGTTACACACAAAAACACTCTTCTCCTTTGCCATACAATAAATTTATGCGCTAAGATAGCGCAACAACTTTTCATAGCCAAACAGTAGGTAATATTTTTACAAACTGTGACATTTTTACAAATATAGCACAATTTTCACTCTTTTTAATTACATTATCCTACAATTACCCACACATTGTTTGCTATTTTACACCAAAAAGCATATATTCGCAACAATTTTCAAGCCGAATAACACATTCGGCACTCTTTCAATAAACAGATATCGACAAAGCATGAAAGTAATGAAATTTGGCGGAACATCCGTTGGTTCCGTAAACAGCATATTGAATTTGAAAAGCATCGTTGAGTCGGCTGCCGTAAACGAGAATGTAATTGTGGTAGTTTCGGCACTTGGCGGTGTTACAGACAAACTTATAAAGACATCGCAACTGGCGGTTAATGGCGACGAATCGTTCAACGAAGAGTTTCAGAACATTGTAACCCGCCATCACGAACTTATTTACAGCGTCATCCACTGCGAAGAGAAACGCAACGAACTGTTGAAGGAGGTTGACAAGCTGCTCAACGAACTCGACAACATCTATCAGGGATTAGCTCTGATAAACAACATCACACCAAAGAGCGAGGCTACAATCGTAAGCTATGGCGAGAGAATATCGAGCCGCATTGTAACTGCACTCATCGACGGAGCTGTCAGATACAATTCGCGACAATTCATCAGAACAGAGGTAAAGCACGGCAAGAATATTCTGGCCAGCGAAGAGACCGACCGTCTTATACACGAAACTTTCGACGGCAAGAACGACAGGATAATTGTTGTTCCCGGTTTCATTGCACAGGACAAGGAGAGCAACGAGATCACAAATTTGGGACGTGGTGGGTCCGATTATACAGCCGCAATAATCGCAGCAGCGCTGAATGCAGAAATTCTTGAAATATGGACAGATGTGGACGGATTCATGACAGCCGACCCCAAAGTGATAAACAACGCATATACAATTGAGCACCTGAGCTACGTTGAAGCAACCGAGCTATGCAACTTCGGAGCAAAGGTCGTATATCCCCCTACAATATATCCTGTGTTCAAGGCAAACATTCCTATTGCCATAAAGAACACCTTCAACCCCGGTGGTGACGGTACAATCATCAATGCCAACAGCACATCAGACGGACGTCTTATCAAGGGTATATCGAGCATCAATGACACCGACCTTCTTACAGTGCAGGGCTTGGGTATGGTTGGTATCGTAGGTGTCAACCACAGAATATTCAGCACTTTGGCGGCTGCCGACATCAGTGTGTTCTTGGTTGCACAGGCATCGTCAGAGAACAGCACCTCTATAGGTTTGCGCCACGTCGATGCCGAAAAGGCATGCAACGTGCTCAACAACGAGTTCGCCAAGGAGATTTCAATGGGTCTCATGGAGCCTGTAACAGCAGCAAGCGACCTCTCTACAGTTGCTATTGTAGGTGAGAACATGCGTCATAATGCAGGTATTATAGGAAAACTGTTCCACACATTGGGACGTAACGGTATCAATGTTATTGCATGTGCACAGGGTGGACAAGAGACCAACATATCTTTTGTCATCAACAACAAGTTCCTGCGCAAGACACTCAACGTTATCCACGACTCGTTCTTCCTCTCCGAGTACAAGGTGCTGAACCTCTTTATCTGTGGCGTGGGTACTGTCGGTGGCAGCCTTATTGAGCAGATAGCTTCGCAACGTCAGAAACTGCTTGACGAGCATCGTCTAAAACTGAACATCGTAGGTATAGCAAACAGCCGCCATGCAATATTCGACCGCGAGGGACTCGACATCGCCAACTACAAGAGCGAGCTGATGAACAGCCCCGAGAGCAGTATCGAGGATATGCGCAACAGCATTATAAAGATGAATATCTTCAACTCGGTATTTGTCGACTGTACAGCAAACAGCGCTGTTGCCGACCTGTATGCCGACCTTCTGGAGCATAATATCTCGGTAGTGGCAGCCAACAAGATTGCAGCCTCATCGTCATACGAGAAGTATGCACAACTGAAAAATATTGCACGACAGCGTAACATCAAATATCTGTTCGAAACAAACGTAGGTGCCGGACTACCTATCATCAACACCATAAACGACCTCATAAACAGCGGTGACAAGATTCTGAAGATTGAGGCGGTGCTGAGCGGAACACTCAACTTCATCTTCAACATGCTTAGCGAAGATGTATCATTGAGCCACACTGTACGCCTTGCACAGGAGAAGGGATACAGCGAGCCCGACCCGCGCATCGACCTGAGTGGCAAGGATGTAATACGCAAGTTGGTGATTCTTGCACGCGAAGCCGGCTACACCATAGAGCAGGAGGATATTGAGACAAAACTGTTCATCCCCGACGAACTGTTCGAAGGCACATTGGAGAATTTCTGGGAGCGACTGCCCGAGCTTGACGCCGACTTTGAGAGCGAACGCAAGAAACTCGAGGCCGAGAAGATGCATTGGCGATTCATTGCACGTTTCCAAGACAACAAGGGAAGTGTGTCATTGTGCAAGGTGAGCCAACACCATCCATTCTACAACCTCGAAGGCAGCAACAACATCGTATTGCTGACTACCGAGCGTTATAAAGAGTATCCGATGCTTATCAAGGGCTACGGAGCCGGAGCAAGCTTAACAGCAGCCGGTGTCTTTGCCGACATAATGCGAATTGCAAATATCTGATTATAATAAAAGGAGCGGCTTATCAGCCGCTCCTTTTATTATACACAACACTAAAGCCTCCTATCTCGAAGCACCACATACAGAATCACAGGTGCACCTATTATAGGCGTTATTGCGCCCAATGGAATAAGTCCGTTGTCACCCGGCAGATGGCACAGCATATTACATAATAGAGCCACCGCACCACCCAAGAACATTGCAACAGGCAGCAGGAACAGATGATTATTGGTGCGCAGCATAAGACGTGCGAAGTGAGGGACAGCCAATCCTATAAACGAAATAGGGCCACAGAAGGCTGTCACTATAGCCGTAAGTGCTCCTGTGAGCATAAGTACAATACCACGGATGCGCTTAGTGCGCACGCCAAGATTTGCGGCATAGGAATCGCCCAGCATCAGAGCATTCAACGGCTTTGCCATTAAAAGTGCTATAAGCAGAAGAACAATCACCAGCGAAACATAGAACGGCATGTACTCCATGGATACACCGCCAAAATCGCCCATTCCCCAAATAAGATAAGAGTGCACCCCCTCAGCTGTAGAGAAGTAATTGAGCAGTGTTATCACAGCCGATGTAAGATAGCTTACCGCCAAACCGGCAATAAGCAGGAACAGACTGTTGCGCACCCATGCCGACAATGCCAATATTATGACTATCACAGCCAATGCACCTATGAATGCACCGGCAAGCATAGCTGCATAACCGCCCAATGTAATGGCGCCGGCAGTAAACGTTCCATGCATGAAGAGCATCACAAGAGCCACGCCAAGCCCTGCTCCGCTGTTGATACCGAACACCTCGGGGCCTGCCAGCGGATTATTGAAAAGGGTCTGCAGAGTGAGACCCGAGACAGATAGCGCCATGCCCGAAAAGAGAGCAGCCAATGCCTGTGGCAGACGTGAATCAAGAACAATCATACGCCATGCGGCACTTGAGGTTTCGTCACCCAACAGTATATCTGCTACCGCTGTGAAAGGAATATCCACTGACCCCACAAACAGATTGACAAAAAACAAAAACAACAGGACAACGGCCGATAGGAAAATAACAGCCGCGTGTCCCCTACTCTTCCATCTTCTCATAGTATCTCAATTCAATCTGATTCATATATTGCGGATGAAATATTGCGACAAGCTCGCGCAGTAGTATGTCGGGACGGAAGGGAGTCTCGGCGTAAAACCGTTTATGGGAAAGGTTGCACACATATATATTCCGTTCGCGATAGGGTTTGAAATGGACATATCCGGCATACTCGTTCTTCAGTGTCGAATAACGTTTCTCGTCACCTGCATATTTTATAAGCCAAAAATCGGCATCGGCAGCTTTGTCAAGCACCGTTTCGAAAGATAGCGGTACAGAACCCGTCTGTTTCCACGAAGAGAAGATATAATCGGAACCGGCATCACTGTAGATGCGACCTATGGTACT
>CAJGCJ010000023.1 GCA_904501775.1 uncultured Bacteroidaceae bacterium | reverse complement strand
GTGCAATGAATACTATTGATGTGGGTATTGCAGTAGGTTCGGCATGTGCAACCGCTGCCGACTTGCGTCTCGATACACGAGTGATGTATTCTGTAGGTTATGCAGCGCACAAAATGGGATGGATGCCCGACTGCAAATATATCATAGGTATACCTGTAAGTGCAAGTTCAAAGAATCCTTTCTTCGACAGAAGCCGTAAATAAGCCGTTATGGAACAGAGAAGAGATTTATATTTGCCGGCCGAGTGGCACAAGCAACAGATGGTGCAGCTCACATGGCCACATGAGAACAGCGACTGGGCATATATGCTCGAAGAGGTTGAGCGTTGCTTCGTGGATATTGCTGTAGCCATCAGTCGTCGCGAGAAATTGCTTATTGTTGCTCCTGATACCGATAAGGTGCGTAATCGTTTGCAGATGACTGCTGCAAACATTGCCAACATACGCTTTTTCCAGTGCGAGAGCAACGATACATGGGCACGCGACCATGCGTTCATCACACTGCTGGGCGACAGTGTACCCCACTATCTCGATTTTGAGTTCAATGGCTGGGGACGCAAATTTGCAGCCGAGCTCGATAATGCAATAAACAGCAAACTTTATGATGCCGGTGTTGTAAAGGGCGAATACGAGGATTGTTTGAGCCTTGTACTCGAAGGCGGCTCAATAGAGAGTGACGGCAAAGGCACTATACTCACAACAAGCCAATGTCTTTTGGCACCTCACCGCAATCAGCCGTTAACACAGGAACAGATAGAAAAACGCCTTTTGCAGATGCTACATGCGAACCGAGTTCTTTGGCTCGACCATGGCAATCTGATAGGCGACGACACAGACGGACATATCGATACCATTGCCCGTTTTGCTCCCAATGACACCATTGTGCATGTGAGATGCGATGATATGAATGACGAGCAGTTTGCCGATCTTCAGGCAATGGAAGCACAGCTTGCCACTTTCCGCACAGCCGAAGGTGCACCCTATCGTCTGTTGGCACTACCCTCGCCCGATGCCATTTTCGATGAAGATGGCGAGCGTCTGCCTGCCACATATGCCAATTTCCTTGTGATAAACGGAGCTGTACTCTATCCCACTTATGCGCAGCCCGACAATGACAAGAAAGCTGCCGAGGTTATTGCCAAAGCTTTCCCCAAATTGGAAATTGTAGGCATCGACTGCCGTGCACTCATCAAGCAGCATGGTTCGTTACATTGCGTTACAATGCAATACCCTACAACCGAGAAATATTAAATTAACGACGATTCTTTAGTATGAAAATAGGAATAATTCAACAAAGCAACAGCGCAAACGTAGAAGAGAACAAGCAAAAGCTCGCCGAGAACATCCGCAAGGTTGCAGCACAAGGCGCAGAACTTGTAGTGTTGCAGGAGTTGCATAACTCTTTATATTTTTGTCAGGTAGAGAGTACACAAAACTTCGATTTGGCCGAGCCAATACCCGGCCCTTCAACCGATTTCTATGGCAAGATTGCTGCCGAGTGTAATATTGTGCTTGTGACATCACTCTTCGAGGCACGCGCAAAAGGACTGTATCACAACACAGCTGTTGTGTTTGAGAAAGATGGCAGCATTGCCGGTAAATATCGAAAGATGCATATCCCCGATGACCCAGCCTATTACGAGAAGTTCTATTTTACCCCCGGTGATATAGGTTTTCGTCCTATACGCACATCGGTTGGAACATTAGGTGTACAGGTTTGCTGGGACCAATGGTATCCCGAGGGAGCGCGTCTGATGGCATTGCGCGGAGCCGACTTGCTCATATACCCCACAGCTATAGGTTGGGAGAGCAGCGATACACCCGAAGAGCAACAGCGTCAGTTGGGTGCATGGCAGACAGTACAACGCGGACATGCTGTTGCAAATGGAATTCCTGTAATTGCAGTAAACCGTTGCGGACATGAGCCCGACCCATCGGGAATGACAAACGGCATACAATTCTGGGGACACACTTTCATTGCAGGCCCACAAGGCGAATTCCTTGCACACTTTGACGAGCAGGAGGAGTGCGCAGTTGTAGAGGTAAGTATAGAACGCAGCGAATCGGTACGTCAATGGTGGCCTTTCTTGCGCGACCGTCGTATCGAGGAGTATGGTGCTATAACAAAACGATATCTCGACGAAGAATAACTGAGAAATCTCATACAATACAGAGGTTGCAGCATGTGCTGCAACCTCTGTATTGTATGATTGAATTACGACTCAGTAGAATTTTAGTACAGGCATTAGTTGTAATACAAACTTACATTTATGCGAGGTGTTATTGAAATAATATTCTGATTGTAATTAATTCAGAAGTATTAACTGCTGAATATAATTTTTCCACTGAGCCTAAATTGTCAATACACCACTCTGTCCAATATTCCGGTAAGAGCCGCTATGGCAATTCCGTAGTTTGTGATTGGAATATGCTGTGCATTGGCCCTGCGTATTCGCGACATCACATGTCGGCGTGTAAACATACAGGCACCGCAGTGTATTATGATATCGTAAGGAGTAAGGTCATCGGGAAAATCATTTCCACCTACAATATCTATCGTTATATCCTCGCCCAAGCGCTTGCGCAGCATACGCGGCAGTTTTACACGTCCTATATCTTCGTTCTGTGGTATGTGTGAGCATGCTTCGGCAATCAGTATGCGTGCATTTGAGGGCAAGTTGACAAGTACATCTGCTGCAGCACGGAACACCTCTATATCTCCTTTGTAACGCGCCATCAGCACCGAGAATGATGTTAGTTTTGTTTGTGGTGGTGTTAATGCCTTGACCTGTGCAAACACCTGCGAATCGGTTATGATGAGTGACGGTGGCGACGAGAGGTTGCCGAGCATCTGTTCGAGCTCCTCAGGTGCGCAACATAGTGCAAGACAATGCTTGTCGAGCAGATTGCGCAAGGTAATCACCTGTGGCTGTATAAGACGCCCTTTGGGTGCCTGTGCATCCTGTGGCATTACAAGAACTACAGTATCGCCTTTTTCTACAAGACCTTCTGTTATATCCTCAAAATTGTCATCTTTCTTATATATATCGGCAATCTGTTTCAATAGAACATTTATGCCTGTCATATTTTTTGCCGACACCGGCAATATGTTGCGTGTGAGTTTTTGTCTCCACAATTCTATTGTTTCGCTATCCGACTCGTCACACCGTCCGAAGAGGATGAGCGACGGAATAGTTGCCTTGCGGAACATCTCAATCCACTCAATCTCAAAGGTTGCATCATGCGGGTTGCCACTAACTATTATAAGTGCAAGGTCGATGCGCTGTGCAACCTGCATTGTACGTTTTACGCGCATTCCGCCCAACACGCCTTCGTCGTCATATCCAGCCGTATCGGCAATAATGGCTGCACCTACACCGGGTAGCTCTATATTTTTCCACACCACATCAGTGGTAGTGCCTGCAACATCACTGACAATAGAGACCTGTTGTTTTGCTATTGCATTTACAAGGCTCGACTTTCCGGTGTTACGTCGTCCGAAAACACCTATATGAAATCTGTTGGAACGTGCAGTATCACTCATGGCTAATGTTTTTAGAAACGGAAATCGCGTTTGCCGTCATCAATGGCATTAAGATATTTGTCGGCTGTGGCACGTGCTTTCTCATTAGGCACACTCTGCAACAGGCGTTTTATCATTGCCTCGCCCTTTTCGCGCACCTGTGGCGATGCGTAGTCCTTCAGATACTCTTTCAGTGTAAGCAATGCATTGGGAAGGCAGCAATTGGCAATCTGTCCGTTCTTTATCAGTGACATGAAACGGTCGCCGGTGCGTCCTTCACGATAGCAGGCTGTGCAGAAACTTGGTATGTGATTGAGGTCGAGCAGCCACTCCACTATCTCGTCGAGTGTGCGGTGGTCGGCGACATCAAACTGTGCCGAATTCTCTTCGGGAGTCTCTTCATTTACATAACCGCCCACGCTGGTGCGCGAGCCGCCGCTTATCTGCGAAATACCAAGTTCGAGCAGTCGTGCCCTGCTCTGCTGACTCTCACGCGTAGAGATAATCATTCCTGTATAGGGAACTGCGATGCGTATTATTGCCACTATGCGATAGAAGACCTCGTCGGGAACAGCATTCTTAAAGTCGGCAGTGTCGATATCATCGGCCATGCACAAACGCGGAACACTTATGGTGTGTGGCCCCACTCCGTATGTTGCTTCAAGATGCTCGGCATGCATCAAAAGTCCTATAAAATCGTATCGGTAGGTTTCGAGACCGAAAAGCACTCCAATGCCCACATCATCGATGCCTCCCTGCATGGCACGGTCCATAGCCTCGGTGTGGTAGGCATAATCACTCTTTGGGCCTGTAGGATGCAGTACCTCGTAATTGGTTTTGTTATATGTCTCCTGAAACAGGATATATGTGCCTATGCCTGCATCGCGCAAGCGTCTGTAGTTTTCGACTGTCGTTGCCGCGATATTCACGTTCACACGACGGATTGCACCATTCTTATGTTTGATGCTGTATATCGTCTTAATACTCTCGAGGATATATTCAATTGGATTATGCACAGGGTGTTCGCCTGCCTCGAGTGCAAGTCGCTTATGTCCCATGTCCTGCAGGGCGATAACCTCTTGGCGAATCTCCTCTTGCGAGAGCTTCTTGCGGCGTATTGTCTTGTTCTTACCATGATAGGGACAATATACGCAGCCATTGATGCAGTAGTTCGACAGATAAAGAGGTGCGAACATTACAATGCGGTTTCCGTAAAACTTATGTTTTATTTCGCGTGCAAGTTCAAACATCTCCTCGATAAGGTCGGGTTGGTTACACTCGAGAAGCACAGCTGCCTCGCGATGCGACAGGCCTTTACATTCACGCGCTTTGTGGAGAATCTCTTTAACAAGCGCTCTGTTAGCGCTATTCTCTTGTGCATAGAGCATCGTATCGCGAATCTCACTGTCGCTGATAAACTCCTCGGCTATTTTGGATGTTATATTATACATTTTTATTATTGTTTGTCGGTATAATCGCCACGGCCATAGTCTATGTGGTAGCCTATTGCGTCGAGCGACTGCTGCAAAAGGCACAACTGCTGTGCCGATTCGCTACCGCTATTCTTTTTATTGTTGTAAATTGAATATTTGTCCCTTACCTCTGTGGGGGTAAGATTTGGCATCACCACATTTGCACCGGCCTGTATTGCAAGCAGTCTTCCTTGCGGATTCAGGCTCACCAATGCCGTTGTTGCAGGGATAAGAGCATGCGGAAAACGCAGACGCAACAAAGATACAACAAGTATTGTTAAATCAACGCAGCCTGCGTCAAAATGTGCATACGGAGTATTCTTTGCCGGTATAAAAGGTCCAACGCCTATCATCTGAGGCTGCAGTTCCTGCAGATACATCATATCATCGACAAGATGCTGCGTCGTCTGAAAGGGCGAGCCTATCATCATTCCGCTGCCTGTCTGGTAACCTATTCTTTTCAATGTTTCAAGGCAGGCACGTCGGTTGCTGCTGCTCATGTTCGATGGGTGCAACTGTGCATAATGGGCGTCGTTGCGTGTCTCGTGTCGCAGCAGATAACGGCTTGCTCCTGCTTCGAAAAAGCTCTTGTATGCAGCCTCGCAGCGTTCACCCACAGACAGGGTTATGGCCTTTTCGGGAAACTCATGGTGTATAGTCTCTACCACATCCCTTATCCATTCATCATTTTGTCTGACATCCTCGCCACCTTGCAACACAAATGTGTTCAACCCCAATGCAGCCCCTTGGTGGCAGCACTTAAGAATCTGCTCCTTTGTAAGACGATAGCGTTCGGCAAACGTATTGCCGCATCTTATTCCACAGTAGTTGCAGTTGTTGCGGCAGTAGGAACTTATCTCAATGAGCCCGCGCACAAAAACACCTTTACCAAAATGCGACACTGCAACCTCTGCGGCTTTCTGACGCAGAATTTCCCTCTCGTGTGCATCGGTGACGGCGAGCAGATAATGCCACTCTTCACGCTCGAGTGAAGAGCGCGAGGAGAGTTTTTCCAACATATCGTATAGTCTTATGTGGCCCATTATCAAGTTTTCCGAAATTAATGTGAGCAAAATTATAAAATTTACAGGTTTTTCTATACTTTTACACAAATTTTAATATTCATATAAAAAAGGGAATTTAAAATATAAAACCATGGCATATAATAACAATGTAATGTTTGTCAGATACCAGCTGCTTTCTAAGTTGGTAAGAATGTGGAAAAATGATGAGTTGCTTGGCAAAATCGACCGCATGCTGCTCGATATGTATCCACGCAAGCGCAATCCTAAGGGACGCTGCTGCATATACAAGGAGCGCGCCGTAATGAAGTACAAGACTATGGCAATGCTCGGATTCGACATGAGCGACGAGGTTGACGAGGGCGAGCGTCTGAGCAGCTATGTGCAGAGAATGCTCGACCGCGATATGCCCGACGACAAGAGAGGTATTCTGAGCGTAATGGACGAGGCATGTTCATCGTGCGTAAAAATAAACTACGAGATTACACATCTGTGTCGTGGTTGCGTAGCACGTCCCTGCTACACCAACTGTCCCAAGGATGCTATCACATACGACCGCGAGGGCAAGGCGCACATCGACCACGAAAAGTGTATCAGCTGCGGTAAATGTCATCAGGCATGCCCCTACCACGCAATTGTATATATGCCCGTTCCCTGTGAAGAGGCTTGCCCCGTAAAGGCAATCTCAAAGGACGAATATGGTATTGAGCATATCGATGCCGACAAATGTATCTACTGCGGAAAGTGTCTCAACGCCTGTCCCTTCGGTGCAATCTTCGACCAGTGTGCTGTATTCGATGTACTGAAGCGCATGAAGGCCGGCAAGCAGGTTATCGCAATGGTAGCTCCCTCGGTGTTGGCACAGTTCGGAAAGCCCATGGAGCAGGTATATGGTGCATTCAAGGCTATGGGATTCACCGATATAATTGAGGTTGCCGTAGGTGCCGAGGAGACCACGCGCCGCGAGTCAGAGGAGTTCAAGGAGCGCATTGAAGAGGGAGCGCCTTTCATGACAACAAGCTGTTGCCCCGCATATGTAAACCTTGCACGCAAGCATATCCCCGACCTTGTAAAATATGTATCTACAACAGCATCACCTATGGTATACACCGCCGAGTATGCACGCAGCAAATACCCCGATGCTGTAAACGTATTCATTTCGCCTTGTGCATCCAAGAAGGCCGAGTGCCGTGAATATGACGATGTTGACTTTGTGCTTACATTCCGCGAAGTTGAAGCAGTGCTCGAAGGCATGGAGATTGATATTGACAAGTGCGAGCCCTACACACCTTCCGAAGTTGCCGGCAAGGATGCACACGGTTTCGCAAAGACAGGCGGTGTGTTCACAGCCGTAAAAAATCACTTGGGCGAGGATGTTCAGGGTCTGGTAATTGCCGACCTCAACAAAAAGAACATTGCGCTGTTGCGAGCATACGCAAAGAGCGGCAAGTGTCCCGGCAAGATGGTCGAGGTGATGTCGTGCCCCAACGGCTGCATCAGCGGTCCTTGCTCATGTTCAGAGAACGGCGAGGCAACACGCAACTTCGATGCCGAGTTGAAGAAGAAATGAAACATAAACATATAAGTAGGAAGATTCAGTGGAGCCTTGCTCCGCTGAATCTTTTTTTATATAGAATTAGGTATAGTAAAATATTTTGTAGAATTCATTAAAATTACTATCTTCGCGAGATAAACCTAAATTGGGTTTCTTATACATTCTACAAAGAAAAAGAGATGATAGAACGTCATATAATACTTGAAGGAATTGACCCGGCATCGTTCTACGGAGCCAACAACGTACATATGCAGATGTTGAAGAAACTGCATCCCAAACTGCGCATTGTTGCACGCGATAACATAATAAAAGTGATGGGCGATGAGGACGAGCTCGAGAGATTCAACAAAGTGATAGACCTGCTGCGCGAACATTGCATAAAATACAACAGTATAAACGAAGAGGCAATCATCGACGCGGTCAACGGCAAGCGCACCGACAAGGGCACCGACAGCCATGTTATTGTGTATAACATAAATGGACGTCCCATATATCCGCGCAGCGAGAACCAATGCCGTCTTGTGCAGGAATTCACAAAGAACGACATGATATTTGCAGTGGGCCCGGCAGGTTCTGGAAAAACCTACACTGCAATAGCACTTGCAGTGAGAGCCCTGAAAAACCGCGAAGTGAGAAAAATCATATTGAGCCGTCCGGCAGTTGAAGCAGGCGAAAAACTAGGATTCCTTCCCGGCGACATGCGCGACAAGATAGATCCCTATCTGCAACCTTTGTACGACGCACTCGAAGACATGATACCAATGGCAAAGCTCAAGGAGTACATGGACAACAACGTCATACAGATAGCTCCGCTTGCCTTCATGCGTGGCCGCACGCTCAACGATGCTATCGTAATACTCGACGAGGCGCAGAACACTACTCCGCAGCAGATAAAGATGTTCCTCACCCGAATGGGAAACAACACCAAGATGATAATAACGGGCGACCTCACACAGATTGACCTTCCAGCCAAGCAGCAGTCGGGTCTGATTCATGCGCTAAACGTCTTGAAAGATGTGCAGGGTATAGGATTCATTACACTGAACAAGAAAGATATTGTACGCCACAAACTTGTGACACGCATTGTAGAGGCATACGACACATACGACAAAGAGAATTCAAAGAACGAACAATAATTTAAAAACAAACAGATATGGCAAAAGCATTAACAAACACTGAGTTCAATTTCAAAAATCAAAAGAGTGTATATCATGGCAAGGTGCGCGATGTATACAACATTGGCGACGACAAGCTGGTGATGGTTGCAACCGACCGCATCTCGGCATTCGACGTTGTACTTCCCAAGGGTATTCCTTTCAAAGGCCAGATGCTGAATCAGATTGCAGCAAAGTTCCTTGATGCAACAACAGATATCTGCCCCAACTGGAAGCTTGCTACTCCCGACCCCATGGTAACAGTAGGTGTAATGTGCGAGGGTTTCCCCGTTGAAATGATTGTACGCGGCTATCTTTGCGGCTCGGCTTGGCGTGCATACAAGAGCGGCGTTCGCGAGATTTGCGGAGTGAAGCTTCCCGAGGGCATGAGAGAGAACCAGCGATTCCCCGAGCCCATCATAACACCCACCACAAAGGCCGAGATTGGCGAGCACGATGCCGACATCTCTAAAGAGGAGATTCTTGCACAGGGTCTTGCTACTCCCGAGGAGTATGCACTTCTTGAGCAGTACACACTTGCACTCTTCAAGCGTGGAAGCGAGATCGCTGCCGAGCGTGGCCTTATCCTTGTAGACACAAAGTATGAGTTCGGCAAGCACAACGGTACAATCTATCTTATGGACGAGATACATACCCCCGACTCATCACGTTATTTCTATGCCGAGGGATACGAGGAGAAGTTCGAGAAGGGCGAGCCCCAGAAACAGTTGTCAAAGGAGTTCGTACGCGAGTGGCTTATGGATAACGGTTTCCAGGGCAAAGAGGGCCAGCAGGTCCCCGAAATGACCGACGAGATTGTTGAGAGCATCAGCAACCGTTACATCGAACTCTACGAGAACATCACAGGCGAGAAGTTCGAAAAGAACGAGTGCGAAGATATCCATTCGCGCATCGAGAAGAATATTTCAGACTATCTTGGATAATAACAGATATCCCGTTCAGGTACACTTGCGTGCTTCTGAACGGGATATAATTCATCTATGAAAAAGCTGTACGGAATAATTGGCTACCCCTTAGGACAGTCAGCCTCGCCGTCGTTCTTCAACAAGAAGTTCAGCGACGAAGGCATTGATGCGCACTATGCACCCTACGAGATAAGCGACATCAAGGAACTTAAGAAGATACTTGCCGACAACCCCACCCTGTGTGGCTTCAATGTGACAATACCCTACAAGTTACAGATAAAAGATTATCTCGAAGGCATGAGCGACGAAGCTGCCGAAGTAGGTGCTGTAAACGTAGTGAAGGTAACACACGACGAAGAGGGAAAAGCACATCTGCATGGCTACAACAGCGACGTCATTGGCTTTGCTCGTTCACTGTCACCACTGCTCAAGGAGCATCACAAGAGAGCACTTATCCTTGGAACGGGCGGAGTATCAAAAGCTGTGGCATGTGCATTGCATAAATTAGGTATCGAATATCTTTATGTATCGCGCAAATCACAGGATAAAGCCATAGCATACGAGGAACTGACCGACGATATAATGTCAACACACACCGTCATAGTAAACTGCACACCATTGGGAATGGTAGGACACGGTGTAGACCTCTCTCCCTCTATCCCATACGAAAAACTCACCGGAAAACACCTGCTTTACGACGTAGTATATAACCCCGAGAACACACTCTTTCTGCAAAAAGGAAGAGCTATGGGTGCCACCACAAAAAGCGGCTACGAGATGTGGTATCTGCAAGCGTTGGCATCGTGGGAAATATGGAACAGTTAAAAAGCAAATATACTAACCTTTAAACTTTTAACACATGAGAAAATTTACTATTCTCTTATCGTTGCTGTTCGTTTTTATAGCATCAGCAACGGCATCTGTCATCAAGCTTTCCGACTTTGATCAGAACAAATGCTACACTGTTACTACAACAACTCGTGGCGGATGGTCGGTAAAGGCTGACGGCAACCAGTTCTGCTCAACAAACGATGCAGGATTCGGCACCACTACAGATGCAACAAAGACACAAAACCAGTTCGCAGTGCTGACAATAGACAATGAGAACTATTATCTGTTCAGCATCCATGCAAACAAATTCATCAAGAAAGACCGCACATTGGTGAGCGGCCCCGGCGACCCCCTCGAATTTACCGATGCAGGCGATGGCGAGCGCGTCAGAGTAAACTTCAAGAACATTGTAAACAGCTACATCAACTTGGGTGGCAGCAACCAGATGACAATTGACGGTTGGAGCACAATGGACGAGGGCAACCGCGTTAAGTTCACCGAGGTTGGTGATTTCGACCCCGCTGAAGCACTTGAGATGCTCAGAAACCCCGAGGTTGAGGTTGTCAACTATTTCTCTGCAACAACAATTTCCGACGGTGAGTTTGCACAGGGTACAGTGTGGTACACCATGCAGATTGCAGCCAACGGCTATGTAATCGGCAATCAGGGCGATGTTACCAATATCACTCTCGAGGATATGGTATCGGACATTACCAACGAGGCTCAGTTGTGGGCATTCGTAGGTGACAACGGCGATGGTTACAAGCTCTACAACAAACAGACCGGTACAAGCAAGGTTCTTGCAGCACCCACAACTATGAAAGGACAGGAGGGCGGCACATCATATCCCATACTTGTAGATGCCGACAAACTGCCCGAGGGATACACCGACCTTTGGCTGTTTACACCATCGGAGGACCTTGGTAGCGATGACACCTATTTCTATATGTACGAGAAAGGGTTCCCCGGCAACATCGTAAACAACCGTAACAATATCCTTGCATTCTGGAGCGGTGGTGCCGATGCAGGTTCAACACTCAACATCCGTTTTGCAAAGGCTGAATATCCCGTCAACACAAACGCCGGCGAGTGGACAGCATCAAACACAGCCGGCACATGGGCTTCGGCATGGCAGTCAACCAACGTGCCTCATGTAGCACTCATCGAGTCACAGGGCCGCAACAACATGGCAAAATATAACAATGCAGGCGACATCCAGTTGTATACTTGCCTTCCCAATGCTGCCGTGAATGGAGTACATTCGGCAACCTACATGGTGAAAGCCGACGCAGGCTACGCTATCGAGAGCTACCGCTTCGATTTCGTAAGCTCGGGCACATACGACCTCACAATAACACCTGCCGGAGGCGAGGGTGTAACAGCTAACTCAACCGAAGCCAAGAGCGTTTCGGCAACAGGTGACGATGTAAACTCATTGTCATTCACACTCACTTCAATGAGCGACATGTTTGCCAACACCTCAAACTTCTACGCGACAATCGTCCGCAGTTCTGCAGCAGTTGAGGAGTCTAAAGAGATTTTCGTAACAAAGAAGAACGCTATCCCCTACCGTATTCCCGCCATCGCAATGGCCAACAACGGTGACCTTATCGCAGTTGCCGACTACCGTCACAGCGGTGCTGATATCGGTATGGTATATAACGGCCGTATCGACCTACACGCGCGTATCAGCAACGACAACGGTGCAACATGGAACGAGAAGTTCGACATCGTAGTTGGTCAAGGCGCCAGCTCACCCGACTTCATGCATGTTGGATTCGGTGACCCCTGTATCGTAGCCGACCGCGAGAGCGACCGCGTGCTTGTACTCAGCTGTGCAGGTAACGTATCGTTCCCCAATGGTACACGCAACAACCACCAGAACATAGCACGTTTCTACAGTGACGACAACGGTGCAAAGTGGAGCGAGCCTGTTGACATTGCTGACGAAATATATGCAATGTGGGACAACTCCAAGCAGGGTCCTGTAATGGCAATGTTCATCGGTTCGGGTAAGATACATCAGAGCCGTTATGTAAAGGTTAACGACTACTATCGTCTCTACTGTGCCGTTCTTTTGAAGAACAGATATGCCACATACACCAACTTCGTACTTTACAGCGACGACTTCGGTGGTTCATGGGATGTACTCGGCGGTGTTGAGACAGCCCCCATACCCGATGGTGCCGACGAGCCTAAAGTCGAAGAGTTGCCCAACGGTAACATCATCATCAGTTCACGTTGCCATGGCGGACGTCACTTCAATATCTTCACCTTCACCGATGCCAAGAAGGCCGAGGGTTCATGGGGCAAACGTGCTACATCAAACAGCAATGTAAACGGTGTTGTAGCATTGAACAACTCATGTAATGGTGAGATTCTCATCGTACCTGCTGTAAGAAACGAGGACAAGGAGAATGTATGGATTGCATTGCAGTCATTGCCTTTCGGTAGCGGACGCACCAACGTAGGTATCTACTACAAGGAACTTGCTTCGGAAGAGGATTACAACACACCTGCCAACTTCGCCAAGGACTGGGACGGACGTCATCAGGCATCTATGATTGGCTCGGCATACTCAACAATGTGCTTGCAGAAGGACTCTACCATTGCATTCCTGTACGAGGAGAGCACATATGGTGCCGACTACACCATCCTTTACAAGAACTACTCATTGGAAACCATCACCGACAGCGCATACTCAATTCTTCCCTTTACTGTTGAAGAGGAGGAGGAAGATGACACCGAGACATTCATCCCCACAAGCATCACTCCTGCCGACAACTCAACAGTTGGCAACCTCACTCAGCTGACATTGAGCTTTGCACCCGAATATCCCGGACGCATAAGCGACAGTGCAATCATCAAAGTAACAGATGAGAGCGGTGCCAATGTTACAATAGGTAAGCCCAAGTGGAATACAAGCGCAGCCGATGCAATCGACATCATCTTCGAAGACATTATAACCGACGAAGGCAAATATACCGTAACAATCCCCTCTTATACCGTATTCAGCATGGATTGGTTGAGATGCAACCCCGAGATTATACTCAATTACACCATCAGCAGAACAGGTATCGCAGAGATTGAGAGCGTCAAGGTTAACGGCGAAATCTACGACCTTGGTGGTCGCAAGATCGAGAAAGCAACAAACGGCATTAACATTATCGATGGTAAGAAGACATTGGTAAAGTAACCGTAAAGCAGACCTTATAAACTAATATATGTGCACCCACCATAGTGGGTGCACATATATTTTTGCCAAAAATACACCATTAAAGCACTATTTTTCTAAAAAAAACAGTTACCAAAAGCCATATTCTCGACATAATATTGTATTTTCGTAAAATTTTATACAATACGTCAATTAATAAATCTTTAAACGAACTGATATGAAAGCATTTTTCAAGCAAGCACTTGCAACAATGGTGGGCATATTCCTTATAGCGGCTCTGTTTTCCGTTATGGGCATAGTATCATTGGTAAGCATCATTGCCTCGGGCAGTAGCGAGACACCCATCAAAGAGAACAGCATCCTACATCTTAACCTCTCGGGAACACTCACCGACCGTACTCAGGAGAACCCATTGGATAAAATCATGAACATGGGCGAAGAGAGCAACGCCGTTTCACTCGAGCAGGCAGTTACAGCATTGAAGAAAGCAACTGTAAATGACAATATCAAGGGTGTTTACCTCGAGGCCGGTACACTTTCTGCCCAGCCCGCTACGGTACAGGAGCTGCGTCAGGCATTGGTCGACTTCAAGAAGAGTGGCAAATGGATTGTTTCCTATGCCGACTCATACGGCAAGATGGGTTATTACCTGTCATCTGTTGCCGACACACTGCTGCTCAACCCCGAAGGTTCTGTCGACTTCAGCGGTCTCGAATCACAGCCGATGTTCTTCAAAGAGGTACTCGACAAATTGGGTATCGAGATGCAGGTATTCAAGGTAGGTACATATAAGAGTGCTGTGGAGCCCTTCATCTGCACCGAGATGTCAGACGCCAACCGCGAGCAGATAACATCGTACCTCACAAGCGTTTGGAACAATGTCCTCATCGATGTAGCAGCAAGCCGTAACATCGATGTCGACAAGCTCAACAAATTGGCCGACACACAGACCATGTTTGCTAAGGCACAGTCAAGCGTCGACAACGGCCTTATCGACGCACTCTGCTACATCGACCAAGTAAAGGATATTCTTCGCAGCAACTGTAACCTTGTAAACAAAGACGACAAACTGTCGTTCGCAAGCATCAGCGATGTTGCAAACAGCGCAAAGTCAGAGGAGGGTAAAGGCGAGCAAATTGCCGTATATTATGCATGTGGAGAGATTGTACAGAGTGCAAGCACAGGTCTCGACCAAGAGGTTCAGATTGTAGGCGAGAAGGTTGTAAAAGACCTTCAGGCACTTCGCACAGATCCCAAAGTAAAAGCTGTTGTAATTCGCGTTAACAGCCCCGGCGGCAGCGCATACGCAAGTGAGCAGATATGGCGCGAGGTCACATTGCTCAAGAAGGAGAAACCCGTTATAATAAGCATGGGCGATGCAGCAGCCAGCGGCGGATACTACATAAGCTGTGCAAGCGACCGCATCTTCGCCGACCCCACTACCATTACAGGCTCAATCGGAATCTTTGGTATGGTTCCCAATGTAAGCAACTTACTTACAAAGAAGATTGGTCTTAAATTCGATATTGTAAAGACCAACGAAATGGCCGACATGGGTACAATGTCACGTCCCTTCAACGCAGCCGAAAGAGCACAATTGCAGAAAATGATTGAGCAGGGCTACGACACATTTACCAAGCGTGTAGCCGACGGACGAGGCATGTCACAGGACAGCGTGAAACTGATTGCCGAGGGTCGTGTATGGACCGGCGAGCAGGGATTGAAGATTGGTCTTGTCGATGAACTCGGTAACTTGGACGATGCCATAGCCTATGCTGCAAAGATGATTGAGAGCAAGGAGTATCACACAGTATCATATCCCGCAGAGGAGGATCCCTTTGCAATGATTCTGAACGAGACAAAATCAGATTATATGAATAACGAGATTAAAGAGTTACTCGGCGAGTGGTACTCGGTATATTCATTTATACGCAATGTAAAGAGCGCCGATAACATTCAGGCACGTATCCCCTACGACATCGTAATACGTTAAATATAAGTAATAGACTTTATTCCTAAAACACCCCAAGGCTAAATGCTTTAGGGTGTTTTTTATACTATCTTTACAGCTGTATGTTTTTTCGAGTTACTAAACCCTTACACTCATTCTGTATCAGATGGCACATCAGCAGCTACACTAATCACTACGCAAACAGTAACAGTACAACACATGCAAACGACCTACGATTTTGTCTTTTAAGAAAAAAGCAGTAACTTTGAAAAATGTATATACGCAGGCTTCAAAAGCAGAGCCGCAACAAAGCAAACCTACATATCAGGATGATTAAAAGAGCCACATCATACATAGTAACGCTGCTCCTCGTAATGCTTTTAAGCGCATCGTGCAGTAACAGCCACACCACGCTCTCCCTCGACAGAGCCGAAGAGATGCTTCTCTCTTCGCCCGACAGCGCACGCACTATCCTCGGGAGCATTGTAAAAGATGAGCTCTACTCCAAATCCGACAAGATGAAGCACACGCTCCTAAAGGCTGTTGCCGACGACGCAGCAGGGCTGGGCATGCCGAAAGACTCGGTATTGTACATCGTATCGGAATATTACAGCAACAAAGAGGATGATTACCATTTTCTGTCGCTCTACTGCATGGGACGCTCGCACCAGCTTGCAGGACACAGCACAAAGGCAATCCTTGAATACACACAGGCCGAGCAATACATAAACAATGTGTCGCAACCCGAATACATAGCACTGTTATATTCGAACATGGCATCGCTCTTTACCGAGTCGTTCGACTACCAGCGTGCTCTGCAGCTCTATAACAATGCACACACATACTTTAAGTTGTCAGGACTGAAAGACTACGAGCATGCGACCATCATAAAAACGGCACATACACTCATTGAGCTGAAGCGGTATGACGAAGCCGAAGAGCTGTTGCTCGAGGAGCTGCAATGGGGATGCGACAACAACGACAAGGAGGTGTCGCAAAACTGCATCGAAAACCTTCTGAAGCTATACAGCCGCACAAGCTACTACTCAAAGTCGGAGTGGCTGTTGGGAAGCGAATATGCAAAGGAGTATGACACCACACACATCGTAAACCTCACACTCGCATATATACATGCCACCGGGAGCGACATGAAAAGCTCGAACCGTCATATGCGACAGGCATGGCAACAATCGGCAACAATAAACGATACCCTTGCCACGCTGACACAGATGTATGACATTAGCCGCATGCGTGGCGACAACGAGAATGCACTGTATATCCTTGAGAACATATACTACATCCACGACACCATAATGCGCAGCGTACTGAGACAGCCGTTGCTGACCTCGCAGCGCGACTACTACCAATCGCAGGTGCAGATAAGCGAATATAAGCTCGCAAGCACCGAACGCATGGCAGCCGTAATCGTCATAATAACAATATTGTTGCTATGCTTGGCAATGCTCGTGATGCAGAAGAGGATAGCACAGAAGAATGCACAGATAGAACGCTATGCCGAGGTTGCCGACGAAATGAGCCGTTCACTCTTTGCCAAGAAAGCCGAGGTCGACGATATCTCGAGCCGCCTGAGCACACACAATGCCCGCATCGCAGAGATGGACAAACAGGTTGCCGTGCTCTTCAAGAAACAGTTCGAACTGCTTAACGAGCTCAGCAGCACCTTCTACGAGACACATGGCATAAAGAAAGACAAGGAGGCCATTTACAAGCATGTTCGCGAGAACATAGAATCGTTCATGAAGAACAAACGCGAGATTGAGCATCTCGAGAACATTGTCGACAACTATCGTGGTGGCATAATAGGCAAGTTGCGTGAAGAATTTCCGCAGTTCGGTGAACACGACATACGCTTCATAGTCTTTATATGTGCCGGCTTCTCGCCCAAGGCAATAAGCATATTTATGGAAGAGAGCGTAGGCAACATATACACAAAGAAATCAAGGATAAAGAGTATTATATCACGTAGCGACTCAACCCACAAGGAACTCTTCATAGAGGCATTAAGTTAAAAGTGACACAGCCTTGCTCTGTTGATAAAAATATTATAAAGCGACATTGGAAAGTCTCATAAAATAGAGGATAAATAAGTACCTTTGCATTAAGAAAAGAAACGATAATAGAGATGATAAAGGATATAGTATTCGATTTTGGTGGCGTACTTATAGATATTGACACCGACAATGCCATAAAGCACTTCGGTAATTTGGGAATAGAGAACCCTCAGGATTATCTCAACAGCTACAAACAAGCAGGTGCTTTCTATGCACTGGAAAATGGCGACATCACAGCCGATGAATTTATAGAAGAACTCTCGGTGCTATGCAAACGTCCTATTGACTATAATCAGGCTAAAGAGGCGTGGTTGAGTTTTGTTGTAAAGGTAAATGTAGAATATCTCGAGTATCTGCAACAGTTGCGCCAGCGTTACCGTCTGTCGGTGTTGAGCAACACCAATCCCTTTCTGCAAGGATGGGCACGCAGCAGCGAGTTCACACCATCGGGTAAAAAACTCGATGACTATTTCGACACTCTCTTCCTCAGCTACAAGATGAATTGCTCAAAACCCGGTGAAGAGATATATCGCAAGATGCTGCTCGAAGGCAGAATGAACCCCTCGGAGACACTTTTCATTGATGATGGTGCAAAGAACATCGAAACGGCACGACGCATGGGAATAAATGTCATGCAGGTAAATAATGGCGAGGACTGGCGTCCATTGCTCGAAAAGATACTTATGGCTTATAAATAAGTAGCATAGATAAAAAGAGGGAAAAATTACTTTTTCCTCTTTTTATCTATATAGGCAAGACCACCCAAAATAAGCGCAGCACCAAGAATAGCCATCCATGTCACACGTTCATTAAGCACCAGCACCGAGGTAATCATCGTTATCACCGGATTCAGATATATGAAGTTTGTGGCACGCACCACCCCAATCTTCTTAAGACACCAGTTCCAACCAAGGAAACAGAGCATCGATGCCACGCATCCCAGAGCCAGCAAATTACCCCACACTACAGCACCGCCATTGAGCATAGTACCCACATTTATTCCTTTTGCACACAAAAAGGGTATTATTGTGAGCAATCCGTATGCGAATACCTTGCGTGTAATAAGCATGCTATCATACTTCGCCTGAAGATTTTTTATAATGAGTGAGTATGAAGCCCAACATAGGCATGCTGCAAGGGCAAGTGCATCGCCCAGTGGCGACAGTTTAAGAATAAAATTACCATTAAACACAACCAATGCCATTCCGAGCAATGCGATGAGCGAGCCGTAGACCCCCTTGCGATTGAGACGCTCGGCAGGATATATCCACCCTACCATAAGTGCTGTTATAAGCGGAGTAAGACAAACGATAAGCGATACATTGTAACAATATCCATAGGCGAGAGCATAGTTCTCTGTAACGAAATAGAGCGAACCGCCACTAAGTCCGAGCAACAGAGCCAACAATTCGTCTTTCCAATTGTCGAGAAAGAGTCGTTTCCCGGCCAAAGGCAATATAAGAATATATGCCAACAAGAAACGATAGAGAAATATCTCGTCGGGGCGCAGGCCGGCATTTATAAGCAGTTTAGTCTGCACGAATGTGCAGCCCCATATTACCACAATGGCAAATGCTGTTATGTAGGCTATTGGTGATATTTTTCCGGTATCGTTGTCAGACATATTTACATGCTTTCTTATTGTGTGCAAAATTAATTAAAAACTCGTCTATTTATTAATTTTGTGGGGGTTAAATTGCATTTATGCTTATTGTATTATAAGCATACAATAAGTTATCTAAATTATTCTCTCGGGTTGCAAACCCTGACACTCATATCTAATAATTTCAAGCTTTTGATTATTTCCTTTTTAAAGTTCTCGGTATTAAGATGATGCTTCGGATTTGTAATCCGAAGCAATATGAGTTGGGGATTTGTAATCCCCTTACTTACTATATCACACGAACTGCAATTAGAAATTTATTCATTATTTCGGGTTACAAACCCTGACACTCGTTCTGCAGCGGATAACATATCAGCTGCATCACAAGATATAAGATAACTGATGGAATATTTAAGAACTACGGTTGTCAATCTTATTATTTCGGGTTACAAACCCTGACACTCACACCACATATAAAAAATGGAGACATAAGCATTGTTATGTCTCCAAACTTATAACGATTCAATAATTCTATTATTTCAAAACTATTTCCTTTGAAACCTCTTTAGCTCTCTCAAGTGCCAAATGAATATCTGAACATACATTCTCCTTACCAACGAGTTTCACGATACCACTCTTACGCAACGACTTCTCTACATTCTCGTGTACACCCGAGAGGATTATTACACGTCCTTCGTCGTGCGACGACTTGATAAATATCTCGAGGTTATGCAAGCCTGTAGAATCTATAAAGGTCACTCGGCGCATACGCAACACGCGTATAGGCATAGCATCACGATCACGCATCACCTCGTCGAACTTATTGGCTACACCAAAGAAGAAAGGACCTTCAATCTCGAACACCTCGGTACCCTCGGGAATAGAGAGTGTCTCGTCGTGCTCGCCATCGCGGTGTACATCAAGTTGGTCGCGTACAACCGATATGTTAGCGCTCTCCATAACACGTTTCATCACAATGACAACAGCCATAACAAGACCGGCCTCAATAGCCAATGTAAGGTCGAAGAATACAGTAAGCAACAGTGTTACAAACAACACCGTAGTACCCGACATAGAGCTGCGGTACATCGAAACAATAGTTCTCCAGCCACTCATGTTATATGCCACCATCACAAGTACGCCGGCAAGGCAAGGCATAGGAATAAGTTCTACAAGACTACCGAGGCAAAGCAATACAGCCAACAGCACCAATGTATGCACAATACCCGCTACAGGAGTTTTACCTCCGTTGTTGATATTTGCCATTGTACGTGCAATGGCACCTGTTGCAGGAATACCGCCAAAGAAGGGCACTACGATGTTTGCGATACCCTGTCCTACAAGCTCGGTATTTGAGTTATGCTGGTCGCCTATGACACCATCGGCAACCATAGCCGATAGCAATGACTCAATAGCGCCAAGCATCGCAATTGTAAATGCAACAGGAGCAAGAGCCTGAATAGTAGCGAAGAGACTGCCTGTCTCCATGTCAATCTGTGGCAGGCGGAAAGCCGGGAATCCCGAGGGCAACTCATAGAGATCGCCAATAGTCTTAATAGATGTCACACCGGCATAGTCGCGCAACAGCCATGCAGCCAATGTCATCACAATAATAGCGAGCAACGATCCCGGAACCTTCTTCGAGAACTTGGGAGTAAGTGCAATGAGTGCAATACTTGCCAATCCCATAACAGTGCTCCACCAGTCGATAGCACCCATGTTATTGAAATAGCACACCCATTTATCAATGAAGTTGGCAGGCACATTCTCTATACCCAATCCAAGCAGGTCATTGATTTGTGTCGAGAAGATTGTAATGGCAATACCGCCCGTAAATCCGATGATGATAGGATAAGGCATGAATTTAATAACACTTCCCATGCGGCACAATCCCATAATAACAAGTATTATACCTGCCATGATAGTTGCAATGGCAAGACCGCTCAAGCCATACTGCTGCACCACTCCATAGACGATGATGATGAAAGCACCTGTAGGGCCACCAATCTGAACTTTTGAGCCACCTAATGCCGAGATGAGGAAACCAGCCATGATAGCTGTTACAAGACCCTCTGTGGGACCCACTCCACTTGCGATACCGAATGCAATGGCAAGGGGTATTGCAACCACACCCACGATGATGCCGGCCATTATATCGGCAGTGAACTTCTCTCGCGAATAGTTCTTCATTGTCTCGAAGAACTTAGGATGAAAATCAATAACTTTCTTCGCCTTCATAGTAATATTTTGTATAAAAACTCTCTTGTCAAAAGGCCTTTTTGGAAAAGCGATGCAAAGGTACAAAAAAAGAAAAATTTTTGTTTATGTGCCGGTGCTTTATTTTTTCAATAAATTCATAATAGTAGTGTTTTGTGTTTATAGGTTAGTTTATAATATGCACAAGCAGCAGTCAGTCACTAAAATGATGCTTCGGATTTGTAATCCGAAGCGATATGAGTTGGGCATTTGTAATGCCCCTAAATAATCATAGGGTTGCAAAAACATCAAAACACCTCAAGTACTTGATAATCTACTCTTTAAAGTTCTCGGTATTCCGAACGGTTATACTTTCAGTTAATTTAAACTTAAATTTATAATCTACTTTTTGGTGTCAAACCAATATAAGAATAAGTTTTTACCCCGGCAGAATAAAAATAAGACCGCAATCGCTATCTTTGGTTTGACGAAGGGGCTAAGTCCCAAGTGTATAACTTAAATCCTTAGCT
>CAJGCJ010000022.1 GCA_904501775.1 uncultured Bacteroidaceae bacterium | reverse complement strand
TCATTTATAATTTCCGCAAATCTAAATAAATTAAGGTATCCATTGAATATTTACACCACTTTTATTTTGGCATATACCGATGACTTTACTCTATTATTGCCCTGCAGCACCACCTCCAAGAGACATTTACATTACATTCTGTTGCATATTACCATAAATAAATATAAATTTGCCACCAATTTCTCAAAAACACGGCACACATGTAACAATGTGCAAATTTTATTTGACAACGAAACAATATAAAATACAAAAAGTAATACTATGAAGAAATTTTTACTTACATTCATTCTTGCGGTTTCTGCTCTGTTCACAGCAGATGCCAAGGTGGTGTTGACCGAGGATTTCTCGCTCTTCACCAACGGCTCGGACACTGCGCCCGACTACAACAACATGATGACCGACCTCACAGGTCTTACCCAGACAGCGGGATGGTCGGGTATGTACGTTTGTCAGGCAGGCGGCAGCGCCTATCTCCCTGCCGGTGCCTATCTTGCTACACCGGCTCTCGACCTTTCGGCCAACAACGGCAGTTTCGTTGTTACATTCAAGGCCAAATCGGACAGCTACCCGGCAATGGTTATCATGTCGGATATGTACATGGCATCCATGGGTTATGTAGAGATAACAAACGAGTGGAAAGAATATTCTATCACACTTAACAACGGTGCTCCCAACTACATGATTGCCATACAGGCCCTTTACTCGGACTTTTACATCGATGACATTGTTGTAGACGACAACGGTGTTGACATACCTTTCGCATTGCCAAGCAGCAACTTCACCAAGAACTCATTCACTGCCAACTGGATGGCTGTAAATGGTGCTACATCTTATCTGCTCGATGTATATACCTATAACTACAACTACGAGACTACCACATTCGACCCCGTATTTCTTCTCAAGGACAAGGAGGTGACAGGCACATCATACGTGGTTACTGAGGGCGAGTTTGATGTTCCCTACTACTACAATGTAGCAGCAAAGGGTGGCAGCTCCATCTCGGACAAGAGCCAGCGTGTTACTGTATTCCCCTCATCGGACGAGGTTTCGGCACCCGTGGCATACGATGCCGAGAATATAGGCGAGGACAAGTTCACCGCATCGTGGAGCGCGTCGGACATTGCAACAAAATACTATTTGCAGGTGGTGAAGATACATACAGCCGGCCACAGCGAGGATTATGTGATTGCCGACTATGACTTCTCGGAGTTCACCGAGGGTACATTGGAGAGCCCCCACAAAGAGATGGAGTATCTGTTCGAAGGCGATTGGAGTGCAAGCATGGCTCTTATGGCAGATGGTGCCATAGGTATAAACAACGAGGATATCAACTTCTTCGGAGCAGGTATACTAACGTCTCCTGTCATTGCACTCAATGGTGCCGACAGGAAATTCAATGTGAGCCTGAAGGCTGTTGCACGCGACGGAATGAAGAGGGGCACACTGCAGCTCTGCACCATTGACAAGGAATACAACGTAACAATATGTGACAGCAAGGAGATTGCCCTTACAGAGGAGTGGGCCGAGTACTCGTTCGAATTGAATGGCACTGCAGGTGTTGCATCGACATTGGTTATCACATCAGACGAGGCCGGCAGAATGTTCATCGACGATTTGAAGGTATCGGTTAAGATGAACAAAGGCGAGGAGCTTCCTGTTCCCGTACGCACATACGCATCAAGAGAGCTTTCACACGATGTATCTGAGCTGGGAGCAGCAGGCGATGACAGGATATGCTACAACGTTACAGCATCGTGGGCAGTACGTCAGCAGGAAGGTGTTGTTATGCAGATTCCCGAGGTGAGAAGCGCAGCATCGAATGTAGTATATGTTAACATGCCCACAAGCATCGGCTCTGTAGAGGCTGTAGCAAGTGCAAAGGTATCGGTTAAGGGCAATACCATTATGGTAAGCAACCCTGCATGCGAGAATATCGCAATATACACAGCAAGCGGCAAGCAGGTTGTTTATGCCACTGACGCTCCCGCCGGTGCACAGTTCGTGATGCCCGTTTCTGGTGTATATGTAGTGACAGTAGGTGCTGAGGAGTTCAAGGTTTCGGTACAGAACTAAGATTTGCTCCTTATATATAAAACAAGAGTCTCCGTGAAATTCACGGAGACTCTTGTTTTATATAATATTCTATGCCTTGCCGGCACAGTACATACATCATTTATTGTGCTCGGCCTCAATCTCTTCGGGTGACATAGGCTTGTACTTACCCAAGCGACGCGAACCGTTCTCGGTAATGAGGAAGTCCTCTTCGTTACGTATTCCACCGAAGTTGCGCCAAGCATCGAGCTTGTCGTAGCAGATGAAATCGGTAAACTGTTTCTCGGCACGCCATTTGTCCATGAGGTCGGGGATAAAGTATATACCCGGCTCTACGGTAAAGACAAAGCCCGGCTCAAGAGCACGCGCAAGACGCAACGACTTCCACCCGAACAGGGGGCTCTTGGTGCGTCCCTCTTCGTAGCCGACGTGTACCTCGCCAAAGTTCTCCATGTCGTGAACATCAAGACCCATCATGTGTCCCAGTCCATGAGGCAGGAACATACATGCAGCACCGGCAACGGCAGCCTCGGCAGGGTCGCCCTTCATAAGTCCCAAGTCGACCATTCCTTCGGCAATGCGTGTGAGAACGATACGATGTACCTCGCGGTACTCTACACCCGGCTTGATGGCATCGAGAGCTGCCAGATGGGCACGGCGCAAGATATTGCACACCTCGCGCTGCTGGGTGGTGAAGCTCTTACCGACCGGCATTGTTGTGGTGAGGTCGCCGGCATAGTGCATTGCGTTCTCGCAACCCGAATCGAGAAGGAACATCTGTCCATCCTTCAACGGGGTTGTTCCATAGGCATGATTATGCAGTGTCTGTCCGTTTATGGTAGCTATGATAGGGAACGACAAATTGAAATTGTGCTTTGCCGCCTCGGCATGTACAACTGAGACAATCTCGGCCTCGGTAACACCGGGACGCACAGCGCGCATTGCAGCACAGTGCATATCAACCGATACGTTCACAGCCTCTTCAATCTGAAGAATCTCCTCGGCACTCTTATAGTTACGCTGGTTTATGACAGCCTTGATAAATTTCATCGATGCGGCAGAGGCCTGAGCAGAGGGATGAATACCCAATAGTTCCTGCAACCACACACGATGTTCGCCACGATAGGGAGGAAGGAAATGTATCTCTTGTCCCTTATCCTGCGCAGCCTTGATATAGGTTGCAAGTTGCGACATGGGACGTGTTACCTCAATTCCCACACGCCCGCTCTTCTCCTTTATGGTGGGCTGTACGCCTGTCCACACAATATCATCAATTGTAAGCTCGTCGCCGAAGATTATCTCCTTATCCTCGTCAATGTCTATCACTGCTGCAAGGCCCGAGTAATCGGATGCAAAGTAATAGAGGAAGGTTGAATCCTGACGGAAATGATAGGCATTGTCGGCATAGTTGCAACCGACCTCGGTATTGCCCAAGAAGAGCAACAGTCCGCTACCCACGCTCTTCTTAAGCTGGCAACGACGGTTTATATAAGTCTCTTTTGAAAACATAGCATTGTTTATTTGGGGTTAGTCATTATCTTTTTATTACTGCTCGCAGCACAAACCACAGATGATGCGCTACAGTAGAGAGTACACCATAGTGTCGGCACATTATCCTGAAACGCTCCATCAACGATGCGCGGTGATATTGCAAAGATATACCATTCTGCAAATAATCGACAACCGTTTGATGAACATTCACTAAATTTGACGATCGTTTCATTACTTTTATACACCAGTCGACATCGGCAGACAGACGATACTGCATATCGTAGAGAGGCACAATGTCGCGACGCGCATAGAAGGCCTGATGGCACACCAGCATGCCATGCCTGAAACTCTTCCATGTGAGTTTCTCGGGTGCCTGCAGACGGCGCATACGCACGAAGTGGCGCTGTTCGTCAACCTCGGCCGTCTCGCCATAGAGCACATGCGGCAGCTCGTCATATGAGGCTGTTACGGCCGCAATCTTCTCAAGTGTATCGGGTGCATGAAAGGCATCGCCGGCATTGAGGAAACAGAGATAGTCGCCTGTAGCCAGCCTTATACCCTTGTTCATCGCATCGTAAAGGCCCTTGTCGCGCTCCGAGACGATGTGAGCAAACTCTATTCCGCTTGCCTTGGCCTTTGCCACAGTATCATCGGTAGAGGCTCCGTCGATAAGCAGATACTCGAAATTACGGTAGCTCTGCTCCTTGACACTCCTGAGCGTCGGCTCAATAACCGACGATGCGTTGAATGTTATCGTTATTATTGAAAATTTCGGTTCAGGCCTCATCCTTCTTAACTTTCTTATATATTAGGGCACCCACAAGAAGCAACAGCACGACACCTACAAGGATAGAGCCGTACAACGACCATTCAGCCGATGTTATCATAACATCATCGACACAACGGAACTCTATTGTATGTTTGCCTGCAGGCAGGGGCAAGGCACGCAGAATATAGTTGGCGCGCACAGGCTTGACCTCCTTGCCGTCCACATATGCCTTCCATGTCTTATAAAATACCTCGGAGAAGAGCGCAAGCTGCGCATTGGGTGAATAGCTCTCATATAGAATGTTTCCGGGATTCTTGTATTCGGTCATGCGTATATACGCATCTTCACCCACCGCATTGTCGTACCCCTGAGGATTGTCGAAGAGGGGCTCCCACTCGCGGTCGACAAATGCGACCTCGTGGGGATTAAAGTCGTCCAGAGCCTCAATCTCTTCGTTGGGCGAGGCAACCCACTCGATGCGGTCGACAAACCAGCAGTTGCCCATAGCCTCGGGATTGCGCTGCACCACACTGCCGTCGTCAGTAGGGATTATGAGATAGCGCGTATTGAGCATATTGATAACATCCATGTTGAGCGAGCCCACAAAATAGTGATCTATGATATCCTGATAACGGCGTAGCTTTGCGGGGCTGTAGCCACCGACCGATTTGTGGAAATATGATGTGTAGGCCTCGTTGAAGGTACTCGATGCAAGATTCAGCACACGGTAGTTGGGGTGCTTGTCTTGCAGAATCTGAAGGTCGGCAGCAGTGGGGCGAATCTCGACACTCTTCTTCTTGGGCACAAAATCGTCGTGCGACAGGAAGCGTTTGTCAACCACCCAAAGGTCGACAAGCATCAACACGGCAAGCATCATCGACACATGCTTCGCCTTTAGGTTGAAACGCAGATAAGCAAACAAAAGAACAAAGGCTACAGCTATGAAAGCAAACGAACGCCATGCATCGGATATGAGCATATTTACCCTATCCTCGTACAGAGGAGCAAGAATAAGCTCGGGCATCTGCGCATCACTGTTTCCAACAAAGTTGAACATACCGCCACCAAACAGAGCAAGCACAAGGCATATACCGCCTGTAATACCAGCCGACAGATATAGTTTCTTGAGCAGCTTGCCTGTCTCAACCTCATCACCACTATCTTTTATTTCATAAATCTTTTTGACGGCAAGTATACCCAATGCCACCATTGTGAGCGATGCAATAACCAGTGCCATCGATGGCGCACGGAACTTGCTGTAAAGGGGCAGGTTATAGAAGAGGAACTCATTTATTGCAGGAAAGTGTTTACCCCATGACAGCACAAACGAAAGCAGCGTAGCAGCAAGCAGCCACCACTTCTCTTTTCCTTTTACTATAAACAGTCCCAATATGAAAAGGAAACATACTATTGCACCCACATATACAGGACCCGAAGTAAAGGGCTGGTCGCCCCAATAGGTGGGCGCAGCAGATGCTATCTGGCGTGCCTGCGAAGCACCTACACGCGGTGCCAATGAACGGTAAAGCTCCGAGTCTGTTCCGACATTGTAATTTGAACTTGCACCATAGAGATTGGGGACAAGCAGAGTAAAAGTCTCTCCTATGCCATAGCTCCACTGATAGGCATAGTCTATATCCAGTCCCGAAGCGTTGGCACCATCCTTCTGTTCAAGCACCGCACCGCCGCGCATGGACTCCTTGGCATAGTCGGCCGAAGGAACAAGCAGACCTACAGCAGGCAGCACAGCAAGCAGAGCCACAAGAATGAGTACACCCGAAGATTTAAGATATTGCGGTACCCACTTTTCGCGTATAGCATATACAAGATATACAACTGCCAGTATAACAAGTGTGAGCAGAAGGTAATAGCTGATTTGCTGATGATTCCAATATACATTTAGTCCCGTGAAGACAAGTGTTATCAATGAACCCCAAAGAAGTTTGCCACGATAACACATGATGACACCGCCTATAACAGGTGCCATAGTAGCCATTACAAGACTCTTGCTCATGTGACCGGCCTCTATAATGACCATGTTATAGGAGCAGAGCGTATATGCGATTGCTCCGGCAATACTGAGCCACGAACGGCAGCCCAACGACAGCAGAAAGATATAGAAGCTGACGAACATAAGGAATGTAACTCCCACATGTCGGCGCGAGATACCGAACATGCTAAGCGTAAGCACCTTCTCGGCAGCTTTGAATATGTTTACAGGCTGAGGAGCAAATGTATAGTTCGAAGGCATTCCCGAGAACATAGAGTTCGACCAATAGACATAATCACCGGTCTGCTCGTTATAGTCGCGGGCATCTTTTCCCCATCCCAATGTACCTACATTATCACCCTGACGTATATCTTTGTTCTGAAAGACAGGAGCGAAATATACCGCAGTAAGCACAAAGAATATAAATACAGCCACAATGTGCGGAAGAAACTCTTTGAATTTGAATTTACTCATATTATTACTCTTTATTTTTATTTTCCCCGATAATATCTTGTATAAAACCACACATTCTCTCTTCAAATTGTTCAAGCGAACAATTGTCATGCACATAACGGTGAGCATCCCACGCCTTTTGTGCAAACTCCTCTACCGGCATTGCATCGGCAAGTAACAGGGCTTGTTCAAAAGCCTCATAAGAGACCTCTTCGACCCTGATACCGGCATCACCGAAATCCACTCCCGTGGCACTGCTGCAGATAGGCAGCAAAGCACCGTTTCCAAGCACATTAAGTACCGACACTGCGCAACCTTCGGATATTGAAGGATTGAGCAATATACCGCACATCTCCAGAATTGACGCAAACCGTTTCGATTCTATATCTACAAAGCCATGCATTACAATGTTTGATACACCCTTTATTTTAGGCTGATAGTAATGCCAAAAATCGCTCTCCTGCCTGCTACCGCCACAAACATGAAGAGTAAATTGCGGATGGGAGAGCGCAAAATCAATTGCAATGTCGAGTCCCTTATGTAACATTCCGGAACTTCCAAACCAAAGAATATTGCGACGACATAATGAAAAATCCTTCTTTTCATCGGGTTTAGCAACTGGGAAATAAAATGCCGGCAATAGTTTAAACTTATCTATACGTGAATCCTCTTCAATAAACTTCCCAAGTACATATTCATCGCCAAGACATATTACAGCATCGGCAAAATTTGCTTCGTAATAGTTGCGGGCATCACCCGGCATGTAACGGTTCGAGGCGAGCAGCCATCTGCCATGACGGTTATAGAAGTCGCGGTTCCTGAGCGCTGTCATGCGATAGTTGAAACAGGTCTCGGCACCTACGGAATAGAAAATGCGCAACGGGCGCACAGAAGCATCGGGCGAAATAGAGTTGAAGAAGGCATTGCCGTTTATTCCCATCACAATATCATAGCCCGAGTAGTCGATTCCCGTTTTTGCACGCGAGGTACAATCGACACAATAGCCCAAACGATGAAAACAGCGGGCAATTACACAGCACTCGGTAAGATTCGAATGGTGCTTTGGCTGCACCTTATTTGCAAAAGCCTCGGGCAGATGACACAGGAGCACACGCCTTGGGCTATCAGTTTTATAGACATTCCTGATGATTTTCTCATCGGACAGCATACGCTGCACCCACTGCACAATAGTGGCGGCCACGCGCCTTTTTGCAATAGGCAACAGACGTTTTATTTCGCTAAAGCTCAACTTCATTACAATATTTACAGTTTACGGTAGACTTCACAAGTACGTTGTACCATGTTTGACAGCGAGAAATCCTTTATACGCTCCAGTCCGGCTGCAGAGAGCTGCTTGCGCAGCGCCTCGCTCTTGACAGTCTCGCGCAGGGTGTCGAGCATCGACTGTGCGTCATTGGGATTGAAGAAGAGTGCGGCATCACCTGCAACCTCGGGGAAACAGCTTGCATTGCTTAGGCACACCGGGCAGCCATTGGCAAAGGCTTCGAGGATAGGAATACCGAATCCCTCGTAATGCGACGGGAAGACGAAACAGAGCGCATGGCGGTAGAGCGATGCCATCTCTCTATCATCAGCCGATATATGCAGAATACGATCGGTCACATTCCACTTCTGAAAGAGTTTTATTTCGTTCGAAGTAAAGGCATTGCCTGTACACACTATCTTGAGTGTGGGGTCGGCCATCAGCAGGGGTCTTATGGACGAGAGCCAAGGATAGAAATTCTTATACCCCTTACGCTCGCCAACGTACAATATGTACCGTTCGAAAAGCTGAGGCGAAGCCTCAACAACCGGGCGTATTCCATGATGCACAACGCTTATCTTTGCCGGAGAGACCCCAAGCAGCTCTACTATATCGCGTTTTGTATTCTCACTGACTGCAATTATATGGTCGGCCTCGGCTATAAGCAGTTTCTTGTGGGGGATAGTGCGGTCATATATGAGTACATCCTGAGGATAACGCTCAAAAGTCATGTCGTGTATGGTCAGCACGAAAGGCTTGCTGCGTCGCTTCAGTGTCTTCAGGAAATAGGGGTCGTAGTATGTAGGATGAAATATATCGAATTCATCGAACTTTATCGCCTTATAGGCATATTGCATATTTGCAAACTGATAGAGCCTGCGACGTATTCTGTAATTCTTGGGAAAAGATAAGGAATGATATTTCTGCCCGTATGTCACGGTCGCATAATGGTTCTCGCAGAACTTCATGGGCATGCTGCTGCAAAACTCCTCTTGCGGCAGATTGAACATCAAATCGGCAAAATAACGTGTCACGCCTCCAAAACGCTGGAAGGTAAACATCTGGTTATCGTATAAAATCTTTTTCATCATAAATTACGTTTACCCTTAAACAAAAACTGTACAACCTCGTCAAGTTCCTCGCTACGGCACAAGATCAGCACTCCTACATAAAGAAGAGCCGCCACGGCTACACGCAAGAAGAACAGGTTATACACATCGGTGAAAGAGGCTGTGAGCCAATATGTAAGGAACATGACTCCGACAGAGAGCAAGGCAAAAGGCATCATGTCGCGCAGGAACATACCTAATGTGAGAGCAATTTCCCTGCCGGCAAAGAAACGCCACACGAACAACCACAACACATTGAACATCACATATGTTGCCAGCATGCCATTTATGCCCAACGGCGACACCACAACAAGCAGCAACAGGACTATTATTCCCTGTACCATAGTACTCCACATGTAGATATTCGATTTACCACGACTTACCATAAGGTTGGTAAACATCGACTGAATAGGCATAAAGGCACCCCACACTGCAAGTATGCGCAGCATATAGGCACTCTCAATCCATTTGTCGGTAATGGCAATCACTATAATCTGGGGGGCCACAAGCGACAGTCCAAGCAACAAGGGGAAAGAGACGAATGCCGTAAAACGCAGCATCTTGCGGAAGACGCGCAATTGCCGTTCATCATCGTCGGCAACCTTTGCCAACACCGGCTGTGCAAGGCCGTTTACCATTCCGTTTACAGTCTCGGCACCCATAGTCATCCACTCGGCAGCCTTGGTGTAGTTTCCGACATCCACCTTGCTGTAGAGGCGATTGTTTCCACCAAGAATAAATGAGAATATATTCCAGTTTATTCGCAGGAAGATATTGGTTATGAGCAGACGGTAGCTGAATGCGAACAGATAGCGCAGGGGGGCAAAACAAACCCTGATGCTTGGACGCCACGGCGTATAGCACCAGCAGACAACGGAACGAACAAGCACAAACAGAATACTCTGCGTTGCAATTCCCCAGAATGAGTAGCCATTCATTGCCATAAGAATGCCGACGTTTCCCGAAACGACAATGGAGAGTATCTGCGCCATCGAACGCTCCTTTACCTTCAAATTACGGAAGAGATAGGCCGACGGGGCAATACCGAAGCCGGCAACGACAAATCCGAGGAAGATATAACGTGACAGCCACAACAAAGATGGCTCGTCGAAGAAATCGACAATGAGCGGTGCAGCAACAAAGAGAGCGGCATACATTGCAAACGATATGAGCACGTTGAACCAGAAGACCGCATTATAGTCGTCGTGCGACACCTCTTTCCTGTTGGCTATGGCAGCTACAAAACCGCTATCCTGCAGCGAGCCTGCAATAGCCGAAAAAATGGCAAGCATCCCTATAGGCCCGAAATCTTCGGGCGAAAGGATGCGTGCCAAAAATATTCCGAAAAACAGATTAAGCAGTTGGCAGAAAGCATTACTCATGCCTCCCCAAAGAAAACCTTTGGCGACAGAAGTCTTTAAATTTTCTGCAGAACCGCTACTCATCGGCTACTATTATTTTACTTCGCTACCGGGCTTCGCCTTAGGCTCTACGGTGAGCAACGAGAGCTTGCCCTCATTGTCCTCGGCGCTAAGAATCATACCTTCACTTACAATACCACGCATTGTACGTGGGGGGAAGTTTGCAACAAAGCACACCTGCTTGCCCACCAGCTCATCGGGGTTGAAATGCTTTGCTATGCCCGAAAGGATTGTTCGTGTACCAATACCGTCGTCAATCTTGAACTGCAACAACTTATCGGCCTTAGGAACTTTGGCACACTCGAGCACTGTTCCCACACGGATATCCAATTTCAGGAAGTCATCGAAAGTACATTCGGGGCGTACAGGGTTAGCCTTATATGCGGCAGCCTCGTTCTCTTTCTTGATTCTTGCAAGACGGTCGAGCTGTGCCTGTATTGCATCATCCTCAATCTTTTCGAAGAGCAGACCTACCTCGCCAAGTTCGTGACCAACAGTCAGAAGGTCGATGCGGCCGAGATTCTCCCAGCTGAACTCCTCGTAGTTGAGCATGGCGCGCAGTTTCTTGCTGCTGAAGGGGAGGAACGGCTCGAATGCGATAGAGAGATTTGCAACCAACTGCAATGAGAGGTTCAGAATGGTCGCTACGCGGGACATGTCAGTCTTGGCAAGTTTCCAAGGCTCGGTCTCGGCAAGATAACGGTTGCCGATACGTGCAAGCTCCATAGCCTCTTTCTGTGCCTCACGGAACTTATATTGGTCGAGCAGGTTCTCTACTCTCTCCTTTACATTCACGAATTCGTCAATGATTGCCTTGTCGTAGTCGGTGACATCGCCGCAGGCAGGCACCTTGCCGTCGAAATATTTCTTGGTAAGAACAAGGGCACGGTTTACAAAATTACCATATACGGCAACAAGCTCGTTGTTATTACGGGCTTGGAAATCCTTCCAAGTGAAGTTATTGTCCTTTGTCTCGGGCGCGTTTGCTGTGAGAACGTAGCGCAATACATCCTGCTTGCCGGGGAAGTCAACGAGATATTCGTTCAACCACACAGCCCAGTTGCGTGATGTTGAAATCTTGTCGTCCTCAAGGTTCAGGAACTCATTGCTCGGTACGTTGTCGGGCATCACATACTTACCGTGAGCCTTCATCATTACAGGGAAGATGATACAGTGGAACACTATATTGTCCTTGCCGATGAAATGTACCAGACGTGTCTCCTCGTTCTGCCACCACTGCTCCCATGTACCATGTTTTTCGGGATTCTTGTCACACAGCTCCTTTGTATTCGAGATATATCCGATTGGAGCATCAAACCATACATAGAGCACCTTACCGTCTGCCCCCTCTACGGGCACAGGGATTCCCCAGTCAAGGTCGCGTGTCATGGCGCGTGGCTGCAGGTCCATGTCGAGCCAGCTCTTGCACTGACCATATACGTTTGGACGCCACTCCTTATGGTTCTCAAGAATCCACTCCTTGAGCCACTGCTGGTATTCATTGAGTGGCAGATACCAGTTCTTGGTTTCTTTAAGTACAGGCGCTTCGCCGGTCTCCTTTGAGCGGGGGTTGATGAGCTCTGTAGGCTCAAGCGCACGGCCACAACCCTCTTCGCATTGGTTTCCATAAGCCTGTTTATGGCAGTATGGGCACTCACCAACAACATCGCGGTCGGTAAGGAATTTTTCGTTCTTTACATCGTAGAACTGCTTTGAAGTCTGTTCAACGAGTTTGCCGTTGTCATAGAGCGTGCGGAAGAATTCCGATGCAAATTTGTGGTGAGTCTCGGATGTTGTGCGGCTGTATACGTCAAACGAAATGCCAAAACCCTCGAAACTATCCTTGATGATGTTGTGGTAACGGTCTACTACATCCTGTGGGGTGATTCCCTCTTTGCGGGCACGTTGTGTAACGGGTACACCGTGTTCGTCACTACCACCGATGAAGAGTACATCCTCGCCTTTCAGACGCAGGTAACGCACATAGATGTCGGCGGGTACATATACGCCGGCAAGGTGTCCTATGTGTACAGGGCCGTTTGCGTAGGGCAAAGCCGATGTAACCAAAGTTCTTTTAAATTTCTTCTCCATAAAAATATCTTGTTTTATTGTTTGTCGTTTTAAACACCCTGCGCTATGGGGGGGGGTGCACAATAATCGGCAAAGATACAATAAAGATACGAAAACATGGGTAACTCCATTTAAAATAATTTAATAATTAAAGATGTGAAATGCAGACAAAAAGGGTGCATTATTTAAATGGAGCGTTTAAATGAATGAGAAAATTATTGTATCTTCGCACCGGATTACATATCACAAATATTGAAACTTTTTGAAGCATTATGAAAATAGCACTTATAGGTTACGGAAAGATGGGCAAAGAAATTGAGAGAATTGCCCTTGGCAGAGGTCACGAGATAGTATCGATAATAGACCTTGACAACCGCGACGAGATATTCGGCAGCGCATTTGCCACAGCCGATGTTGCAATAGAATTCACCGCACCTGCTGTTGCCTATCAAAACTGCAAGGATGCAATGGCAGCAGGCGTAAAGGTTGTAAGCGGCAGCACAGGATGGATTCACAACCACGAAGAAGAGATGCGCAAAATGTGCAGCGAAGATGGAAAAACCCTCTTTTGGTCGAGCAATTTCAGCCTTGGAGTGGCAATATTTTCGGCAGTTAACCGCTATCTTGCGAAGATAATGAACCGATTCGCCGACTACAGCGTAGAGATGACAGAGACACACCACATACACAAGCTCGACGCACCAAGCGGCACTGCCATAACATTGGGCGAAGGCATAATAGAGAACCTCGACCGCAAGAATTCTTGGATATTGGGCGACATTACAAACCCCGACGGCAGCACCACTAAAGGCGCTGATGCTACTACCGAGCAACTGAAAATCAACGCAATACGCCGCGACGAGGTTCCCGGTATACACACCATCCGTTATGACTCTGAAGCCGACTCCATCACCATCACTCACGATGCGAAGAACCGTAGCGGCTTTGCACTCGGTGCAGTGCTTGCTGCAGAGTATGTAAAGGAGAACAGCGGATTCCTTGGAATGAAAGACCTGTTCAATTTTTAAAAATTAACACATCGGGGACAATATTCGTCTACCCACGACGTTTCCCAATTACAAAATATACACAAAAAATGAGAAAGCCTGAACGAAAAGATTGGATTAAGCTTATCATAGCACTTACCCTGTATATACTATTCCTCGTATGGATTAAAAGCTGGTGGGGTGCATTGGCAATTCCCTTTATAATAGACAATTACACCACCAAGTTCATTCCTTGGGGATGGTGGAAAAACTCAAAAAGCAAGACACTGCGCACAATCATGAGCTGGGTCGACGCCATCGTCTTTGCACTTGTTGCCGTATATTTTGTAAACCTGTACTTTTTTCAGAACTATGTAATACCCACATCGTCACTCGAGAAATCGCTTCTGGTTGGCGACTACCTGTTTGTGAGCAAGGCCAACTACGGCCCACGCAAACCACAAACACCTTTGAGCATGCCACTCACACAGCACACAATGCCCGTTACAGGCGGCAAGAGTTACATCGATGCGGTGCAGTGGGATTATGAGCGCGTTCCCGGCTTCGAGGAGATTGAACTGAACGACATCGTGGTATTTAACTATCCTGCAGGAGACACCGCCACCACAAACCCCGAAGTAATAGATTATTACAGCATGTGCTACAACATTGGCGCCGAGCGCTATCCCAATAAGCCCGACATGGACAGCCTCGACATTGAACGCCAGCGTGCCGTATATGACCTTTATTATACAGCCGGACGCGAATACATTGAGAAAAACCCTCACATATTCGGTGAAAAGACATGGCGCCCCGTCGACCGACGCGAGAACTACGTCAAGCGATGTGTGGGACTGCCCGGCGACACACTGCAGATTAAAGACAAGGCAATTCTGCTCAACGGCAAACCCTCGAAGCAACCAGCCGACATACAGTTCAACTATTGGGTAACACTGAATGCACCGATCCCCGAGAGAGTGCGTCACGAACTTGGCATAAGCAAGAAGGATATCATCGACGGCAACTGTGGCAACGGTCTATTCTGTCTGCCATTGACCGATGCCACTCGTGACAAGCTGAAGAGCTACACAAAGCTCACAGCCTCAATTGAGCCCTGCGAAAGCAAACCGGGAGGACTATATCCCCTGAACAGCCACCACAAATGGACAGCCGACAACTACGGACCGGTATGGATACCAAAGCGAGGCGAGAGCATAAGACTCACACTCGAGAATCTGCCCATATATGAACGTCCCATAGCCGTATACGAGGGCAACACACTCGAGGTTAAGGACGGCAAGATATTCATCAACGGAAAAGAGAGCGACAGCTACACATTCAACATGGACTACTATTGGATGATGGGCGACAACAGACACAACAGCGCCGACTCGCGCTATTGGGGTTTTGTACCCGAAGACCACATCGTTGGAAAGCCGCTCTTTGTGTGGTTGTCACTCGACAGCGACCGTAGCTGGTTCAACGGAAAGATACGTTGGAACCGTCTTTTCCGTTCAGTTGACAACCTAAAATAAAGCGGGCAGGATATGCATATACTGTCACACCCACTATATCTTGCCCCTATTCCACTGTACATACAGCTGTATTCGGCGGAAGGCATCATAATAGACGGCGACTCGCCTTTTGTGAAACAGACGTTCCGCAACCGCACCCTCATTGCAACCGAAAGAGGAGTACAGGCATTGACTATTCCCATTGAGCATAACGGCTCCCAAGCAATGCGCGACGTGCGCATAAGCGAGCATGGCAACTGGCGTCATCTGCACTGGAACGCACTTGTAAGCGCCTATCGCAAAAGCCCGTTCTTCGACTACTATGCCGATGACTTTGCCCACTTCTACGAAGAGCGCGGAGGCTTTCTGCTCGATTTCAATATACGCCTGCACAATGTTGTCGGCGAACTGTTAGGACTCGACAACAAAGCCGTCATAACAGAAAAAACAGCGATAAATACGGAGAAAAACAACATAACAGACCTGCGACAGATAGCCGAGCCAAAAGAGCTTACAAACGGCAAATACAAAAGCACGGTGCCCTATTATCAGGTATTTGCCCGGCGCAACAGCTTTATACCCAACCTTAGCATTGTCGATTTGCTATTCAATATGGGCCCCGAAGGACTTATTACATTAAAGGACTCGGCAACAGAGCCGATTACCGTCAAGTAACATCAAACATAAGACCGAATACTACAGCTCTCTGTCACTGGTTACGAATCTTGTTTCCCAAAATAAAGCCGAATATACCGGTAAGGATAATTCCCACAGTCGTTTGCACAACATTAAGAAAATCCACAAATGGAGAGACGTTGTGAAGCACTTCCGAATCCATCCCGGCCATATTCTTAAGACTTACCGACAGCGCCATTGTATACTCCAACAGAGATACATTGGAACTGAACATCCATGCAAACAGGAATACAATAAAAAAGTAAGTGATCACCATCTTTGTCATACTCTCGCCATAACCAAAGAGGATATCGGAAAATATATTTGTCACTATTTTCCATACGTTGGCAACTTTTCGGACTACACTTATTTTTTTCTTGAAAAGTTCAGCAAACATGCGATTGCGTTCCATACGTCTGCCCCTTACATAAGCCCAATTGCCATCCGCAATAAATCCTCTTCCGGTCCACAAGGCATTAAAGTTCTTGTATATCTCCTCGGCCTCTTCCCAACGTCCTTTCAGAGACTCACTTGCGCTCCAATTGGAACGGATATTTACATCATTCGTTCTCTCACCCGTGCCATACAGATTCCATTCGGTAAGAAACCTTTCGTACTCTTTGAAATTCTGTTGCAGAATACGACCGCCAACAAGATTCCTGCGTCTTATTATTGCAGAGTCGCCAAAATAGGTTTTATTTAAACTACAGTTCCTGATATTGCTATGAGTAAATATAACAACTCCATCCAGCAAAGCTCTATAGAAATCGCAGAACTCAATATCAGCCTCTTCAAATGTTCCATTCTCTATTCTGGCATATCTGAAATCACTCCATAGTATTGTAGACTTACGAAAACGACAATGCACAAGTTCGCATTGCTTGAAACTGACACGTTCCAGCCGACATCCCGAAAAGTCAACACCCTCGAGCCTCTCACCCGAGAAGTCGACACCTACAATCTCTTTCTGCTTCAACAGTTCTGCTAATTCTTCACGTTTCATGCCTTACCTATAACCATTATGTACTTTTTCGGAAAAATCACCCCAAATCCCGACAACACACACTGTGTAGATTGTACAGGATTACAATTAGGTAGATGACGCAAAATTAACCATTTTTTTGATAAAAAAAATTACATGCAACATTAAATGGAATGGTGCTGCCAAATCAAAATAACAAGCAGGAATCTAAAACAGAGAGAGCACAATCTTTCTATATTTCGTATTCATTTTCGTTTCTTTGTTGTATCTTCGCAGATAAAACTTAAAACTGATACATGAGCGCAGAATTTGATATTCGCGGCAAACATAGCGACAAGGAGTTTGAAAATGCATTACGCCCGCTTGCCTTCCACGACTTCAGTGGACAGGAGAAGGTCGTAAGCAATCTCAGCATCTTTGTACAGGCTGCCAAGATGCGTGGCGAGTCACTCGACCACGTGCTGTTGCACGGTCCTCCCGGACTGGGAAAAACAACCTTGAGCAACATCATTGCCAACGAACTTGGCGTAGGCTTCAAAGTAACCTCGGGCCCCGTACTCGACAAGCCCGGCGACCTTGCAGGAATACTCACTTCATTGGAGCCGAACGATGTGCTCTTCATTGACGAGATACACCGTCTCTCGCCCATTGTCGAAGAGTATCTTTATTCGGCAATGGAGGACTATCGCATAGACATTCTCATTGACAAGGGACCATCGGCGCGCTCGATACAGATAGACCTTAATCCGTTCACCCTTATAGGTGCTACCACACGCAGTGGATTGCTCACCGCACCGTTGCGTGCCCGTTTCGGCATAAACATGCACCTCGAATACTACGACAGCAAGACTCTGGCAGGCATCATCGCACGCTCGGCCCACATACTGCGCGTAACATTTGACGAGGAGGCCGCATACGAAATTGCACGCCGAAGCCGAGGAACGCCACGTATTGCCAATGCCCTGCTGCGCCGCGTGCGCGACTTTGCACAGGTGATGGGCAACGGACACATAACAAACGCCATTGCCAAGATGGCGCTCGAGGCTCTTAACATCGACCGCTACGGACTCGACGAGATTGACAACAAGATACTTTGTACAATCATCGACAAGTTCAAAGGAGGACCTGTGGGAATAGGCACTATAGCAACAGCCCTCAGCGAAGATGCCGGCACAATAGAAGAGGTGTATGAGCCATATCTTATCAAGGAAGGATTCCTGAAACGAACACCTCGTGGACGCGAAGTTACCGACCTCGCCTACAAGCACTTGGGACGAAGCAGATACGGAAACGACGCAGGCACACTGTTCTAAAAAAGAAAAGCACTATGCCAAAACTGCAATCTTTATTCAAAGACACCGTCATATATGGCCTGAGCAGCATTGTGGGCCGTTTTCTAAACTATCTGCTGGTTCCGCTCTACTCCTATTCAATGACAGCAGAGTCGGGAAACTATGGCATAGTGACAAACATATACGCATGGACCGCACTCATTCTCGTAATCCTTACATTCGGATTCGAGACAACCTTCATGCGTTTTGCCGGCAAATACGAAAACAACCTTCCCAAAGTGTTTTCAATGTCGCTGCAGGTGGTTGCAGCAATATGCGTGCTGTTCCTTGTATCCATATTCAGCAACATCGACAGCATATCACAGGCACTGGGCTACTCACAGCACCCCGAGTTTGTAACAATGATGTCAGTGGTGATATCGCTCGATGCCGTTCAGGCGATAATTTTCACCTACCTGCGCTTCAAGAAACGCCCGATAAAGTTCGCATCGCTAAAACTGCTTTTCATTGGAATGAGCATTGCACTCAACCTTGTAGCCTTTTTGTTGATGCCATATCTGTACCGGAACAACCCCTCGCTCATAGGAGAGTTCTATGACCCCGACAATCAAGCCTATTACATATTCCTCATAAACCTCATCTGTACAGCAACAATAACACTCTTTTTCATTCCTGAGCTCAAGATATTCCGCTTTACGGCAGACAGGAAACTGCTCAAGGAGATGCTTGCCTACTCATGGCCAATACTGCTGTTAGGACTTGCCGGAATACTTAACCTGCATGCCGACAAAATCATATACACCATGCTTGTACCCGGTGAGCAGGGCAAGGTCGAGTTAAGTGTATATGGAGCTGTCGTCAAGATTGCAGCCATTATGGCCATGCTGATACAGGCCTTCAAATATGCCTACGAACCAATTGTATTCAAGATGGGCAACGGAAAAGAGAGCAAGGAGTATCAGGCTATTGCAATGAAATATTTTATAGCTATTGCGCTGCTTGCCTTTCTTGCCGTAGTATTCTACATGGATATTCTACGCCATATAATAGCTCCCGACTATTGGATAGGACTCAAAGTAGTACCCATTGTAATGATAGCCGAGATTATAATGGGCATATACCAAAATCTGTCAAACTGGTATAAGCTGAACGACGAGACATGGTGGGGAGCAATATTCTCAACAGCCGGCTGTGCAATGCTTTTCGTAATAAATATCCTGTTTGTACCCGAATATGGATATTATGCTTGTGCCATAGCCTCGCTGATCGGATTCTCGGTTGCAATGCTGCTCTCTTATTTTGTGGGACAGAAGAGAAACCCAATAGCCTATGACCTTAAGAGCATATTCGGATATGTAGCGCTTGCAGCTGTTCTTTGGGCTGTATCGCAACTTGTTCCCATAGAAGACAATGTTTTGCATTTGAGTTTCAACACTCTGCTCATTCTTGTCTATATCGGCTATTTTGTTAAGAATGATTTACCTGTTAAACAGATTCCCATATTAAAGCGTTTCTTCAAGTGAGGCAAAAACCACACTTTAGCAAGAGACACTAAGATGAATAGCCCGTTTGGTATATACAACAAGTTAAAAGAACACCTCGACCTTACCCCCGATAAAGAGAACGAGACAACGGTTATTGAGAATGTAAAACGAGCTGTTGAGTTCCGAGGGGTTAATCTTTGGATACTTATAATAGCTGTCTTAATAGCATCGATTGGATTAAACATAAACTCTTTGCATCTTATAATAGGAGCGATGCTGATATCTCCGCTCATGGGACCCATAATAGGCACAGGGCTTGCTGTAGGCATAAATGACATGGAACTGATGAAGCGTTCGATGCGCAATCTTTTAATAGCATCACTATTTGCCATCATTGCCGCCTCGTTCTTCTTTTGGCTCTCGCCATTGAACGAAGCCCAGTCGGAATTGCTGGCACGTTCTTCACCCACCTTGTACGATGTTATAATAGCATTTATAGGTGGTGGAGCCGGTTTTCTCGCACTCAGCACAATAGGCAGCCACACACAAGTAATTGTAGGCGTGGCTATATCAACAGCCTTGTTGCCGCCACTCTGTACAGTCGGGTTCGGCATCGCAACAGGCAATTGGCTCTATTCGCTTGGGGCACTCTATCTGTTCTTCATAAACTCGGTATTCATTGCAATATCCACATTCGTCAGCGTAAAGATGTTTAACTTCTCACAAAAGGTATTTGCCGACAAGGAGCGTGAGAAGAAGGTGCGGCGCACACTTATTATAATATCCATAGTTACGCTGCTGCCTTCACTGTTTCTAACCTACAACATTCTTTGCAAGACCATATACATGCAGAACGCTGAACGCTTCGTAATAGAAGAGCTCAAATTCCCCGGCACATACATTATAGAGAAGGAGATCGACTATAAACAGCGCCGTATAAGTGCCGTTTTTATCGGTGATTATATCCAACCTGTAGAGATTGAGATTGCAAAGGAGAAACTTCCAAAATATAAAATCGCAGGAACAGAACTGAACATTCTGCAAGACGGGGAGAGCCACGACAGCATCATGCTCTCATCAATGCGCAATAACATAATAAAGGAGTTCTACCAACGGAGCGAACAGCAGATAGCCAATCTTGAGAAAGAGACATCGTTGCTGCGCGACAGCATCGCAGGTATAGACCGTTACAGGAACCTCGACTCGCTTGTCTACCTTGAAGCAAAGATTCTTTTCCCGCAAATAACCGATGTCGCTTTGGGATATATCTGGAGCAGCAATGGGGGCAGCAGCACCCCGTCGTCATTTGCACAAATACAGAGCATAGAGCCTGTAGACAGCCGCACCCGTAAGCAAATCAGCCAATGGATGCGTCAAAGGTGCAACGATGACAGCCTGCGCATAGAAATAGTTGAACGATAACCCTTAACCTACCATTCAACAGTAAAGTTATGACATCCTTCCATGTAGCTGTAAGACACCTTGTAATTATAGTATCGGCAGATTGACTTTACCAAAGCAAGGCCAAGACCTGTAGACGACGGACCGCCCTTGTGGTAGAAACGGTTGAAGACAAGTTCGGGGTCAAGAGCCTCATCACCCTTGTTCGAGACTTGAAGACGGTTATTATTGAGCACCACACGCACCTCGCACTCTGAAGCCGAGTGCACAAAGGCGTTCTTTATAAGATTACCTACAAGCACCTTGGCCAACGACTCGTTTATCTCCACAACGCAAGACCGGGGAAGTTCTGCTGTGCAGCCGATGCCCTTGTGGGAATACACCTCGCCAAACTGCTCCAACTCATCCTTTATCAAAGCCACCAGATCAATGTTAGATACCTCGGGGAACAACCCATTGTCTATTTTGGTAAGCAGCAACAATGTTCTGTTCAGACGTACCATTGCTGCAACCGAGTGTTGTATTTTTGAGAGCTCGACATACTGTTCCTCTTGCAGCGAAGTGTTGTCGATAAGCCACTCAATTCGGTTTCCTATGACAGCAAGCGGAGTCTGAAGCTCGTGCGAAGCGTTACCTATGAACTGTTTCTGTTGGTCAAGATATACCTCGGCACGCTCAACAGCCTGCCGGGCAGCCACACTCAATTTATGGAACTCAAGCACCTGCGAGTCGGGAGCGGCAACATGTTTCTTTCCGGGAACATAACTGTCGAACCATGCAAGAAGCCTGTAAAGCGGCTTCATGTTATGATAGAATATTATTGTTGTGGTTACAAGAATAACAAGCACCAACAACAGATATAGCACCACGACATACCAGAAGATGGCACTTATAAGGTCATCGCGCTCAAATGTAGGCATAGCCACCTGCAGACGGTAATAGTTCTCCTCTTCATCCATGAAGACTGTCGTCATTACGCGGGCCGGCTCAGTATCCTCTTGCTCGGGAATATATACCATTTCGTCGTGGAAAGTCATGAAAGGCTCATTGGCATCATGTGAATCGAGACGCACGATGGTGTAACTGTTATTCGAGCCGCTATTGAGTGTAGGCAGCTCGCGTCCCGACAAATGGCGCCTTATTATCGTCTCGGCATACTCGACAAGGCTGTCGTCCGACTCATCGTTTATTTCGGCAACCATTGTATAATAGAATATCACAGCCCACAAAGTGATTATGGGCAGAAGGATAAGCGCAAGGCGTATGGTTATTCTATAGATAAGTTTCATAAATCACTCCTCGGTATTGGCAAGTTTGTA